>NZ_CEEDEA010000029.1:0-50367 GCF_979253755.1 Methylobacterium sp. AC315
CCGGCCAAGCTACCCGTGGTGAAGCGGCCTACCGCGCACTAACTTGAACTTTGGACCACCCTGTGGGGGGCGATCACTCGGCGATCGGCCGGTTCCTCTGGCAGGGTCTTGCCGACGGCACGCTCTTGCGCGACGCGGGCGTCACCGCCCTCGAAACGGGGCTCGGGTT
This sequence comes from Methylobacterium sp. AC315, assembly GCF_979253755.1. Taxonomy (NCBI): domain Bacteria; kingdom Pseudomonadati; phylum Pseudomonadota; class Alphaproteobacteria; order Hyphomicrobiales; family Methylobacteriaceae; genus Methylobacterium; species Methylobacterium sp. AC315. The sequence goes on from NZ_CEEDEA010000029.1 coordinate 170, forward strand.
TCTCATCGGCAACGTCGTGGGCACGCTCGCCGGTCTTTCTCTCTGGTACTCGACCTTCGTCTCGCGGGTCGTCCAGCCCTTCATCGTTGCGGTAGGCTCGATCCCGATCATCGCGCTCGCCCCGATCATCATCATCTGGTTCGGCACGGGGCTCGCCTCGAAGGTCGCGATGTCGACGCTGTCCGTCGTCGTGGTCGCCCTCGTGACCTCCTACAAGGGCGCGCTCGGCGTCGACCCGGACCAGATCAACCTCCTGCGGACTCTCGGTGCACGAAAGCCGCAGATCTTCACCAAGCTCGTCGTGCCGTCGAGCCTCGCCGACATCTTCGCCGGCTTGAAGCTCACTGTCGGCTTCGCGCTGATCGGCGCCATCGTCGGCGAGTTCATGTCGTCGTCCGTAGGGCTGGGCCACGCAATCTTCCAAGCGGGATCCCTCTACGCGATCCCGAAGGTCTTCGCCGCGCTGGTCGGCACGATCGCGCTGGCCTTCGTTCTGACTTTCCTAGTCGGCCGGGCCGAACGGGCGCTCATGCCTTGGCGGGATCATCTCTGACCCACGCCCCCTCGATACCACCGACATCGCCAAAGGAGTTCCATGTGACGCAGCGCATCAGCAAACAAGGAACGATCAAATACGCCCTCTCGGGCGACGAGCCCTTCGTCGCGACGATCGCACCCGGCGAGATCGTCACGGTTGAATGCGTGATCAACATTGGTGACGGGGTCATAAAGGAACTCGGGCAGAACCTGACCGAGGCCGACGTCACCTTCCCGTTCGTGAATGGGGCGACGGGGCCGATCGAAGTCGCGGGCGCGAAGCCGGGCGACATGCTGAAGGTCGAAATCCTCGACATGGAACTGGGCCAACGCGGCTACAGCTCCCTCTGGCCCGGGCACGGCATGTTTCCGGACTGGGTGCGCCGCAAGGAATGGGGCATCCGGACAAAGATCGTCGATGTAAACGACGGTCATGTCATCTGGAATGACCGGCTCCGGCTGCCGGTGAAGCCGATGGCCGGCGTCATCGGCGTCGCGCCCGTCCATGGTGCAGTCCTCACGGTCGACAACGGCACGCATGGCGGCAACCTCGACGTTCAGGAGGTCACTACCGGGAACATGGTGATGCTGCGGGTCGAGAAGGCCGGCGCGCATTTCTTCATCGGCGATTGTCACGCGCTCCAGGGCGACGGCGAAGCGGTTGGGATGGGGGCGATCGAAATCGGTGCGAACGTGACCCTGCGGGTGAGCCTCGTGCCCGCGCCGGCGCGGCTCGGCCACCCGCGGATCGAGACGCCCACGCATATCTGCACGCTCGGCTGCGCCCGTCCGCTTGAGGACGCGATGCGCATCGCGTTCGCCGACATGATCTACTGGCTTGCGGACGAGTGGAACATCCCCGAACCGGAGGGTTACCTTCTGCTCGCACAGATCGCCGAGGCGCGCTGCACGCAGATGGTCAATCCGAAATACACGTACATCTGCAAGGTGCCGAAGGCGATCCTCGCGGCTTTCCAGTGAGTCGAGCCGCAGACCTGCAATCCGGTCAATCGCCGGATCCGATCCTACCGAGCCAAGCAGTTCGGCCTGTAGATGCCGGCGTCGCCCTCGATGTCCGTCGAGATCAGGTCGCACATCAATCAGGCCCGAGGATGTCGGCCCAGCTGGGCAGAAGTTCGGTCAGCGCGTGTCGCATGTGGCCGGCTCGACCCGTCACCGTCTCGGCCCGCCACAGGGCATGGATGATCGCCTGCTCGATTCCGTCGGCGGCGGCCTCGAACAACGGATCGAGCTCCGCGTCGTGAAGTAGGACGGGCATGGGCGCTGGGCGTGTGGGATCGTGCGGCACGGTGTAGGCGGTCGTGAAAGCGAGAGCGATGTCGCCGCTACCGTGGCCGAACACCGACCCGGTCCGGGCAAGGCCCGCGCCGGCACGCCGGGCGACCCGACGCAACTGGCGCGCGTCGAGCGGCGCATCGGTGGCGACGATCATGATGATCGATCCCTTCTCCGGGGTTTCCGCGCCTGCTACCTCGTCCTCTGAAGCGGTCCTGAGGTAGGGGGCAAGCGGCTTGCCGCAGACTCGGATCTGGGACGGCTTGCCGAAGTTCGACAAGACGAGCGTGCCCACAGTGAATCGGCCGCGCGCTGGCGTGCGGATCCGCCGGGAGGCGGTACCGATGCCACCCTTGAACCCGAAACTCGACATCCCGCGCCCGGCACCGACCGACCCTTCCGCCACGGTGGTCCCGGCCGCGCCGACCGCGTCGCGATAATGAGCCGGTTCGACCGCCATGCGCTGGATGTCGTTGAGATGGCCGTCGTTGCACTCGAACACGAGCGGGTTGACGGTTGGCAACCCGCGCCCGATCTCAGGATTGGCAGTGATCGCGATCCGGATCTGGGCGGCCGCCACCGCCGGCACGCTGAAGGTGTTGGTCAGGGCGACGGGCGTCTCCAGCACACCGAGTTCCTCGACCTGCATGAGGCCGACGGACTTGCCGAATCCGTTGAGCACCACGCCGGCCGCCGGGACCCGGTCCCGGTATAGATCGCCACCGTGCGGCAGGACGACCGTCACCCCGGTCTGCACCTCCCCGTCGGCCAGCGTGCAATGGCCGACAGTCACGCCCGCCACATCGGTGATGGCGTCGCGGGCGCCCCGCGGCAGGCGCCCGACCCGCGGCGCCGGGCGAGGAGAGGCGGGCGCCGTCATTGGCGATCGATCTTCGGGTCAAGGGCGTCCCGAAGACCATCCCCGAGGAGGTTGAAGGCGAGCACCGTGAAGAAGATCGCCAGGCTCGGGAACAGGGCTACGTGCGGCGCCGAGACCATGTCGGCCCGGGCTTCGTTCAGCATGGCCCCCCATTCGGGCGTCGGCGGCTGCGCGCCCATTCCGAGGAAGGACAGGCTCGCCGCCGTGATGATCGAGGTGCCCAGCCGCATCGTGAAGTAGACGACGATACCCGAGATCGTACCCGGGAGGATGTGCCGAAGGAGGATTGTCCGGTCCGGAGCACCGATGCTGTGCGCGGCCTCGATATAGGTGGTGTTCTTCAGGACCAAGGTCGTGCCGCGCACGAGCCGCGCGAAGGCCGGAACGCTGAAAACGGACACGGCTACGACGACGTTGACGAGCCCGGAACCGAGTATCGCCACGACGCCGAGGGCGAGTAGGATTCCCGGGAAGGCGAACAGGACGTCTGACATGCGCATGACCAGCCGGTCCCACCAGCCGCCGTAGTAGCCCGCCAGCAGACCGAGAAGCGTACCGACGAAGCCGCCGACGGCGACCGAAAGGAAGCCTGTAGCGAGGGAGATCCGCGCACCCTCGATGATGCGACTAAGGATATCCCGCCCGAGGGGATCGACGCCCAACCAGTGTGCGACCGAGGGGCCCTCGTTGATCCGGTCGTAGTCAAAGTCGTTGACGGCGTCGTAGGGGACGATCCAGGGAGCCAGAACGGCGATCACGACCAAGAGGGCGATGAAGCCGAGCGCAGCGACGGCGACACGCTGGCGCCGGAACTTGCGCAGGAACTCGGACCACGGCGTGCGCACGCCGCTGGGGACGGATGCAATCGCGGCGGGGACGACAGTTTCGATCACGGCCAGCTCAGCTGTAGCGAATGGTCGGGTTGATGAGACCGTAGAGCACGTCCACGACCAGATTGATCAGGATGAACTCCAGGGAGAACAGCAGGACCAAGGCCTGGATCACCGGATAGTCGCGCTGATTTACGGCATCGACGAGCAGACGGCCGATGCCGGGCCAGTTGAACACCGCCTCCACGACGATTGAGCCGCCGAGGAGGAAACCGAACTGCAGGCCCATCATGGTGACGACGGGGATCAGGGCGTTGCGCAGGCAGTGCTTGGCGATGACGCTTCGCTCCTTCGGCCCCTTCGCTCGAGCCGTGCGCACGAAATCCTCGCCGATCACCTCGATGAAGGCGGCGCGCGTGAAGCGAGCCATCACGGCGGCGACGGCGGCGCCGAGGGTCAGCGAAGGCAGGATGTAGTGCCACCACGTCGCCGCACCGACGGTGGGCAGCCACCCGAGCTCCACCGAGAAGATCTGCATCAGGAGGATGCCCAGCGCGAAGGCGGGGAACGAGATGCCGGAGACGGCGAGCGTCATGCCGAACCGGTCGGGCCACTCGTTCCGGTAGACCGCGGAGACGATGCCGATCATGAGGCCGAAGGCGACGGCCCAGGCCATGCTGGTGAGCGTCAGCAGCAGCGTCGGCATGAAGCGCTCGCCGATCTCGACGGCGACCGGGCGGCGTGTGCGGATCGAGACGCCGAAATCGCCCTGCGCGAGGTGGGCGAAATAGCGGACGAACTGCTCGGGCAGCGACCGGTCAAGGCCGAGTTCGGTGCGCACCAGCGCCACCGTCTGGGCGTCGGCATCCTGTCCGGCCGCCAGGCGTGCCGGATCGCCCGGAAGCAGATGGACGAACAGGAACACCAGCACCGCGACGATCAGCAGCGTGGGCAGCAGCCCGAGGAGCCGCTTGAGCAGGAAGGTCAACATAGGCTCGCGCCTGCGATCGAAGGTTTTCGTGAGGAATGCGCGAACGCCTGCAGCGCGAGGCGGACAGCCTTGAATGCCGCCTCGCGTCGGGTCCGGGGCCGGACGCGTCTAGGGCGTGACGTCGATCTCACCGGAATCGATGTTGCCGTCAGGCATGACGTAGACACCGGAGAGCCGCGCCGAGGTTGCGTAGAGGTTCTGCTCGGTCACGAGGGGCGCCCAGGGCGCATCCTTCATGACGATCTCCTGGGCCTTGGCGTACAGGTCGGTCTTCTCCGCGTCGCTGGTCGAGACCAGGGCCTTGGCCAGGAGAGAGTCGAATTCAGAGTTGCTGTAATAGGCCGTGTTGTTGAGCTTGGGCGGCCAGGCCTCCGTCGCCAGAAGCGGCCGTAGACCCCAGTCGGCCTCACCTGTCGAGGACGACCAACCGGCATAGTACAGACGGACCCGGGCCGTCTTCGGGTCGGGAGCGGTCTGAACCCACTCGGTGCGCTGGCCGGGCTCAAGCGCCTGGGTCTGCACCTTGATGCCGACCTGACCGAGCTGCTGCTGGATGAACTGGATCGCCTTCTGGGCGGTGGTCGTGGTGTAGGCGCTCCAGAGGCTCGCCTCGAAGCCGTTGGGGTAGCCCGCGTCCTTGAGCAGTTGGCGCGCCTTGGCGGGGTCGTAGGGCCACGGATTCATAGCGTGGGCATAGAGCACGCCCTGCGGGACGATGCCCTGCGCGGGGAAGGCGTAGCCGCTGAAGGCGACCTTGGCGAGCGCATCCTTGTTGATGGCGTAGTTGATCGCCTGACGCACCCGCAGGTCGTCAAACGGCTTCTGCAGCACGTTCATGCTGAGGTATCTCTCGATGATCGAGGCGTGCGCCTCGACCCTCAGCTTCTTGTTGGTCTCAAGCATCTTAGCCTGCTCGTAGGGGAGCGGGAAGGCGAAGTCGGCCTCTCCCGTCTGCAGCATGGCCGCGCGGGTGCCGTTCTCCGGGACAGGCTTCCAGGTGACGGTGTCGACCTTCGGGAGCCCGGCCTGCCAGTACGCGGCGAACTTTGCGCCCTTGACGTAATCGGTCTGCTTCCAGTCCACGAAGGTGAAGGGTCCGGTGCCGACCGGGTGGAAGGCGATGTCCTTGCCGTATTTCTTCAAGGCCGTCGGAGAGATGATCGCCGCCGAGGCGTGGGCGAGGGAATTGATGAACGGCCCGAAGGGCTCCTTCAGGGTGATGCGCAGGCTCGCGGGCGAGAGCACCTCGACCATCTTGATGCGGTTGAACTGATTGAAGCGGGCGAGGTGGTTCTCCGGATCGAGGACACGGTCGAGATTGGCTTTGACCGCTGCCGCGTCGAACGCCGTGCCGTCGTGGAATTTCACGCCTTCGCGCAGCGTGAACGTGTAGACGAGACCGTCCGGAGACATCTCGTAGTTCTGGGCAAGAACGTTGCGGACCTTGAGGTCCTTATCAAACCCGAAGAGCCCCTCGTAGAACGACTTGGTGACGGCCGTCGTGAGCGTCGTGTTCGTATTGTACGGGTCGAGCGTCTCGGGCTGGCCGCTGATCGCCAGGATCGGATCGCCCGCCGCCGCTGCGGGGGATACCGCTACGGTCAGGAGAGTGGAAGCAAGGAGAATACGCTCGAACACGGTCAGACCTCGGGGCATGGGGGCGATCCTACTGGCGGGATTGAGGCGGGGTCAGGCGGCAAGGCCACCGACCATGTGGCGGGCGACGAAATGGCCGGGACCGACCGCTACGAGGGGCGCCACGGGCGGCTCGTCGCCAAGCGCCCGGATCGGGCTCGGGATCTCGTCGGTCATGAGCCGGCCAGCACGCAGGTGGCGGCGTGCTGGGTCGGCGACCGGTACCGCCGCCATCAGCTTGCGGGTGTAGGGATGCTGCGGGTTCTCGAAGATCGCCCGGCGCGGGCCGATCTCGACGATCTGACCGAGATACATGACCGCGACCCGGTGGCTGATCCGCTCGACTACGGCCATGTCGTGGCTGATGAAGAGGTAGGCGAGGCCGAACTCCTGCTGGAGGTCGAGCATCAGGTTGACGATCTGGGCTTGGATCGACACGTCGAGAGCCGACACCGCCTCATCGGCGACGATGACCTTCGGGTTCAGGGCGAGCGCCCGGGCGATGGCGATTCGCTGGCGCTGGCCACCCGAGAACTCGTGCGGGTAGCGCTGGGCTTGGTCGGGGGTGAGACCAACGCGCTCAAGGAGCCAAGCCACGCGGGCTTCGGCCGCCCGGCGGGTCGCGATCCGGTGAACGAGAAGCGGCTCCATGATCGAGAAGCCCACCGTCAGGCGTGGGTCGAGGGACGCGTAGGGGTCCTGAAAGATGAACTGGATATTCCGCCGCAGGCCGCGCAGCTGTCCGGCAGGCAGGTCGCGGACGTTTCCGCCATCGAACTCGATCAGGCCACTCTGGCTCTCGACCAGACGCAGGAGCGAGCGGCCCGTCGTCGACTTGCCGCACCCGGATTCGCCGACCAGAGCGAGAGTCTCTCCGGGATGGAGATCGAAGCTGACCCGCTCGACCGCGTGGACCCGGCGGCGAACGCGGTCGAGTAGGCCGGCGCGAATGTCGAACCGGGTGACGAGGTCGCGCACCCGCAGGATCGGTGCGGCGCCGGGGCGAATGGTGTCGTGGGGCGGCGCCTCGTCCGGCGGGGCCATATCCGCCGGAAGCTCGGCTCGCAGCAGATCGAATTTTTTCGGCAGATCGCTTCCTGCCATCGCTCCGAGCCGCGGGACGGCGGCCAGGAGAGCACGGGTATAGCCGTGGCGAGGGTCTGCGAAGAGTGCCGGGGCCGGCCCCTCCTCGACCTTGTCGCCGCGGTACATCACCAGCACGCGGTCGGCGATCTCGGCCACGACGCCCATGTCATGGGTGATGAAGACGACACCCATCTTCATCTCGGCCTGAAGGCTGCGGATAAGTTCGAGGATCTGCGCTTGGATGGTGACGTCGAGGGCGGTGGTCGGCTCGTCGGCGATGAGCAACTGGGGCTTGCAGGCCAGGGCCATGGCGATCATCACGCGTTGGCGCATCCCGCCGGAGAGCTGATGCGGATAGCGCCCGAGCACGTTGCGCGCCTCGGGGATACGCACGAGATCGAGCATGCGCAGCGCCTCGGCCCGAGCAGCTGACGCGCTCTTCCCTTGATGGACGCGAATCGACTCCGCGATCTGATCCCCAGCCGTGAAGACCGGGTTCAGCGAGGTCATCGGTTCCTGGAAGATCATCGCGATCTCGGCGCCGCGGATCGCGCGCATCCGAGCGTTCGAGGCACCCGCCAAGTCGACGATTTCGCCCGAGCGCCGCCGAAACGGCATCCGCCCGGCCGCGATCCGGCCGCCGCCGTGTTCGACGAGACGCATCAAGCTCAGCGAGGTCACGGACTTACCGGAGCCGGACTCGCCGACGATCGCCAAGGTCTCGCCCGCGTCGACATGGAACGATAGGTCGCGGACCGCCTCCACGACGCGTTCGGAGGTGGCGAAGCGGACTGTCAGGCCCTCGACGGCGACGACTTGGCGGTCCGGCAGAACGGAATGGGAAGCGGTCCCGGATGCGGTGGCCAGCATGACGGACCTCAGCGCAAGGGGGGCGATATGTGACGGGAATCACTGAAGATCGCCGTGACCGGCGTCTCGCCCGGATGGACAAGGCCACGATACATGCCCTCAGTATTGAACGGCATCGCGACTTGCCCATGGGCGTCGACCGCGATCAGCCCGCCACGGCCACCGACCGCCGCAAGGGCCTCGTGGACCACCGCACGGGCCGCCGTCTCGAGATCTTGCCCCCCGTAGGCCATGCGCGCGCAGACGTCGTGCGCCGCCGCGATGCGAATGAAAGCCTCGCCCGTGCCGGTGCAGGACACGGCGGCGGTCCGGTCATCCGCATAGGTCCCCGCGCCGATCAGGGGTGAGTCGCCGACCCGGCCGGGACGCTTGTTGGTCATGCCCCCGGTCGAGGTCATGGCAGCGAGATGGCCGTTCCGGTCGAGCGCAACGGCGCCGATCGTCCCGAACTTGCGCGTCTCGTCGAGCGGGCCGGACGCCACGTCATGGTCGAGGGCGACCTTTCCGGCGGCCTGGGCGCGGTGGAGCTGGTCGCGGCGGGCATCCGTGGAGAAGAAGTCCAGTTCGACCATCTCAAGGCCTCGCCCCTCAGCAAATGCATCGGCACCGCCACCGGCTATGAGGACGTGCTCGCCCCCATCCATCACGGCCCGGGCCGCCCGACCGGGCCGGCGCACCCGCGTGACACTCGCGACGGCGCCCGCGCGCAGCGTGGCGCCGTCCATGACGGCGGCGTCGAGCTCGTGCGTGCCGGCGCTGGTGAAGACGGCGCCGTGGCCCGCGTTGAAGAGCGGACACTCTTCCAAGAGGTCGACGGCGAGGCCCACGACATCGAGGGCGCTGCCACCGCGCGCGAGGCAGTCCGCTCCAGCCGCCAGGATGCCGGCGAGGGCCGCGTGATAGTGTGCCGCGCCAGCATCTGCCTGGCCCTGCGCGATCGTCCCAGCACCACCGTGGATCACGAGAACGGGGCGGCGGTCGCTCATGAGGCAGCTCCGGATTGCGGGGTCTCTGACAGGTCGTCGGCTCCACCCTGGGGCGGCCAAGCGGCATAGTCGCGATCGAGCCAGGGCAGCACCGCTTCCGTGACCCGCGTCGCGGCCGGGACGAGGTCCCCGGCGGCGAACGCGAAGGCGCTTGCCAAGGCCTCCACGAGCGCTGTCAGGCTGGCATCCGAGGCAGCGAAGTAATGGCAGTCGGTCTGCGCGTAGAGCGCGAGGGTGGCGGTCGCGACGAGGGGGGAATGCGGCCCGTCGGTCAGCGCCAGCACCGTGGCCCCGTGCCTCCGGGCGATCTGGGCCAGCCTCACCGTATCGGCGAAGTATCGCGGCGTGGCGAGGACGACGACGAGGTCATCGGGGGTCAGTCGGCGCAGGGTCCGCGCGGCGAAGCCGGGGCCTTCCAGCGTCGCCAGCAGATGGACGTCCTCGCGGTTGACGTCGAGGTTGCGCGCGAGGATCCCGGCCGGCCAGCTGCTGCTGCCCAAACCTACGACGTACACCCTCCGGGCCTGATGGATCGCCTGGACCGCTTGGGTACACGTCGCGCCGTCGAGCGTCCGCCGGGTCGCTTCGATGTTGCGGATGATGTCGGCGAGGGCTCCGTCGAGGATTTCAGGTACGGTCGCAGGCTGATCCCGGCCGACGCGCAGCTTCTCGACCGGTGCCAGGGCCTTTTCGTAACTGAGGACCAGGGCAGCGCGGAACTTCGCATAGCCCTCGTAGCCGACGGCGCGGGCGAACCGGTTAGCCGTGGCGACGGAGACGCCGACGAGGTCGGCAAGCTCGTTCACCGGCAGGGTAGCCACCTTCAACGGATGATCCAGGACGAATCGTGCGACCTGCCGATGGGCCGCGCTGAGCGCCGGGAAAGCCTTCGCGATGCGGTGTGTTACGGACGCGTCCTCAGATTGTAGGGCCACGGCGTCTCAACCGATCAAAAATTCTCTTCCGTTGCGTTTTTGAGAAATTTTCCGATCATACGCAAGCGGCCGTCTGCCGCTTTTGAGTGCGCCGGATGCACAAATCTTCGCGCTGTCGAGGGCAGGGCGAACGCGCCTGACACTTGAAGACATGACTTTCCAAGTGCCAACCGGATGCCGGTGGGCTGCGTTCAGGTGACCATCGATCGGTCCATCATCGCAATCTAGGGGTATCGGCTCGCACGGATCAGACACTGGGTTCTAACATCTTGAAAAAAAGAAATTTTCTAGCTAAAACCTTGGTCTACCCCCAAACATCAGCCGACAAAAATATCCGCAACTCATCATAATGCTTATTTAGCGATTGAACGATAAGATATAGACGAATAAAAGTTGTACTATTTTATAATATCAGTATCCGTCATGGGCGCTGCCCCAACTCATACCCTGACATCCACTGCTATGAATTTCGCTTCAACCGCATCGCGGCAATGAACAACGCTGCGATTGGACAGCCATCGGCGCGCCTCGAAGCGATGGTAGTCTGCGATCGACCACCCAATACGGAAGGACTGATGCTACGATGCGAACGATCGTTTATGCCGATGGCGGTTGCGACCCTAACCCCGGGCCAGGCGGTTGGGGGGTCGTCGTCGCCGCTCCGGACGGCACGGTCGAGCTGTGCGGCGGAGAGCCCGGCACAACGACCAACAACCGCATGGAGCTGACGGCTGCGATCAAGGGTCTTGAGCATTTCCCGGCCGGGGCCGCGATCGAGATGCGGTGCGACAGCCAGTACGTCGTCAAATCGGTGACCGAGTGGATGAGCGGTTGGAAGGCGAAGGGCTGGCGCACGACGACGGGTGACGTGAAGAACGTCGACCTCATGAAGCGCCTCGACGAACTGAACGCGGCGCGGGACGTCAAATGGACCTGGGTCCGGGGGCATGCCGGCGATCGTCTCAATGAGCGCGCAGACGCTCTCGTCCACCGGGGCCGTCGCGAAGCGAAGCTCGGCAAGCTCGAGTCGCGGAACAGTGCTGCGCCCATACCTGCCCCTGCGGCCGCACCAGCGTCGCCGAGCCAAGGCGCCGCCCTGCGCGTCGATCTGGCGCTCGGCCTCCAGGTCGCTCGGGCCGCGAAGGCGGCGGGTGTTACGCCCGACGCTCTGATCGACGATGCGATCCGGTTCTACCTCGAAATCGGACCGAGCGAGGTCGCCCGCCTGCGATCGAGCCGAGCAAAGTAGACGAGGCCGGTTGCGACGCCGATTGGTCGCCGGCTCGATCCCGACTTTATCACATGCGTCGGCCGCTCGGACACCAGAAGCTTTTTGGGCAAGTAGCGGCCAGTCGGCGAAGCTTCCATGAGGGGCTGCTGCATGTCGTGAGGGGGGGGGGCCGCGACGTCCTCTTTCAGGCACCACCGCCCGAAGGAGGACCAGTGGACATCCACCCGTTTCGATCGCGGCTCTCATCAAGTGCCTGGAGCGGGCCTTCGGGCTTTCTGCAACGAGTCGGGTCGGGACACAGAAAACCTGGCAGGAGAGCGGCTGCTGCAGCTACGGCGAGCTACAGCGCTTCGGTCGCCGCGTAGCCCGTTCGTCGGCCGACTCGGGTCCCTTCGACCTCCCGGGGTTCAACCACTTGGCGGGGCCGCGAAGTGCCACAGAACGCCTTCGCGGGAATGGCCGTACCGCCCGAGAAGATGAGCACGGCCGGCATTCGGCCAGGTGACCGTGATGTTGGCGCCGCGCAGCGTCTGGTCGGCAGCCGGCACCGCGGGGCGGACAGAGCCGCACCGGCCCCGCACAGATCCGTCCGGTCGCGGCGAGCGGGTGCGGCTCCAGCCCGGAAAAGAGCGAAGTTTCTGGTGGTGGCAGAGGGGCGGGCGCGGGAGCTTCAGCGGCGAGCCGGCCTCGATCAGCCGGCGCAGGAGACTTCCCCGATGCCGTTCTTCACTCCACGATCCGCAGCCGAGCCCAGGCACATCGCCACGCTGTCGCCGCTCTTCCTCGCGCTGCTGGCGCTCCTCGTCATGCTCGCTCCGGCTCAGGCGGCGCCCGGACCGCGCCGGGGCGGCCTGACGCTGCGCGGGTCGGCCGGCACCGCGCAGGTCGAGGCCGTCCAGCTCGCGACCGACATCGGCGTCGATGTCAGCGGCCCGACCGCCCGGACCGTCGTCACCCAAGCCTTCCGCAACACGAGTACGAACTGGGTCGAGGGCACCTACGTGTATCCCCTGCCGGAGGACGCCGCCGTGGATGGCATGAAGCTCGTCGTCGGCTCCCGCGTGATCGTCGCCGACATTCGCGAGCGGGCGGCGGCCAAGCGCGCCTACGAGGCCGCGCGGGCGGCGGGGCAGTCGGCAGCCCTGACTACGCAGGAGCGGCCCAACATCTTCACCAACGCGGTCGCCAATATCGGCCCCGGCGAGACGGTGCTTGTCCAGATCACCTATCAGCAGACGATCCCCGTCTCCGGCGAGACGCGGATGCTGCGCCTGCCCCTGGTGGTCGCGCCCCGCTACAATCCCACCCCTGCCTCGGTGGCGGCAGTCTCCCTCGACGGCGTGGTCGAGGCGGCCCGCGACCCGGTTCCGGATCGCGCCCGGATCAGCCCGCCGGTGCTCGACCCGTCGATCTCCCGATCGACCAACCCCGTCGCCGTCACGGTTCGGCTTCGGGCGGGTTTCGCCGTCGGAGCCGTTCGCAGCGCGACCCACGCGATCAGCGTGACAGAGACCAGCCCGGAGGCCCGGACCATCACCCTGGCCAACGGCGTCGCGCCGGCCGACCGTGACCTCGAGCTGACCTGGGCGCCGGTCCCGGGCCGGATGCCCGGCCTCGGCCTGTTCCGCGAGACCGTCGCCGGCCGGACTTACCTGCTGGCCGCCGTGAACCCGCCCGCGATCGAGGCCGACACGGCCTCCCGGCCGGCGCGCGACGTCATATTCGTCATCGACAATTCCGGCTCGATGTCCGGCGCCTCGATGCGGCAGGCCAAGGCCGGGCTGCTGGCCGGCCTCGGGCGCCTGACTCCGCAGGACCGCTTCAACGTCATCCGCTTCGACGACACCTGGGACGCGCTGCATCCCGTACCCGTGCCGGCGACGCCGGATGCCCTGGCAGAGGCCGAACGCTTCGTCGCCGCCTTGGAGGCTCGCGGCGGCACCGAGATGCTGGCGCCACTCAAGGCCGCCCTGGCCGATCCCCATGCGGAGGACGGGCGCGTGCGCCAAGTCGTGTTCCTCACCGACGGAGCCGTCGGTGACGAGGAGCAGATCTTCGCGGCGATCCACGCGAATCTTGGGCGCTCGCGCCTGTTCATGGTCGGCATCGGCTCGGCGCCCAACGGCCACCTGATGCGCCACGCCGCCGGGATCGGACGCGGCAGCTTTACCGAGATCCGCGACCTCGCGCAGGTCGGCGAACGGACCCGCGCACTCTACGAGAAGCTTGAATCTCCCGCCGTCACCGACCTGACCGCGACCTTCTCGGTTCCGGGCGTCGAGGTCACGCCGGGTGCGCTGCCCGACCTGTACCGCGGCGAGCCTCTGGTCTTCGCCGCGCGGCTGCCCAGGGCTGCCGAGGGGACCGTGACCGTCGCGGGCCGGGTGGGCGGCCGGATCTGGAGCCGGACGCTGCCGCTCGCCGAGGCGGACGCGGGCGCCGGCATCTCCAAGGTTTGGGCGCGCTCCCGGATCGGCGAGACCGAGACGACGCGCCTGACCGGGCGACTCGGCGCGGACGCGGCCGACGCCACCATCCTGGCCCTCGCCCTGGAGCACGGCCTGACGACGCGGCTGACTGCTCTCGTAGCCATCGACGCCACCCCGCGCCGGGCGCCGGGCACGCCCCTCGTCGCCGCCGACCTGCCGCTGAACCTGCCGGCGGGCTGGGACTTCGCCAGAGTGTTCGGCACGGACCGGCCCGACGACGCGCCAGCCGACGAAAAGGCGGCCCGAATCGTGCCGATCAGTGCCGATGGCGCGGCCGTTGACCTGCCGCAGACGGGGGCCGGTATCCTGGCGGAGCTTAGCCTGGGCCTTCTCCTCGCTCTCCTGGGCCTACTGCTGGGCGCCGGTCATCGGTCCGGCGGCCGGCGGACCGGGGAAATATGATGCGCCATCATCTCGGACCCGGGCGGGGGAGGGCCCTCGCGACCCTCCTCACCCTTGCGGGCCTCGCGCTGACAGCGCAGGCCGCCTGGATACCCGTCAAGGCCATTCTGGCGCAGGTGCTGCTGGAGCGTGCCTTCGTCCGCAGCCTGGCCGGGCGGCAGCCCGCCAAGCCATGGCCCTGGGCCGACACCGAGCCGATCGCCCGGCTCACCGTCGCGGGCCGCAGCTTCGTGGTCCTGCGGGGCGGGAGCGGGCAGGCCCTGGCCTTCGGCCCCGGCCATCTGGACGGCACCCCGGAGGCCGGCGAACCCGGTACTGCGGTCTTCGCCGCGCACCGCGACACGCAGTTCGCGGGACTGGGGCAGATCGGCCCCGGCGATTCGGTCACGGTGACGGGCCGGGACGGCCGAACCTTGCGCTTCCGCGTCACCGGCACGCGGGTTGCGCGCTGGGACGCCTCGGGCATCGACCCACACGCCCCGGGACGGCATCTCGACCTCGTCACCTGCTGGCCCCTGGAGGCTCTGCAGGCCGGTCCGCTGCGGCTTATCGTCGAGACCGAGTTGGCGTCGGAGGCAGGGCGTTCCTGATGGGTCGGCGTGGCTGGCCAGCTTGGCCGCGCTTGCGCAAATGTGCGGTTTCATGCGGATCTGTACGGATCGAGCCTGCGCGAGCCTTGTCCGTGAACGAAGTTGAACTGTCCGCAGCGCAGAGCCGCGCCATCGCCCAGAATGTGCGCGAGGCGCTGGCCCGCCGACGCATGTCTCGGCAGACGCTGGCCGATGAGGCCCGGATCAGCATCTCGACCCTGGAGAAAGCGCTCGCCGGCCGCCGGCCGTTCACCCTGGCAACCACGATCCGGCTGGAGGAGGCGTTGGGCCAATCCCTGCGGCAGCCGGCGGGGCAGACACCGGTTCCGGAACTGCCCCGTCACGCCCCCGACGAACTCGGGGCCTACGCGCGTCAGGGTGTGTCTTGGCTGGAGGGCTGTTACCTCACCCTACGCCCCTCGTTCGAGACGGCGGGAGTGATTTTCGCCTACCGAACCGAGATTGCCTGGGACACGGACAGCGCGCGCTTGGTATTCCGTGAGGCCGAGCGGATCGATGCGCCGTTCGCACAGTCCGGCAGTGTCGCCGTTCCCAGCCAATCAGGCATGGTATACTTAACGACCAACTGGCACGGGCAGCATCGTCTCGCGGTGCTAGGCCGTCCCAATATTCGAGGCGAGATGTACGGGATTCTCACCACGCTGCACGCGGGCCGCGGCATGCAGCTCACGCCCGCTGCTGCCCCGCTCGCCCTGCTGCCGGAGCGCGTTGCGGCTGAACTCCGTTACGGCCGCATCGCTCCGCATGAGGCGACTTACGCAGCCTATCGAGCGCATCTGGATCGTGTCCACGCGGACGGCTACGCCACTTTCTTCGTAAGCGTTTCCTAGCTGGAACGGCACCAGCCTAATTCACGTACCCGATCGCTTCCAACGGGGTGATCCAACATGAACGTTACTGCATCGCCGTTCTGGAGTTGACCCCGTTTGCGGTCCACGCCCTATGGGAGCTCTCGGGCCGTGACGGCTTTGTTGGCGAAGACTCGGGGCACAAAGCCATCCGGGGCCGTGTGGGGTCGATCTTCGGTGTCGTGGTACCTCCATTCCTCGACGCGCTCGCGAGCATCCGCCAACGACAGGAACCACGAGACGTTCAGGCACTCCGCCGGTAGACGGCCGTTGACCGACGCGATGTCGGCGTTGTCGGTCGGTCTGCCTGGTCGGGAGAAGTCGATCTCGACCCCGTTGAAGTAGGTCCACCGGTCAAGCATGCGGCCGGCAAAATTGGGGTGTGCAGCCGCCGGTAGGCATAGAGCACGTGCGCTACGGCCAACTCCTTCAGCCGCATCCGCAGCGCGACCTGAGGGTCGGATCGCTTCCTTTAGCGCTGCGACAGACGACAGGCGACCGACGCCGGTGGCCTGGCAGGCCCGACGCTCGGCTCGAGCCGCGGGCCACCTTGCAGGTGACCGGCGACTTCACGGCGAGCGCAGGGCCTTACCGCTGTCGCGTCAGGACATCCTGCAATATCGAGCGGTCCAGCGTCAGGTCGGCCACCAACCTCTTGAGCTTGCCGTTCTCGTCTTCCAGCTGCTTGAGCCGCCGGATCTCCGGCAACCCAGGCCGACGAACTGTTTCTTTCACCGGTGGAACGTAGGCTCGGACCACCCCCCTTCCGGCAGACCTCGTCCACCGTCTCACCGTTCTGCGCCTGCCGCAGGGCAAAGGCGCCCCGTTCGTTCGTGAAGCGCTTGCGGGGCATGGCATCCCCCGTCCGGGGTTCGGGATGCCCGAAAAACTCGCGCTCAGCCGTGGATCAGTTTGCTGGGTCAGGGTCCCGACAACCAGCTAGCCCAGGCTCTACCGAACGCGGCGTATCGTCGTGGGGGCCGGCGCACAATCCGCCTCAAGCTCAAGCCCGGGAGCCTCCACTTCTCCTGGGGCTCCCGCTCGCTGCACACCGACGAAGCGTGTGATGCCGACGCGATCCGCGCCATCGTGCTGCTGCACTACGCCGATCCGCACGCTGACAGCCGGATCAAGCAGGTGCTCCGCTGGCGATGACTCCGCAGTCGCCCGTCACGCCGCTGCCATGAGCGTCGTGGCGCCCTCCCAGTCGGCGCCCCAATCCTGCACCACGTGGCCTGGGGAGACCTCACGGTACAGCCGCTCCGGCGGCGCGTAGTCCGGTGCCCGGATCGGGCTGCGGATCTCGTCGTCCGGCAGCGCGTGACGGTCCCGGCGGCGGGCAGGGTCGGGGACCGGGACGGCGGCCAGCAGCTTCTTCGTATAAGGGTGCTGGGGGTCGCCGAACACGGCCGCGCGGGGGCCGATCTCCACGATCTCGCCGAGATACATCACGGCGACCCGGTGACTCACCCGCTCGACCACTGCCATGTCGTGGGAGATGAAGAGATAGGCGAGCCCCATCTCGGCCTGCAGGTCGAGCATCAGGTTGACCACCTGTGCCTTCACCGAGACGTCGAGCGCCGAGACCGCCTCGTCGGCCACGATCAGGCGGGGGCGCAAGGCCAGCGCCCGGGCGATGCAGATCCGCTGGCGCTGGCCGCCGGAGAACTCGTGCGGGAAGCGCCCCGCGGCCTCGGCCGGCAGCCCGACCCGGGTCAGCAGCGCTTCCGCCCGCGCGCGCGCCTCGCGACCCGTGGCTAGGCGGTTGATCAGCAGGGGCTCGGCCACCGCGGCGCCGACGCTCATGCGCGGGTCGAGACTGGCGAACGGGTCCTGGAAGATCATCTGCATCCGCTGGCGCCGCAGGCGCAGGGCCTTGGGGTCGAGGGCGGCGACGTCCTCGCCGTCGAGCAGGACCGAGCCGGAGAGCGGCTCGACCAGTCGCAGGATCGAACGGCCGGTGGTGGACTTGCCGCAGCCGGATTCCCCGACCAGCGCCAGAGTCTCGCCGGCCGCCAAGCTGAACGAGACCCGCTCGACCGCGTGGACGCGCCCGGTCACCCGGCCGAACAGGCCGCCGCGCATCTCGAACCGGGTGGTCAGGTCGCGCACCTCCAGGATCGGGCGCTCGGCCGCCTTGACGGTGTCGGGGGTTTCGGGCGTCGGCTCGGCGACGCCGGTGGCGCGGTCGATCACGGGGAAGCGCATCGGCCGGGCCCGCCCCGCCATGGCGCCGAGCCGCGGCACGGCCGCCAGCAAGGCCCGGGTGTAAGGATCCTCGGGCGCGGCGAAGATCCGGGCGGTGGGGCCGGCCTCCACGGCGCGGCCACGATACATCACCACCGTGCGGTCGGCGATCTCGGCGACCACGCCCATGTCGTGGGTGATGAACAGGACCGACATGCCCTCCTCGTCCTGGAGGCTCTTGATCAGGTCGAGGATCTGGGCCTGGATCGTCACGTCGAGCGCCGTGGTCGGCTCGTCGGCGATCAGGAGCTTGGGCCGGCAGGCCAGCGCCATGGCGATCATCACCCGCTGGCGCATGCCGCCGGAGAACAGGTGCGGGTATTGATGGATCCGCGACCGGGCGCCCGGGATCCGGACCTTGTCGAGCAGCCGGACCACCTCGGCCTCGGCGCCGGCCCGCGACAGGCCCCGGTGCCGGATCAGCGCCTCGGCGATCTGGAAGCCGACGGTCAGGACCGGGTTCAGGGAGGTCATCGGCTCCTGGAAGATCATGGCGATGGCATCGCCCCGGACCTGGCGCATCTCGGCCTCGGAGGCGGTGAGCAGTTCCCGGCCCTCGAACCGCACGCTGCCGCCGACGCGGCTGGCGTCCCGGGCGAGCAGCCGCATGATCGACATCGCGCTCACACTCTTGCCGGAGCCGGATTCGCCCACCAGCGCCACGGTCTCCCGGGGGCCGATATCGAATGAGACGCCATGCACCACCTCGCGCCACTGCCCGTCGGAGCGAAAGGCGGCGGTGAGGTCGCGCACCGAGAGGATCGGATCCGTCACGGGCTCAGCTCCTTGACCAGTCCTGGTTTCAAAAGGTCCGGGACCTTTCGCGGGTGCAGGGCGGAGCCCTACGGCGGAGGTGCCCGTTAGAAAACCCGGCGCGGGTCGAGGGCGTCGCGCAGGCCGTCGCCGATGAAGTTGATCGCCAGCACGGTCAGGAAGATCGCGCCGCCGGGGAACAGCGCCCAGTGCGGGGCGACGTCGAGATGGTCCTTGGCGTCGAACAGCAGCCTGCCCCAGGTCGGGATGTCCGGGGGGAAGCCGAGGCCCAGGAACGAGAGCGTCGATTCCGCGATGATCGCCGCCGAGACCTCGATGGAGGCGGCCACGATCACCGGCCCCAGGGCGTTGGGCAGGATGTGGCGGCGGACGAGGTGTCCGGTGGTGGCGCCCTGCGAGCGGGCCGCCTCGACGAACTCCTTCTCGCGCAGCGTGAGGAACTGCGCCCGCACCAGCCGGGCGACCGGCATCCAGCGCAGGCCGCCGATCACCGCGACGATCATGAGAAAGACGCCGCCCTGGACCCCGAACACGGCCTTCAGGCTGTCGCGGAACAAGTAGATCACCAAGAGCAGCAGCGGCAGCTGCGGCAGCGACAGGAACAGGTCGGTCAACCACATCAGCGCCGGATCGAGCAGGCGGCGCGACATGCCGGCCAGCGCCCCGACCACGACCCCGATCAGGCTTGCCACCGCCATGGCGGCGAAGCCGACCGCGAGCGAGATCCGGCCGCCGTAGATCATCCGGGCGAGCAGGTCCTGGCCAAGGTCGTCGGTGCCGAACGGGTGCGCCCAGGACGGCCCCTGGAGCTGAGCCGAGAAGTCGATGTCGTCGATGGCCAGCGGCCAGACGAGGCCGCCGAACAACACCCCGCCGACCAGCACCGCCAGCACGGCGACGCTGGCCAGCGCCAGCCGGTGCCGGCGGAAGCGCCGCCAGGTCTCCCGCCCAGGCGAGGCCGGGGAGCGGGCCAGGGGGGACGCCTCAACGGAGGGCGATGCGAGGGTCGAGCCAGCCATAGAGCAGGTCCGCGACGAGGTTGAACAGGACGACGAGGCCCGCGAACACGAAGGTCACGGCCATCACCACCGGGGTGTCGTTGGCCAGCATCGCGTCGATCAGCAGGGAGCCTATGCCGGGGATCCGGAAGATCTGCTCGGTGACGATGGCGCCGCCGAACACCGCCGGGATCTGGAGGGCGACGAGGGTCACCACCGGGATCAGGGCGTTGCGGGCGACGTGCCGGCGGGTGACGGTGCCCTCGGTCAGCCCCTTGGCCCGGGCCGTGGTGACGTAGTCGAGGCGGGCGACGTCCAGCGCCGAGGCGCGCACGTAGCGTGTGTAGGAGGCGGCCTGGAAGAAGCCCAGCACCGCCACCGGCATGATCGCCTGCCGCACGCTCTCCCAGGCCCAGGCCAGCCCCGTGCCGGGCAGGTCGGCTTGGTAGACGAAAGGTAGCCAGCCGAGCTTGATCGAGAACAGCAGGATGAACAACAGGCCGGTGAAGAAGGTCGGCAGCGAGAAGCCCACGAAGGCCAGGGTGTTGGCGACCTGGTCGGCCAGCGAGTAGGGCCGGCGGGCGGCGTAGAGCCCGACCGGCACCGCCACCAGCAGAGCCAGGACCTGCGAGGACCCGACCACGAACAGCGTGGTCGGCAGCCGCTGCAGGATCAACGTGTCGACGTTCACCCGACTGGCGAAGGAGAAGCCCCAGTCGCCGTGCAGCATCGCCCAGAGCCAGCGCAGGTAGCGGGTGAAGATCGGGTCATCGAGCCCGAACTTGAGCCGCAGGGCCGCGCGGACCTCCGGGGGCACGTTCGGGTTGGCGGCGAGCTCGCCGAACGGGTCTCCCGGGGCAAGGGCCAGGACGACGAACAGGATCAGGCTGATCCCGAGCAGGCTCGGGATCGCGATCAGGAGCCTGCGCAGGATGTAGGCGCCCATGGCGCGCGGCTCCCGCTCAGGCCTCCCGGCTCCATTCGGGCAGGAACGCCAAGTCGTTGTCCCAGCCGCTGCGCGGGGCCACCAGCTTGGCGGCGGCCCCCGAGACCTCCGCCCGATGGATCAGCGGCAGAATGTTCTCCGAGACCGCGAGGTCGTTGGCCTTGATCAGCAGGGCGGCGCGCTTGACCGGGTCGAGTTCGGCCTGGGCGTCCCTGTAGGCGGCGTCGTAATCCGCGTTGCGCCAGCGCGCGATGTTGCGGCCCTGCCACTTGTTGTCCTTGGTGGCGGCCTCCCACGAGACGTACTGGAGCAGCCAGGTCGAGGGATCGGCCTGGGTCATGCTGATCGCGTACATCTCCATGTCCGCGTAGAAATGCGGGAACGTGTCCGGGTTGGCGGTGTCGGAGGAGAAGAACACCGAGCCGGTGACCGATTTCAGCTCGATCTCGATCCCGGCCTTGGCCGCCGCCTGCTTGATGATCGCCTGGGTCTTCTGGCGCGGGGCGTTGATCGAGGTCTGGAACAGCAGCTTCAGGCGCTTGCCGTCCTTGGCCCGCACGCCGTCCGAGCCTCTCGCCCAGCCGGCCTCGTCGAGGAGCGCGTTGGCCTTGGCCGGGTCGAAGGCGAAGCGGGTGTTCTTGGAGACGAAGCGCTCCGGGCCGTTGACCGAGTTGGCCGTGGCCCGGCCGGTCCGGCCGTAGATGTAGTCCTGGATCGACTTGCGGTCGACCAGCAGGTTCATCGCGTGGCAGACCTTCGGGTCCGAGAAGGCGGGGTGCTTGGTCTTGAGCGAGGAGCGTTCGCCGTCGACCTCGATGTTCGGGTCGGTGGTGTTGAGCAGCAGGAACTCGAGCTTGCCGCCGTAGACGACGTCGACCCGGCCCTTGCCGCCGGTCTCCAGGCGCTTGAGCACCTCGTCCTCGACGAGCAGGTTCCAGGCGTAGTCGTACTCGCCGGTCTGGAGCACCGCGCGGGCTGCCGAGACCGCGTCGCCGCCGCCCTTCATCTCGATGGTGTCGAAGTAGGGCCGGTTGGACAGGTGGTAGTTCGGGTTGCGCTCGCCCCGGACGATGTCGCCGGGCCGGAACTCGAGGAACCGGTACGGCCCGGTGCCCACGGGGGCGAGGTTCTGCGGCGCATCCCGGGACTTGGCCCCGGTATAGGCGGCGAACAGATGCTTGGGGATCACCATGCCGACGGTACCCACGAAGGCATCGCTCCAGTACGGCGTCGGCTTGTCGAACAGGATCCGGACGCTGAGGTCGTCGACCTTCTCGACCGTGCAATCCTTGTAGGAGCCGATCGTCACCGCCGCGGTGGCGGGGTCGCGGGCATAGGCCCAGGTGAACACGAGGTCGTCGGCGGTGAGCGGCTTGCCGTCGTGCCACGTCACGCCCGGCTTGATCTTCCAGACCACCGAGCGGCCGTCGGCGGCCAGCCCGCCATTCTCCTTGGACGGGATCTCGGCGGCCAGCACCGGCACGAGGTTGCCGTCCGCGTCCCAGGCGGCGAGCGGCTCGTAGAAGATCCGCGAGGCCTCCTGGTCCTTCGTGCCGATGGCGAAATGCGGGTTGATCAGGGTCGGCGCCTGCCACCAGAGCAGGCGCAGCGCACCGCCGCCGCCGGCCTTCGCCGCCTTGTAGCCGCCCCGGATGTCGGCGGCCATCGCCACCCCGTTGCCTGCCAGCATCAGCCCCGCCATCGGCGCGGAAAGGCCGACGGCCAGCATCCGCTGCACGAAGCCGCGCCGCGACAAGCGGCCGACCTTCACCTGCCCGATGAGCCCGCGCAGATCCCGCTCGTCCATGCACCTATCCCTGATTGCCGCCGCGAACCGCATAGCATCCTTCTGGGTGCGGCTTTGGCAAGGCCCTTGGCAAGGGGCGCGCCAGTTACGCTTGGGGCGAAACGTCGTCGCCGGGGCTCGGCAGCCTGGCCCCGGGCCTGCATGACGGGGCCCGACACGCAGGCCGCCGCACCCGCTATGGATGCGCATCGACGCGAGACACGCTCGGAGACGACGAGATGGACAACCGCAACACCGTGTGGCGCCACGTCGATACGCAGAAGGCGCGGCTGATCGCCCTGTCCGAGCGCGTGTGGGGCATGCCGGAGGTCTGCTACACGGAGGAGCGCTCCTGCGCCGAGCACGCGGCGGAGCTGCGCCATCAAGGCTTCCGCGTCACCGAGCAGGTCGCCGGCATCCCCACCGCCGTGATGGGCGAGGCCGGCGAGGGCGGTCCGGTCATCGCCTTCCTGGGCGAGTACGACGCGCTGCCGGGCCTGTCGCAGGAGGCGGGCGTGGCCGAGCACCGGCCCGTGGAGCCGGGCGGCCACGGCCATGGCTGCGGCCACAACCTGCTCGGGGCGGCGGCGTTGCTGGCCGCGACCGCCGTGAAGGACTGGCTCGCCGAGACCGGCACCCCCGGCCGCGTGCGGTATTACGGCTGCCCGGCCGAGGAGGGCGGTGCCGCCAAGGCGTTCATGGTCCGCGCCGGCGCCTTCGCGGATGCCGACATCGCGATCTCCTGGCACCCCGGCAGCTTCTGGGAGGTGGCGCCCCCGGTGGCGCTCGCCAACACCCGGGCGGACTTCATCTTCACCGGCCGGACCGCCCACGCGGCGGCCGCGCCGCATCTCGGTCGCTCGGCGCTGGACGCGGTGGAGCTGATGAGCGTCGGCGTGAACTACATGCGCGAGCACATGCCCTCGGACGCAAGGGTGCACTACGCCTATCTCGACGCCGGCGGCATCGCCCCCAACGTCGTCCAGGCGAGCGCCCGGGTGCGGTACTCGATCCGGGCGCGGGACCTCCCGGGCATGCTCGCCCTGGTCGAGCGGGTGAAGAAGGTGGCCGAGGGCGCCGCCCTGATGACCGAGACCGGCGTCGAGGTGCGGATCGTCAGCGCGGTGTCGAACCTGCTCGGCAACGACCCGCTGGAGCGGGCGCTCCACGGCGTCATGGAGGACCTCGGCCCCCCGCATTTCGACGCGGCCGACCGGGCCTTCGCCGACGCGATCCGGGGGACGCTCAGCGACGGCGACATCGATGCCGTGTTCCGCGCCATCGGGCTGCCCCGTACGGAGGCACCGCTCGCCGATTTCCTGGTCCCGCGCGACGCCCCGCGCAACCCGGCGGTGGGCTCCACCGATGTCGGCGACGTGAGCTGGGTGGTGCCGACCGTGCAGGCCCATGCGCCCACGGTGGCGATCGGAACCCCGTTCCACACCTGGCAGGTGGTCGCCCAGGGGCGCAGCCCGGCCGCCCACAAGGCGATGGTCCAGGTCGCCAAGGCGATGGCCGCCACCGGCGCCCTGGCGCTCACCGATCCGGCCCTGCGCGCGGCCGCCAAGGCCGACCTCGCCCGCCGGGTCGGCGCCGTCGGCTACGTCTCGCCGCTGCCGCCGGAGGTGGCGCCGCCGCTGCGGATGTCGGTGGGGTGAAGGCGGCGGCGGGCCACGCGCGCCTTTCCCACCGCAAAGAGGGGAGGGAGCGCGGCTGCCGTGACGGCGTTGCACCGTCACCGCCTACCCCCGCATACCGAAACTCGCCCGGAGCAGGTATGACCCGATCCGGGCGGCACGCGTCCCGCACGGCATCACGATGGACGTCACTCCCTCCGAAGAAACATGCGTGGCCATCGTCGGCCTGGGCTATGTCGGGCTGCCGCTCGCCCTGGCGTTCGGGCAGGGCCTGCGCACGATCGGCTACGAGCGCGCGACCGCCAAGGTCGCGGCCTACCGGGACGGGATCGACCCGGCCGGCGAGATCGAACCGGAGGCATTCCGGGCAGCCCAGCACCTGTCGATCACCGACGACCCGGCCACCCTGTCGAGGGCTGACGTGATCATCGTCACGGTGCCGACGCCGGTGGACGACGCCCAGAGCCCGGATTTCAGCCTGCTCACCGAGGCCTCGGCGCTGGTCGGGCGGCACATGCGGCCCGGGTCGACCGTCGTGTTCGAATCCACAGTCTATCCGGGCGCCACTGAGGAGGTCTGCGTGCCCGTGCTGGAGCGGCATTCCGGCCTGCGCTGGAAGGCCGATTTCTGGGTCGGCTACTCGCCGGAGCGGATCAATCCCGGCGACCGGGAGCACAGCCTGGCCAAGGTCGTGAAGATCGTGGCCGGCGACACGCCCGAAACCCTGGACCGACTCACCGCGCTCTACGGGACGATCATCGAGGCCGGGATCCACGCGACCTCGTCGATTCGGGTCGCGGAGGCCGCCAAGGTGATCGAGAACACCCAGCGCGACCTGAACATCGCGCTGATGAACGAGCTGTCGCAGATCTTCGACAAGCTCGACCTCGACACCTTGGAGGTGCTGCGGGCCGCCGGCACCAAGTGGAATTTCCTGCCGTTCCGCCCGGGGCTGGTCGGTGGCCACTGCATCGGGGTCGATCCCTATTACCTGACCCATAAGGCCGCGATGGTCGGCCACCATCCGCAGGTGATCCTGGCCGGGCGGCGCATCAACGACAGCATGGCGGCCCATGTCGCCCGCAAGACCGTCAAGCTGATTGTCCGGCAGGGGGCCCGCGATGGCGGCAGCGCCCGGGGCGCCAAGGTCATCGTGCTGGGCCTGACCTTCAAGGAGAATTGCTCGGACCTGCGCAACTCCAAGATCGCCGACTTGGTCCGGGAGCTGGCGGAGTTCGGCTGCGCCGTCTCGATTCACGATCCCCGCGCGCGCAAGGAGGAGGCAAGGGCCGTATACGGCATCGACCTGATCGATTGGGCCGACCTGCCCAACCAGGCCGACGCCGTGGTGGTGGCGGTGCCGCACCGGGAGTATGCCGAGCGCCCCCCGGCGGAAATCGCCGCCCGCCTCAGGCCCGGGGGCCTGATCGTGGACGTGAAGTCGCTCTACGACCCGGCCGCGTTCCGCGCGTTGGGGCACGAAGTCTGGCGGCTGTAGAGAGATGTGAACCCGCACGGCCGCCGGCCCTGCGATGATGCGGCGGGAGCGGATCCGCGACATGCACGAGACCAGCGTCACCGAGGAGCCGGGCCGGGATTTCGCCGCCCGGCACGCGCGCTATCCCGACGCGCAGATCCGCAGGATCTTGAACGACACGCGCACGATCGCGCTGGTCGGCGCCTCCGCGAACCCGGCCCGCCCGAGCTGGATCGTGCTGAAATACCTGCTCGACCGGGGCTATGCGGTCATCCCGGTCAATCCCGGGCTCGCCGGGCAGGAGCTGCTCGGGCGGCGGGTGGCGGCCGCGCTCGCCGAGATCCGTGAGCCGATCGACATGGTCGAGATCTTCCGCAACTCTGCCGCCGCCGGCCCGCTGGTGGACGAGGCGCTCGCCCTCGACCCGCCGCCGAAGGTGATCTGGATGCAGCTCGGCGTGCGCGACGCCGCCGCCGCCGCCCGGGCCGAGGCCCGCGGCCTCGCGGTGATCATGAACCGTTGCCCGAAGATCGAGTACGGCCGGCTCTCGGGGGAGATCGGCTGGACCGGGGTGAACTCCCGCATCATCACCGCGAAGAAACCGGTTCTGGCGGGCCGGGGCGTCCAGAGGCTCACCATCGCCGAGCGGGGCAAACGCCCGGAGTGAGGGACGCGGTATCATGATACCACTAAGGCGAAGTCATTCCAGAACAAGCCGTTTTCGTGGTTTTGATTTTATCGGTTGACGTGTCGGGGATCCCCGGCTATCCACCGGTCGTCGCCGCCGCGTGCTCCCCACGCGGCGGCTCGTTTTTCGGCACCCCGAGGCTGTCCGCGTCCCGATCCGTCGGGGTTCCGGCGCGTCGGAACCCTGGGATCTCACCATGAAGACCACCTCGCTAAAGCCCGCCGAGGTCGACAAGAAGTGGATCGTGATCGACGCGGAAGGCCTCGTCGTCGGCCGCCTCGCCTCGATCGTCGCGATGCGCCTGCGCGGCAAGCACAAGGCCGCCTACACGCCCCACGTCGATTGCGGTGACCACGTGATTGTCGTCAACGCGGACAAGGTGAAGTTCACCGGCCGCAAGTACGTCCAGAAGCGCTACTACTACCACACCGGCTATCCGGGCGGGATCAAGGATCGCACGGCCAAGTTCATCCTCGAAGGGCGCTTCCCCGAGCGCGTAGTCGAGAAGGCCGTCGAGCGCATGCTGCCCCGCGGCCCGCTCTTCCGGCAGATCCTCGGCAACCTCCGCGTCTACAAGGGCGCCGAGCACCCGCACGTGGCCCAGCAGCCGCAGGCGCTCGACGTCGGCGCCCTCAACCGCAAGAACGTGAGCGCTTGATCATGGCGACCCTCCAGTCCCTCGCCGACCTCAACCGGGCGAATACCGGCGCGGTCGACCCCGCCAACGAGGCGCCGGTCCACGTCCAGAAGCTGGACGCGCAAGGCCGCGCCTACGCCACCGGCAAGCGCAAGGACGCGATCGCCCGCGTCTGGATCAAGCCGGGCAACGGCACGGTCACGATCAACAAGCGTCCGGTCGAGGTCTACTTCGCCCGTCCGGTGCTGCGCATGATCCTGCGCCAGCCGCTGGAGATCGCCGGCCGCGTCGACCAGTACGACATCAACGTCACGGTCGCCGGCGGCGGCCTCTCGGGCCAGGCCGGCGCGGTGCGCCACGGCCTCTCGAAGGCGCTGACCTACTACGAGCCGGAGCTGCGCGCCCCGCTCAAGCGCGAAGGCTTCCTCACCCGCGACGCCCGCGTCGTCGAGCGCAAGAAGTACGGCCGCAAGAAGGCCCGCCGCAGCTTCCAGTTCTCGAAGCGCTAATCCGCGGTCTCATCGACGGTTTGGAAGAGGGCGGTTCCTGCGGGAGCCGCCCTTTTTCGTGTTTGGACGCAGCGAGGGAAACCGGAATCTGACCGCGATCGGATTGGCTGTCGCGATGTCCGAGTTGGGTGGATTGCGGTCTGTCCGCTGATTGGCGGCAGATCGACAAAGCGGTCATCCAGCATTGCCGATCTACCCCGGGATGAAGAACCCCGGCGGAGACCAGCCAGGCCCACGTAATTATGAGGAAAGGCATCGCCGAGGAGGGTTCGGACCATCTCCTCGGCTACAATCCCGACTTGATCGATGCAACGAGGTCCATGTCGCCATCCGCAATCCCTAGCGTCGTCGTTCCATGACCAAGCGCTTCAACTTCGAGGACCAGAATGCGCAGCACAGCCTCCACGAGAAAGCTCGGCATGTCTCACCGTTCGGCCTGTGCGCTGGCCCTCCTGTCGGGGATCTCGGCCACACCCGTGGTGGCGGTCACGCCGGTGACACCGGTGGGCGTCGAGAGCTGCGACGCCTTCCTGGAAGCCTATGCCCAATGCGCGGCCAGCCCCGGCGTACCGGAAGCCGCTCGCCCCGGCATCCGCCAGGGCATCAACACGATGCGCGAGAGCTTCCGCGACTCGGTCCTGCGCAACGAGGCGGCGCGTCCGACCGTGGCCTATCAGTGCGCCCAGGCTCATGAGGCCGTGCGCAAAAGCTTGGTCGACGCATTCAAATGCGATTTTCCCGCCGCACCCGCGGCCTCACAGGCCCTGTTGCAGAGCCCGCCGCCACCGCCGGGCTCGCCTCGGGCGACCGCCCGCCCGGCGCCGACGCCCGAGGCTCAGGCGCTGGCAAAGGCCAATGCTTACACCGAGGCCCAGAACCACCTCGTCCGGTCGCATCCCCTGGAGCAGCAGTTGGCCGACTACCGGCGCGACAACGAGCGGGTGCTCAAGCTCGGAACGAATTTCGGCGCCAACGCCTGGTACCACTTCGGCATCGTGGATTTCGATGGGGTCATCGACGAGTTGGAGAAGGCCGTTGCCTTGCCGGGCGTCGTGCCAGAGGTGGATGCTCAGGCCTCCCGGCTGCTGGCAGCCCTGCGTGAGGTCAATCCCATCCTGAAGGCGCTCACGCGCTATCAGACCACACGCGAGTTCAAAGAGGATGGCTTCAAGTTCGCCCGCGAGCAGCACGCGATCCTCGTTCCCAGAGTCGACGCGGCCGCCAAGGCGATGGACGCGTATGGCACGGCCCTGTTCGAGCGCGAGATCGCCCGGGATGAGCTCCGCCTGGCGGCGCTGCCGGAGGATGCGCCGGCACGGCGCCTCCTCTCCACCAGCCTCACCCTGCGCCGCGCAGTCCGGCGGTTCGAGGCACTGGGACCGAAGGCGGATGTCGCTCCCTTCCTGGCCGCACTCGGCGAGGTCTCGGACGCCAACCGCCACCTCGGCACGGTTCTCGACGGCATGAGCCCGAAGGCGAACTCATCCTGCACCGGCTACACCGACACGGTTGCAAGCGTGATTGGGCATGGCCGGGACGTCGCCCGGGACATTCGCGCCAAGAGTGATCCGAGCCAACCGGCGCAACGCTTCAACGAGACCTACAACCGCTCGGTACGCGATCTAGAATCTTGCCATAAGAATGAGAGTCGGGTGCGTCCAGGCTGAGGTCAGCCGAAGATCGCTGAAGACAGGACTGATGTCTCCTTCAAGGTAAACGCTCGTCCTTACGCCTCCGTAAGTCTGCGGGGAGACGAGCAGGTTGACGTCAAGGAGCGTACGTTCCACGGGTAGCACCGGCGTCTATTAATGAGGACGGACGGAGAGCGGTCGCTAAACCTTTGCGCGGGATCGCGATCGCGTCGTCCGCTCCTCATCGGGGCCAGTCGAAGTAGCGCCGGGCGGCGCCTCGGCCTTCCGCCAACGGCCTCGTCAGCCGGCCGCGCCGGTCGATCAACCCCCATCGGCCCCCGACCATGGCGGATGGCTCGCGCCCGTCCGAGCGGCAGCCCTGGCAAACCAGGGCCTCGCCGCGGGCGTTGAACGGGAACGACCAGTCGAAATTCGTGGCCAGCACCCGGCGCAGGCGCCGATCGTGAAACGCGACCTTGCCGGCGTGACGAGCGCGCACCAACCCCTGCGCGAAGGGATCCGGCCCGTTGTCGAGGGGGAACACCGGCAGCGCCAGCCCGTCGCGGCGCGCCCAGAGCGAGCCGACTCCATCGACGACGATCTCCGTCACCCCACCCCGGAACGGCATGCGCGCGAGGCGGACGGGGTCGATGCGGACGAAGTCCCCCGCGCGGCGGGCGCAGTGCTCCGTGCGGGCGAAATCCGCGTGGACGTCACGGCAGGCCAGTGGGTAGGCGCCCCCGGCGCGCGCCTGCACGGCCTGCGGCGCGAGGCCGGCAGCAAGCCCCAGGAGGGCGAGCGCACCGAGCACTCTTCCCCGTGCCCTCGGGCTCACCTGAGGCCCCAGCGCCCGAGCGGGCCGGGCGCCCGTGGCGTCGTCCACGAACACGCGCCAGCCGCTGCCGTAGGCGACCTCGCAAACATCCCAGACGAGGCCGGTGTCCGTCCGGGTCGGCACGGCCGTGCCGGTGGTGGCTGTGCCTGTTCCCGCCGCGGCGCACGCCGCGATCGCCGCCGCCTGCTCGGGCTTGAGGCGGCCCGTCGCGGGGGCAGGTCTGGCGGATCGGGAGAACAAGCGGTCCAGGATCGCCAGCACGGTTCGGGCTCCTTGCATCGGCGAACGAGCATGGTCGTCCGGCCCCGGGATGTCACCCGCCCCGGTGCCGGTTGCGGGGCGGCCGCCCGTCAGCCACACCTCCCGGACCGGATCAGGCGGAAGAACCGCATGTCAGGAACCTGGATGTCCTTGAAGCTCGACCACTCCTCCGTGGAGGAACTAGACTTGGCCCTGCGCCTGTATCGGCGCCTGCTGGTCCGCCTGCTCCTGATCCTCGTCCTGGGCTTTGCCGGGGTGATCGGCTTGGCCAAGCTCAGCACGATCCTGTCGCCGCCCTACGGCGTCTACTTCCTCGGGCAGGGCCTGGTGACCTGGGGGCTACTCGGCCTCCTCGCCCTGCTCTTCGCGGAATTCTGGTGGGAGGGCCGCCAGATCGGCAAGGCCCTCAACCATCCCGGCCTGCTGGATGCCCCCATCGCGGGGCTGCTGGGCGGCCTCGCCGTGATCGGTGAGCGAGCCGCCGCCATCGGGATGGAGCCCAGCTTCTTTCACGGCCCCCTGCGGCCGATCCGCCGGCGCTGACGGGTCCGTGGCGCTCAGCGCGCCGGCCCCTTGCGCGCGACCAGACTGTCGCGGTGGACCGCGAGGCTCGCTCCCGCGCTCGCGAGGGTGACGGCGCAGCCGAGGGCGGGCAGCGTCCAGTCCTCCGCCCGCCACAGGGCCGCCGCGAGACACGCGCCGGCGCCGAGGCAGGCCAGGGCCAAGGTGGAGCGCCAGTTCCGCACCGCGCGCGGCTCGAACCGCACCAGGCCGTTCACCCACCAGACCAGGGGGAGCATCGACAGCCAGTAGAGGGGTTGGGCACGGGTGGGGCCGTGTGGTCCGGGCACGAGGCAGCCGATGACCGAGATGGTGGCGGCGACGCCCGCTACGAGGGCGAGCCCGGCCGCCACGTTCGAGGGACGGTCCTGGCGCAGGCGCGGCCGGTAGGCCGGGTAGCGTCGGATCATAGAGCCTCCTCCCGGGCCGGCGCCTACCGCTTCCAGGCCGCGAGGCGCGCCAGGACGTAGGCCGGCACGCGGTCGGCCACGTCGAGGTTCTCTGGGCGCAGGGAGAAATCGTAGGTCAGGCCATCGCGGTGGACGAGGTAGGTGCAGGTGGAGACCTCGCGCCCGTCCGAGGTGTCCGAGGCGAGGCAGCTGTGCGGCGTCTGGTCGGCCGGCCGTGCCGCTTGCTGGGACGGGAGGCGGTAGAAGCGCCGGTGGTCGACGCCTTCGGAATAGACGAGGCGCTCGCCGCCGTACGGGTCGGGCCGCCACGGTGCGCCCTCGGCCAGCCGCGCATCGAAAGTGCCCCATTGCCGGGCGTGGCGGAATGCGAAGTGGCGACCGTCCGGGTCGCCCACGACGTGGACCACGAGGTCGGTGGCGAACGGGCCGGCATGGCCGTGGCTGAGGGGGCTGTAGCCGGCGAGGCCCGCCGCGACCTCGGTGGCGGGCAGCATCAGCCAGAGCGCGTCCGCCGGCTCCCGGCCGAGCCCCGGGAGCGCGTCGAGCCAGGGTAGGCGGAAGTTTCGGGAAAACTCGTAGGCGTGCGGCACGGCGTACGCGGTCCCGATGAGGCGGTACCGCGTGGTGCCGAACTGGCCCTCTGCCGCAAAGGCCGCGAGCACGAGGGGCAGGCCGAGGAGCGCAACGAGGAGCGCCACGCGTCGCGAGGGACGCATGCGGGACGTCCCTATTCCGGGGGGCCGGCACGGAGCCCGGCCGCTTCCGCCGCAACGTTGGCGCGGGCGGCGGCCTCCAAGCGGTCGTGGAAGAGGTCAGTCTGGTAGAGGCGCGGCCGGGCGAGGAAACGGTCGAGGACCTGGGCGCGCCCGAGCCGCCAAACCGCCTCGGGAACGGCGGCGTATTCCCGGCGGATCGCCGCCGCGTAGGCCGCGTAGACGGCGCGCGGCGCACCGAGCACGGCGAGATCGAGATCGAGGAGGAGCCGGGTCGCCGGTTCCGCGCTCGGGCCGTGCGCCGCCGTCGCGTGGATCATCGCGATCGCGGCACGGACGTGCGCATCCCCGGACGCCGGCCCCGCCTCGGCACGCAGCAGGTCGGCGCTGCGGGTTTCGTTGTCGTCACGAGCGGTGTCGTAGACGGCGTCGTGGAAGGCGATGGCGAGATCGATGGCGTCGCCGTCGAGGCCGGCGAAATCGGGATGCGCCCGCACGGAATCGTGCCCCGCGAGCAGCGCCGCGACGTGGGGCCAGCCGTGATAGTGCCGGTCCGCCGCGCCGTAGCCCGCGTCGAGGGCCCGCCACGCCGCCGCGCCGGGCGTGCCGACGGTACGCGCCCACAGGGCGTCGAACCGCGCGCGAAGGGAGGCGTCCCTGACTTCCATCGCACCGGCCTCAGTTCACGCGGTGGCAGGTCGAGGTGGTCTCGGATGCCCCGCGCATCCCACCCGCCGGCCGCACCTCGCAGACCACGTACTTGCCGCCCCGCTCGAGGGTGAAACTCGGACCGGAGGCGGAGACGATGCGGTGGCCGCCGTTGAGGAGCGCGCTCATGGGCTCCTCCACCGGCACCCAGGTCGTGGCCGGGCGCGGCGGCGCGGCCGGGGCCTGGGCGACGGCCGGGCCGGTCACGAGGATCAGCGGGAGGAGGGTGTGGGACAGCGTTCGGCGCATGGGACATCCTGTGGTCGGGGGCGGGCCTTCGGCCCGTTCGAGCGGCGAGGGGGTCAGGGAGTCACCACGGCGAGGTCAGCCGCCGGCAGCCAGCCGATGACCGGGGCCTTCTCCCCCCGGTAGCGCACGCGCACCCAGGCGCCCCGCCGCTCCAGCACCGCGACGGGATCGAGCCGGACGAGGTAGGGCGCTCGGGCCGGAGCCGGGCCGGGTTCCGGCCGGAAGGCCGTGCGCTCGGCCGTCACAAGGCCGACGCCGATCCATCCGGACGGGGTCGCTGCCGCACGCCGCGAGAGCGCGTAGGGGGTTCCCACCATGGTTCCCGTGGTCATCGAACAACCGCCGTGATCCTCCACGAGGGTCAGGGCGGCGCCGTCGGGGGTAAAGGCGAGGTCCCCCGGGATGCGCTCCGGCTCGTCGGGAAACCACGTCTCGACCTTGGCCCGGTCGCCCGCGAGGGTGCCGCGCAGGAGGAAGACGCAGGCGAATTGCGGGCTACCGGCATCGACCGCCCCCCGCTGCTCGGCGAAGACCCCCGCCACCGCATCGCCGGAGATCGCCAGCGTCAGGCTGTCGTAGGTGCCGGACCGGGCGGCCGGCTCACCCGCCGCCGCGCCGCAGGCGGCGAGCAGGGCGGCGAGGCTCAGGGCGGTGCCACGCACCGTCAGAGGCCCTTCTCCAGCAGCTTCACCACGGCCTCGACCCGGTCCTTCGAGTCGGCGACGTTGGTGAACGGCCGCCAGTTCACGTCGAGGACCCCGCCGTCGAACGTGAGGCGCTTGGCGTAGTTCGAGGCCGGCGCGGTGTTCTCGTCGAAGCGGACGCGGATGGTCTTGAGCTTCGCGGCCAGGGCGTCGCGGCCCATTTTGTCCTTGGCCACCTCCTTCAGCCCAACGGCCAGGGGCTCGAAGATCGTCTTCTCGAAATAGTCCGGGTCGGAATAGTACTTGGCGTCGCCCGGGAGCGTGAGGTCGTCCCACGCCACCTCCACCGGCACGGCGAAGCCCGCCGCCTCCTGGATCGCCTTCTCCTGCGCGCGGTAGCGGTCCTGGCGGTAGGCCGCGATCGCCCGGCGCTCGGCGAGGCCGATGGTCGGCTCGGCCATGGCCGAGGGGGCGGACAGGACCGACAGGGCGAGCGCAGCGGCGAGGGCGTGACGGCGAGAGATCATACGGCGGTTCCTCGGTAGGACGGCCCCGGATGCGGGCTTGGCGTGACGGTTCAATGACGGGGCGGGCACGCTGTCAAAGTGAGACCCGCCCTCACGGGAAGATCGCTTTCACGGTGTCGGGGCGCAGCGCACCGGGCCGCCGGCCTCGACGGTGGGTGGGGCGGTCCCCGTTAGTTGTACGGGAAACGAGACGATGCTGGGCGTGTCCTTCGGGGCCTTTCCGGCCCGATAGCTCCCGGCGCAGGCCTTCACGGGCGCCGGCAGCGCCGCGACGGCGGGTGGAAGCGGCCCGTCGCGGGCGATCCGCGCCCAGCACGCGGCGCCGTGCTTCGGGATCGAGCAGGCCCCCTGCACACCGCGCTGGAACCCGAGCCGCAGGGTCCCGTCCGCAACCGCGAAGGTGTCGATGCCGGCCTAGGCGGTCGTGTCCCGGATCAGGGTGCGGCCCGTGCCCGCGTCGAGCACCGCGAACGGGACGGTGCCGTTGGTGCTCGCCTGCTCGAAGACGAGGAACCCGCCCGTGCGGCCGAGGAAGCGCTGGCCGGCGGTCGCCAGGATGCGCGCACCCGGCCCCGGCGCGGTGGCGCAGGCGGGGGCGGCGCCGTTCGCGAGGGGCACGAGGGTCGCGTCCTCGGGGTCCGGCGTGTCGGCGTCGCTCTCGCGCACCATGAGATCGCGGTAGGTGGTGCAGGTGATCTGCTTGCCCTCCCCCGACATCTTGCCCTCTCCAGACGTCGCGGTCTCGGTCTTCGCGGGCGACTCGAACCGCGCCGCCTCCCATCCCGCCGCCACTGACGGGGCGGGGAGGCACGCTGCGAGGAGCGCGAAGCGGGCGGCGGGGAGAAGGCTGCGTCTCATGCGGGTTCCCTGTATACGGCGCGGGACGCCCGAAGAAAGGCAGGATGGAGAGCCATGCGGACCGTTCTCTCCAAGGTAGCCAAGCGTTCTGCCGGGCCGCTCGCAACGCTTCTCGCCGCGCCGCTCCTCGGGCCGCTCGCCGTCCGGGCCGAGCCCGCTCTGCCGGGCGACGTGACGGCGTACGTGACGCGGCTGCGGGACTGCAACCACTGGGGCGGGGAGGATGCCACGGACGCGGCGCGCGGCCGGGCCATCGCGGCGGCCGTGAAGCGCCTGCGCTGCGACGACGCCGAGGCGGACGAGCGGACCCTGCGACGGCGCTACCGGGGCGACCCCGCCGTCCCGAAGGCCCTCGACCGGGCGCGCGATGCGGACAGCTGAGCGGGGGCCCGACGCCGGCGATCCGGTCCGCCGACGCGTCTTGCGGCTGCTGCACGTTCCGCTCCTCGGATTGCTGCTGGCGCTCGGCCTCGCCCCGGTCTTCCTGCTGTTTCCCCTCCTGCCCGCCGAACCCGGAACCGATCCGACCTTGCGGCCCGTCGAACTCTGGCTCGGCACGGCCCTCGTCGGCGGCCTCGTCGGCACCTTGGAGGGCGCGTCGCGGTCCCTCTACCGGGCGGCCGGCCTCGTCCTCGCCGTCGGCCTGCTCTCGATCCCGGTCCTGCGCGTCTTCCTCTGGACCGACCTTCCGGTCCCGCACGGGCTCGCGCGCTGGCTCGGCCTCGATGGGGAAGCCGCCCTCGACGCCCACCTGTACGAGATCTGGCTCGCGGCGTGGTTTTCGGCCTGGGTTTTGGCTTGGGTTTTGGCTTGGGTTTTGGCTTGGCTCGGCCTCGTGCTCCTGGGCCGGCACCTCCCGGCGCGACGCGCCCGCATCGACCGTGCGGCCGTTCGATGACGGCGCCGTTCGAGGATTCTGGTCGGGGATTCTCGGCGATGATCGTCCCGCCATGATTGCCCCTCGGTCCGACGGGACGCGAAGGGCGGCCCTCATCGTCGGCGGCTGCGGTGTCGTCGTGTTCGGCTGGGCCCTCGTCGCCTACGCGCCGGCCCCGGGGATCGCCGCGGCCGTCGTCGCGGTGCCGGCGTTCGCCCGCGCGGCGAAGCGCCGGGTCGCGGCCTTCCTGGCCCTGGCGGTCTTCTCTGCTGCCGTGATCTGGGCGGCGTTCGGAACGACGACGGGCTACTTCGTACTGAACCGATCGCGGCTCGACGCCGTGGTGGCGGAGATCGCGGCCATGCCCACCCTGGTGTCCTTCGAACGCGGGCGGGACGATCCTCCGGCGGAGGCGGAGCGAACGGCGTGGTGGGAGAGCACCCGCCTCGTCAACGGCCAGCGCGTCACCCCGTACCGCCCGCAAGACGCGCGCGACACGGACAGCCTGCGGGAGATCGACGTCCTGCGGGAACTCGGGGTTCCCTACGACCGCTACCGCGCCATCTGCGACGCCCTCGAACGCCTCGGGCTCGCGGGGTTCACCCGCGGTCCCGGCGGCGAGATCGGCCTGGACGAACCGATCCCGGGGGGCACGCCCTGGGGCACGTCGTTCGTGTACCGGCCGGACGACGTGTTTCCGGCCGCCTCCGGGGCCGAGAGCGACCGCCGCCTCGCGCCGAACTGGTTTTTCGTGTCGCGGGGCTGAGATTTACCGAACAACGCCGCCGGGTTCTTGGAGGGAAGGGCGGGCGCGCGAGGCCTCCGCCGTGGTGATGGTGCCGGTCCCGAGCAGGGCCGCGAACACGAGCATCGGCACGGCCCAGACCTGCATCGGCAGCCCCCAAAAGGCGTGGTCGCGCCCGGCCGGCCCGAAGGTCGTGCCGTGGTTCCAGCGCCATCCGAGACCGAGGACGGCGAGCGCCGCGAGACTCATGGTGAGGCAGACCGCCCTGTCAACTTCCGGCCCGTCGACCTGCCGCAGGACGATCAGGGGCAGGAACATCGCCAGCGCCACGAAGAGGACGACCCAGTAGCCGCGCCCGGTCCAGAAGACGATCATGTGCTGGTCCTTATCCCTCGTGTTTCGGAGCGATCCGCCCGGGCCGCGACCGCGTTAGCCCATCGCGCCGGCGCGCCGGTTGCGCACCATCGCGGCGAGGGCCGCGACGATGATGACCGCCAGCGCCCCGGCGATGACTAGAAGCGTGACGGTGCGGTTCCACAGGCGGTCGAGGGCGAGATCGGTGGTGACGAGGTCGGGCCGGGCCGGATCAGCCAGCACCCGGACGCTGTAATCGCCCACGTGCATGCCCGTGAACACGGTATTGATCCGGCGCACCACCGTGCCCGTCGGCGTGGGCAGGGTGAGGGTCATGTCGCAGAGATGGAGCACGATCTTGGCGCTGCACTTGCCGTCGCTCACCCGCGCGGCGGCGACGGGGCGCGCCGTGTCCCGGATTTGCCAATCCGAGATCACGGGCGGGGCCGTGTAGACGGCGCATGCGACGAGGAGGGCCGCTAGCGCCACGAGGCCGAATAGGGTCCAGAAGATGTTGCCCCAGCCCTGGCGGGGCGGCGGCAGGCGCAGGGGCTCGGGGCGGTCGGCGGCGGTGTTCATGCTCGGAACCTCACGGGATCAAGGGAGTCCGGGAGGATTCGGAGGCCGCCGCGGTCTCGGCCAGGACACGGCGCGCCTGCGCCGCCTGCCGGTAGCGGCCGATGAGGCCGGCGAAGTCCTGTACAGACATCCGGTACGGCAGGCCCGCCGTGATGGTGACTATACGCCGGCCCGCATCGAGCTTCACCTTGCGGCCGCCCGGCACCCGTTGCGGGAACGGCGCCTCCGGCGGCAGCAGGAGGCGGGTGACGACGCCGTTCTGCCGGGTCGTCATGTCGAGGTCGGCGATGCTGTCCCAGGAGATCGGCCGGTCGAGGCCGGGCACCGCCACGGAATTGGGGCTCAGGATCATCGTCGTGCGCTCGCCCCGCCACAGCCGGAAACCGCCAATGCCGCCGAGGACCGCCCCGCAGGCCAGCGCCACCCCCATAACGGCCCCCGCCTGGCTGGCGGACAGGCCGGGCAGGCCGGCGGCGAGCCACAGGAGGGCGACCCCGATGAAGAAGCCGCCGGCGACCAGGAGGGCGATGGCCCCCGGGCGGGTGCTTTCGCGCAGCACCCGTGCCTCGGTGCCGATCTCCGCCACCGTCGCCTCCAGGTGCGCGCGGAACGCCGCGTCGCGGGTCCGCACCGCGTCGAGGAAGTCGTGCGTCGCCGCGCGGCAGAGGCCGGTGGGGTCGGCGAAGTAGGCGGCGAGCTGGCCGAGCGCGTGCGGGGGTGGCACCGCGGCCGCGGCGGCCAGGAGTTCGGTATCGAGGGTCCGTCCCAAAGCTGCCACGCGCTCGCGGGTCGGCGGATGGGTGTCGGTGGGGTGGGCCTGCTCCGCCTCGAGATGCGTCGCCGGATCGTCGAGGCCGCGCGCGATGGCGTGGTCGAGGCTCGCCGCCACGAGGTCGGCCGGGGCGGACCCGGGCGCTTCGGCGGCGGCGTCCAAGGTCTCGGCGATGCGGGGGGCCACGGCCCCGGTGCGCAGGAGCGCCCGCGCGGCGGCGTCGACGGAGACCGGGCCGGCGCCCGCCGCGTCGGCAGCGAACTCGCGGGTCCGGCTCCAGTGGCGCACGGCGAGGTGGAAGTTCTCCATGACGAAGACGCCGAGGCGCAGGGACGGACCGAGCAGCCCGAAGGACCCGGCATGTCCCTCCGCCACCGCGTCGAGGGAGCGCCCGACGCCGGCGTAGATGGGAAGGAATCGCTGACTGTAGACGGTGTCGCCCCCGGCGTAGTGGGCGAGTTCGTGGCCGATGATCGCCGCCACCTCGTCGCCCCGCAGGAGGGCAAGGTAGGGCAGCGGCAGGTAGAGGATCCGGCCCGTCAGCGGCGCGCCGCCGGGCTCGACCACGGCAGGACCGGCGCTGACGAAGAAGCCGCCCGTGAGGCCGACCACCACGGCCTCGGGCTTCAACGCCCCGAGCCGGTCACCCAGCCCCTCGATCAGCCGCCACAGGCCCGGTGCCTCGGCGGGCGAGACGACCCGGCCGAAGATCGACAGGGGGTCGGGCTCGAAGGCGGAGAGCGCACGGCGCAGGCCGAGCACTGTGGCGCCCGCCGCGACCAGGACCGCCCCGATGGCGACGACGGCCACGAACAGCATCTTGATCTCGCTGCCGCCCAGCCCGGGCCGTGCCAGCAACCCGGCCTCGAAGACCACGGCTGCGACGAAGCCCGCCGTGGTAAAGAGCACTTGGAGGGCGAGCACCGGCGGCAGCAGGCGGCGCATCCACGAGAAACCGGCCACCAGCGCGTCGCGCGAGGCCCGCCCCAGCCCCCCGAGAGCGGCGCCGGCGAGGAGCACGAGGATCGACAGTAGTGCGGCGCCCCCCCCGGCCGCGACGACCACGGGCGGGAGCAGGCGGCGCCAGTCCATGACCGTCGTCAGGGTCGCGACCTCGTCCCGGGCCGCCCGGGCCTGAACCAGGGCAAGTGGACCGCCATAACCCTTGCCGTTGCGGCGGAACTGCATCCGGAAATCGGGGCGCCCGTCCGGCGGCGCCCGCGCCTCCAGATCCGCGACGATCCGGGTCAGGTGCTCCCGCTCGGCGACGAGGTCGGCCCAATCGGCGCCGGCCCGCTCCTGCTCCCACAGGCCGAGGAGCAGGATGCCCAGGGGTAGGAGGACGGTGGCGGCGATCAGGTGCGTGACGGAACGCAAGCGCAAGGGCATGCGCGAATTAGCTACGTCAGGGATACCCGCCTCCTCAGATGCGTTCGGAGCCAGAACGGGTCACTCAGAATTTGTTCGCCGGACGCTCGTCCACTGGAATCGGGATGAGGCTGTCGTGCTTGCGGCACGAGATCCTATCGATCTTGCGGCTCTCACCCTTGATCAGGTCCATGGCGCCAGTCTTTCGATTGACCAGGAAATAGCTACTGACATCGGCAGCGTCCGCGAGGTGGTGAGTCGCATTCTGGCGCAATGGGCAGAGGCTGGTCTGGTCGAGCTACGTCGTGGCGCGGTCGAGATCATTGACAGAGGCAGCTTGGCCTCTGCCGGTAGACGGTGACTGCTGCACTCCAATGGTTCGGTGTCCGCTTCGGGGCAGAAGGTCAAGGTCCGTTACCCATCCCGAGCCGAGTTTGCCGGACGGCCGACGAATGGCCGCTTTCGGGAAGCGCTGATGGTGATCCTAATGACTGTGTTGGGTCGGGACCCGTCCGTCTGCTCTACGGCCGGGGTGGGTGGAAGGCAGAACGGCTGCTCGGGAGTGGATGAGGCTCTAAGCGGAAGCTGCCTACATCAGCTCGCACAGGCTATCCTGAACGAGCTACAGCGGAGGCAGCACGAATAGGGTAGCGAGTCGCCTGACTGCGTCGCGCAATTGCTCGGGCAGAAAACCGCCGAAGCCGAGCATCAGTCCCGGACGTCCGGGTAGCTCGGCGTACATCGGCGAGATCGGACGCATCACCAAACCGATGGCCTGCGCCCGGGCAGCAACCTGCACATCGTCCGCCCCTTCCGGCAGCCACAGCACGATGTGCATGCCCTGGTCACTCGGCTGAATGGACCAGCCCTCCGGCAGGGCCGGCGTGAGCGCTTCCAGCAGCACGGCCCGGCGCTCGGCATAGAGGCCGCGGATGCGCCGGACATGGGCCTCGAATGAACCGTCCTGCATGTAGGCGGCCAGCAGGTGCTGATCAGCGGTGGGGGAGTGTCGGTCGAGCATCGCTCGGGCACCGGCGAACGCCTCGACCAGCGGACTCGGCGCGATGACGTAGCCAAGCCGCAGCGAAGGAAACAGCACCTTGCTGAAGGTGCCGAGGTAGATGACTCGCGCTGGGCTGAGCCCCTGGATGGCCGGGAAGGGATGCCCCGCGTAGCGCAGCTCGCTGTCGTAATCGTCCTCCACGATCCAAGCCTGATTACGCTCGGCCCACGCGACGAGGGCTTGGCGCCGGGCCATGCTCATCGGCATCCCGACCGGATATTGATGCGAGGGGGTGACGAAGGCGGCGCGGGCCGTCGCGCAGATTGATAGGCCGCGTTGCACGTCGAGGCCTTGCTCATCCACGGGCAGGTGGTGCGTGAGGACGCCGAGGTCTTCCAACACGGCCCGCAAGCCCGGATAGGCCGGGTCCTCCGCCCAGACCGCATCGGCGCGCGACAGCAGCACCCGACCGGCCATGTAGAGGCCCTGCTGGGTGCCGGACGTGACGATGACGTTCTCCATTCCGCACCGAACCGCGCGTGCGCGGCGTACGTGATCGGCGATTGCCGCTCGCAACGCGGGTAGTCCGTACGGATCGGCGTAGCCCGCCGGTGCGGAGCGACTGGAAGCCCGGACACGATTGCCGAGCTTTCGCCACGTGTCGTCGGGGGCAATGCCGGCCGCCGGCACGGCGACCGCGAAGGGAACCTGGGGCTGTGACGCGACGGCACGGGCGAAGGCGGCCAGTCGTTCCGCCGCAGGCGGCAAGACCATTTCATAGGATATCAGATGTAGGCTCGACTCTGGCGGCGTGACCAGCGGCTCGTCGCTGAGCGTCGACGCGACACGGGTACCCGCACCGACGCGCGCGTCGAGGTAGCCTTCCGCCCTGAGCTGGTCGAACGCCTCGACCACCAACCCTCTGGCAACCCCAAGGGAGGCAGCCAGCGTGCGGGTCGATGGAAGCCGCTCTCCTGGCTTCAGTTCGCCACTCGCCACGGCATCACGCAGGCGCTGCGCGATCTGGCGGCCGAGGTGGCCGTCGCGCCGCTCGAAGGCTCTCAGGGAGGGGATCACAATGGTCGTTCGCTGCTTCGGCATCCAAGTGGACTAGCCGAAAACACCGATAATGGCACTCTACGCTAAACCATTTTGAGACGAAGGTAAGGTGCTCTCAGGGACCCTCGAGGCATGACGTCCAGCTCCGCCACCACCGTTCTTGGACGCCGACCGTCTCCGGCCTCTGCTCTCTCGACGCTTGGTCTCTTCGCCTTCGTGGTGGTGGCCTGGAGCCTCAACTGGGTTGTCATCAAGGTTGCCGTTCGGGAGATCACGCCACTCTGGGCCGTTGCCATCCGTACCGTTCTGGCTACCCTGGTCCTGTTTCCGGCGCTTTTGGCCACGGGGCATCTCGTTCGTCCGCCCCGTGCTGACCTCCCCGTCGTGCTCGTCATTGCCTTGTTCCACATGGTCGCCTTCGCGGCGCTCATGACGGTGGGCATGACATTCGTTCCAGCGAGCCGCGCCATCGTGCTGGGTTACACGACGCCGCTCTGGGTGGCGCCCGCTGCGTTCCTGTTCCTTGGGGAGCGCATCACGACGCGTCAGGCGATTGGCATCGCCATCGGGCTTTTTGGACTGCTTCTCCTCCTAGGACCGCGTGGTCTGGATTGGGGAAGCCCAGCGGCTCTCTACGGCAATGGCCTTCTGCTTCTGGCCGCACTCTCTTGGTCCGTCAGCCTCGTTTATACGCGCGGCCACCGCTGGACGGCGACGCCGCTTCAACTCATGCCCTGGCAGTGCCTGCTGGCTAGCTCGGTTCTCGTCGGGCTCGCACTTCTGGTCGACGGTGCGCCATCCCCGCGGATGAGCGCCTCCGTCCTCATCGCACTTGCCTATAACGGCGTGATTGGGACGGCACTCGGCTTTTGGGCGATGACTGTCGTGAGCCGCCGCCTGCCGGCAGCCAAGGCTTCTCTTGGCCTCTTGGCGACGCCCGTTCTCGGGATCGGCCTATCCGCCGTCTTCCTCGGTGAAGGGCTCGACCCGGTTCTCGTCCTCTCTGCGTTCGCGATTCTGGCCGGCGTCGCTCTCGGGATTGCCTTCTGAGTGGCAAGACCGTCCGGACACTGCTGAACGGATCAGGCTTGCCTTATCCAATACTCCCTCATCTCAGATGG
Source organism: Methylobacterium sp. AC315 (assembly GCF_979253755.1). Classification (NCBI taxonomy): domain Bacteria; kingdom Pseudomonadati; phylum Pseudomonadota; class Alphaproteobacteria; order Hyphomicrobiales; family Methylobacteriaceae; genus Methylobacterium; species Methylobacterium sp. AC315. The sequence continues at coordinate 42,771 of NZ_CEEDEA010000029.1, forward strand.
ATTACTGAAAGCTATGGATCGACAGAACTGGACTGGCGTCCCGAAGCCCGGATCTTGCGTGCTGGAAGGGCGTTACGCGCGCCTCGAGCCGCTGAGCCCCGCGCGACACGGTCCGACGCTCCTTCACTCGGCGCTCCGACCGGGCGCCGAGGATCGCTTCCGCTATCTCTTCGATGAACCACCGGTGGATGAGCCCAGCTTTGCCGCTTGGCTTGAGACAGCATCGACGTCGCACGATCCACTGTTCTTCGCCGTGATCGACCAAGCGACGGGACGGGCCGAAGGGCGCCAAGCCCTGATGCGCATAGATCCGACCCACGGCGTCATCGAGATCGGCAACATTCTCTGGGGACCGGCCATCGCAAGGACACGGGTGGCGACGGAAGCGCTCTCCCTCTTCGCCGCCTACGCGTTCGAGACACTCGGTTACCGACGGTTCGAATGGAAATGCGACAGCCGGAACGCACAATCGCGGAACGCGGCGGCTCGGTTCGGTTTCACCTTCGAGGGCATCTTCCGCCAGCACATGATGGTGAAGGGTGAGAGCCGGGACACGGCCTGGTTCTCGATCATCAGCCCTGAATGGCCCAGGATCTCGGCCGCGTTGACCGCCTGGCTCGCGCCCTCGAACTTCGACGAGGCTGGCCAGCAGCGGCGTCGGCTGGACGATGTCAGGGCCTGATGACGATGGATCAACCGATGACCACCACGGTGGAGAAGCGGAAGGCCTTTTGCAGCCTTCACGAGAGCGGCTTCTTCCTTCTGCCCAATGCCTGGGACCGCGGCAGCGCCGTTCGACTCGCCAAGCTCGGCTTCAAGGCCCTCGCCTCGACGAGCGCGGGTGCGGCATGGGCCGCCGGCCGGCAGGATGGGGAACTCGGTCTGGAGGCCATCCTCGATCACCTGAGGATGCTCGTTGCCAGCACCCCTCTACCGGTCAACGCCGATTTCGAGAACGGCTTCGCCGACCGTCCGGAGGATGTCGCGCGGAACGTCGCCCTGGCGGTCGACACGGGCGTGGCCGCCCTGTCGATCGAGGATTGGTCCGGAACCGCGATGTACGAGACGGCTCACGCCGTCGAACGGATCGCGGCCGCGCGCAGGGCTATCGACGCCATCGATCCCACGGTGATGCTCGTCGGTCGCAACGAAAACTTCCGTGTCGCCGGCATGTCGGTGACTGCCAGCATCGCGCGCGTCGTCGCCTATGCGGAGGCCGGCGCCGACTGCCTCTTCGTGCCCTTCATCCTCGATCAAGGTGCCGTCGCGGAACTCGTCGCGGCGGTCGCCCCAAAGCCCGTCAACGTCGTCGTGCACCAGTACGACGCGGGCATCCGGGCGTTCGCCGAATGCGGGGTCCGTCGCTGCAGCGTGGGTGGAAGCCTTGCCCGAAAGACCTGGGCGGCCTTCGATGACGCTGCAGAGGCCCTCAAGAGTTACGAAGCAGGCGATGGGTGCTGACAAACGAGCAGGTTGGAGCGTCTGCTTTCGAGCGACGGCCGAATCCCTGGCTACGTCGTAGTTGGGTCGAAACCCGTCCGTCCGCTCTATGTTGAGGTCAGATTGGTTTGCGACATTCCGCGGTCAACAAATGAGAGCGTCGAAGCTCGTTCACTAGCGTCGACCAACATCTCAAGACGAGGCACGGGAGTAGTCCATCCGCTCAAGGTCGGCCAGCAGGCTCGGTCCGGTCGGACGCCAGCCGAGCTGAGCCTGCGTCCAGACACTGGACGCTGACATGTCGTGGCCGGCGAACATGCCGAGCCACCCGAAGTGTCCGGCTACCTCCTCCGACGAGATGGCAGATACCGGCACCTTAAGGCCGCGGCCGATGACCTCCGCGATGTCGCGGGTGCTGACACCCTCCTCGGCGACCGCGTGGTAACGGGACCCCGCATCCGCCTTTTCCACTGCAAGACGATAGAGGCGCGCAACGTCGAGGACGGGACCCGCCGCCCAGCGGTTCGCTCCGCCTCCGGCATAAGCTGATACGCCTTTGACGCGCGCGAGATCGACCAGGTAGGTCACGAGCCCCTGCTTGACCGTGTCGTGGACCTGCGGGAGGCGCATCACCGAGACGTTCACCCCCTCGTCCAAGAGCTTCGCCGCCGCGAGTTCCGAGGCCACACGGGGGTTCGGATACTCGGCATTGAAAACGTCCTCGCGCGCCAGCTGCCCCGGGGCCGAGCAACCGAAGCCGACCCCGGACGTGATCAGGAGGGGACGGTCGGACCCCTTAAGCGCCGAGCCCAGGGCCTCGATGGCGCGCCGATCCTTCTCGCAGTTGGCGACGAAGTTCGAGAAGTCGTCGTGGTCGAAGGCGGTGTGAATGACCCCGTCGGCTTGGACGGCGCCGCGACGGAGGCTGTCGACGTCCTCTAGGTTGCCGAGGAACGGTTCGGCTCCGGCTTCGGTAAGGGCCCGTGCCCCGGCCTCCGACCGTGTCATCCCGAGGACCCGATGGCCCGCGGAGAGGAGTTCGGGGACGATGGCCGAGCCGATGAAGCCGGTGGCGCCGGTGAGGAAGATGAGCATGGGAAGCGGTCCGTTGGGTTCAGACGCCAACTATCCGCTAACTGTTGATCCCGTTAAAGTAGTGACCGTATCCCGGTATAGCGACTAACAGGATCGCCATGCTTGCCAGCACTGAAACCTCGCTCGGAGCATACCTGCGGGATCGGCGCACCAGGCTCGATCCTGCCGCGCTAGGGTTCTCGGGCCGCCGGCGCACGCCCGGCCTGCGCCGGGAAGAGGTCGCCCAGCGCTCGAACATCAGCGCCACCTGGTACACGTGGCTGGAGCAGGGACGTGGCGGAGCGCCCTCGGCTGACGTCCTGAACCGCATCGCGGTCGGGTTGATGCTGACTGAACCCGAGCGCGAGCACGTGTTCATGCTCGCCCTCGGGCGTCCTCCCGAGGTCCGCTACACGCCGAAGGAAGGGATCACCCCGCGCCTGCAGCGGTTGCTCGACACGCTTGAGGTCAGCCCCGCGCTGATCAAGACGGCGACCTGGGATGTAGTCGCCTGGAACCGCGCCGCGGCCGTCGTACTGACCGACTGGGACACGGTCCCTCCCGGCGAGCGCAACATTCTGCGCCGCATGTTCGGCGACCCGCGTGTGCGAGCGGCGCAGCATGATTGGCATAGCGTCGCTCGCTATGTCGTAGGCGCGTTCCGGGCGGACGCAGTGCGGGCGGGTGCCGCATCCGAGGTCAACGAACTGGCGGAGGAACTCAGTCGCACCAGCCCGGAGTTCGCAGCCCTGTGGCAGGAGAACGACGTCCGGGCGCACACGGACGGGGTCAAGCGGCTCCGGCATCCGATCCTGGGCTCCATCGAGCTGGAATTCTCGGCCTTCTCCGTGGACGGCCGTCCAGATCTGGGCATGATCGTCTACAACCCTGTCACGCAAAACGTTCGGGAAGGCATCGGCGCGCTCCTTTGCGGGGCCCACGACAGGATCGAGACCGAAAGTCCCCTTACGGAGCCCCTCTAGCAGCATATGGGTTGGTAGCAGCCCGCGACCTACTGCTCTGCTCAACGTCCGGCCTGGGTGGATTGCTGCCCGTGCGCTTTCGGGTGGAAATTGGTAGAAGCAGACAAAGCTGTCCCGCCCGCTCGCGACCCTTCAGAGCCATTCGCAGTGCCCGCTTCTTGGCGATGCACCTGCGTGAACTACCTGTGCGGAGTGCTTGACATTCGAGGGTTAGAGTTGCGCCCCTCGTGCGGCCCATGCCGCCATCTCACCATCGGCAATCGTCAACGATACCCGCCAACGGTCGCTGCGGCGCAGAATATAGACGTGCTCCCATTCTGCGATGAGTGCTTCTCCTTCGCCCTGCATCCGGTAAGCCATCCGAGCCTCAGCGACATTCGGGAAGAGTTCGACCGCCGACAGCAGTTCGCCCACAGGCTGAACGACCCCTTGCTTGCGATAGAAGTCTAGCAGCGTCACGCAATGGTCGCGGAACGCCTCCCTCGGCATCGCAAAGTTGCCGGTCGGAGACGGGAACAGTCCAACCGGCTCCCAGAGATCGCTCAACGCATCGGCGTCGCGGCGAACGAACGCACTGACGTAGCTGTCGAAGAACGCTGCGATCTCATTCTGAAAGGTCATGGTCGTCCTATTCGGTGTTTCGGCTTACGCGATCTACCAGGACGCACCAGCCACCGCGAGGCGGATATCCGCTACCTAGCAAACGGCCAAAGTCCGCTCTCCACCCCGAGCCGAAGTTGCCGGGCTGACGAACGACCGCTTTTGAGAAGCGGCAACAGCGGTCCCGGTGGCTGGATTGGGTCGAGCCTGTGTGAAAACGAAAGCGCTTGCCGAAATTGTAGAACAATCCTCTACGCTGCAGACAAGCGGCCCCGCTGCAGGGCGGTTCTGACGCGATTTAGGCCTAAATTTCGGCGCTGCCCAGGTTGTTCTCGGGAAGATCCTTCTGCCCCTTTGTCGTTTTCACACATCCTCGGTCGAAAGCAGCCGTACAATGCTCCAACGAATTGGGTTCACACCACAGGAGATCCGTCGCCTTCGGGAAACGGGCTCCACGAGGTCGGTTCGTCGCCCTCGCCCAAGACCGGGACCAACCCTCTCCTGACTGCGTCCGCGAGGGCCGCCTCGTGCGGAGCCGGCGACGTTTCGGGGCCTCCGGCAGGGCCTTGATCGCCCTCTGAACATTGCAGAACCTTGGCCGTCCGCGCGGAGTCACACCACGACGCCCGATTACAATCCTAAGTAAAATATACCAGCAATCCGATTGCGCACAAGGGAACAACCGGGTGCGCCGCCTGTTACCCGCCGCCGATCCAGTCCGGGTCGCATCAGGCAAGGCAGCTGAACCACCGTGACCGCGGGCGTCGACAGACACGAGCTGAGGCAGATCATCGCCGGCCTGACCGAGGGCGTCATCCTGGTCGAGCCGGATCAGACGATCACCTGGGCCAACGACGCCGCCCTGGCGATGCACGGCGCCGGCAGCCTGGAGGAGCTGGGCGAGACCGTTGACGCCTACCGCGACCGGTTCTCCGTCCGCTACCGCAACAACCGGCCGCCCGAGTCCTACCCGATCGAGAGGGTGGTGCGGGGCGAGACGTTCCACGACGTCATCGTCGAGGTGGTGCGGTCCGATAAGCCGGACGTCGCCTTCGTCCATTCCCTGCGCAGCCTGGTCGCCACCGACCGGGCCGGGCAACCGAGCTGCCTCGCGCTGATCCTCCAGAACGTCACGCCGCAATTCGAGGCCGAGGAGCGGTTCGAGAAGACCTTCAACGCCAATCCGGCGCCGGCCGTGATCACCCGGCTGTCCGACCTGCGCCACGTCAAGGTCAATGCCGGCTTCCTGGAGATGACCGGCCACACCCGCGACCAAGTGATCGGGCGCAGCGTCTACGAGGTCGACGTGCTGGCCGACGCCAAGCAGCGCGAGCTGGCGGTGACGCGGCTCAATGCGGGCGCGACCATCCCGCAGATGGAGGCCTGCCTGCGGCTGCCGGATGGCGGCACCCGCTTCGTCATCGTGGCCGGCCAGCCGATGGAGATGGGCGACGAGCCGTGCATGCTCTTCACCTTCGCGGATCTGGAGCTGCGCAAGAAGGCCGAGACCTCCCTGCGCCAGAGCGAGTCGCGCTTCGCCACCGCGTTCCGGATGACCCCGGTGCCGACCCTCCTCGCCCGGGCCGACGGATTCGCCATCACGGCCGTCAACGAGGCCTTCCCGCGGATTTTCGGCTACGGCCTGGACAAGACCGTGGGCCGCTCCGCCGCGGAGCTGGGCCTGTGGATCTCGGACAGCGCACGGACGAAGTTCGAGGCCACGGTCCGGCGCACCGGCTACGTGCTCGGCCTCGAGACCTGCATGCGGCACGAGGACGGGACCGAGATCGACTGCCTGGTGTCGGCCGAGCGGGTGGTGATCGGCGAAGACGACTACGTCCTGGCGGTGCTCCAGGACATCACCGAGCGCAAGCGGTCCGAGCGCGACCTGTTCACCGCGATCGAGACCGTGATGGCCGACACCTCGTGGTTCAGCCGCGGCCTGATCGAGAAGCTCGCGGGCCTGCGCCATCCCGGCCGCGACAGCACCGACGAGGGCGTCCAGAGCCTCACGGTCCGGGAACGCCAGATCCTCGGGCTGGTCTGCGCCGGCCTCTCCGACGAGGCCATCGCCAAGCGGCTGAACCTGTCGCGCAACACCGTGCGCAACCACGCCGCCGCCCTCTACCGCAAGCTCGGGGTCCACAAACGCACCGAAGTGATCGTCTGGGGCCGGGACAATGGCTTCACCACGCGGGAAGCTAGTACATAAGTTCGAGCAAATCGGTATAATTATACCATTGAACCAGCGATATCAGACCCCACTCTAGTATCGCCAGGATCAACAATGGGTTTGACCATCGAAACCCATCCCACGCTGACCGGCGCCGCGGAGATCCCCGCCGGCGGCCAGGCTCAGCACTCTTCGCAGACGTCCGACGCGAAACCCGGGATCCCGCGCAACGCGTAGGCCGGGTCGAGCGGCGCACGACCACCAAGCCACCCGCCGACCCCCAGACAGGAGAGACACCATGGTTGATACGGATCGCGTGACGGGCGCCGCCAAGGCGTTCGTCGGCAAGGCCCAGGGCGCCGTCGGCGACCTCACCGGCTCGAAGAGCGACTCGGTCGAGGGGCGCTTCCGCGAGGCACAGGGCTCCGCCGAGAACCTCTACGGCCAGGCCAAGGACACAGTCCGGCAAGCGGCCGACCAGGCCGCCGACTACGCCGATGAGGCCGGCCACTACGCCGAGGACGCCTACGAGCATGCCGGCGACTACGCCCGCCGGGGCACCCGCGCCGTGGCCCGGCAGGTCGAGGAAAGCCCGATCGTCGCGCTGCTGATCGCCGGAGCGGTCGGGTACGGCCTCGCCCTGCTGATGCACGCCCGCCGCTGAGGCCGGGCCGCACATCCGGGGCGACCCTGACACGACGACCAAGACGATGACGACCAAGACGACGACCAAGACGACGACGACCAGGAGTTACCCAGTGGCCGCTTCCCCCAACCTCTCGACCACACCGCTCGCCCATGCGAGCGACTCGCGAACCGTCCTGCTCCACCAAGTGTCCTGGGGCGCGATCTTCGCAGGCGCCACCACGGCCCTGGTCGCCCAGGTCATCTTCAACATGCTCGGTGTCGGCATCGGGCTGTCCAGCGTCGGCATGAACGCCGCCGACAACCCGGCCGCCTCGACCCTGTCGATGAGTGCCGGCATCTGGTTCGTCGCTTCCGGGATCGTCGCCTCGCTGATCGGCGGCCTCCTGGCCGGTCGGCTCTCGGGCAAGCCCGTGACCGGCGCCGCCGGCCTGCACGGTCTGGTGTCCTGGGCGGTGACCACCCTGGTGGTGCTGTACCTGCTGACCTCGGCGGTCGGCGGCATCGTCGGCGGCGCGTTCAGCGGCGTGACCAGCACCCTGGGCGGGGCCGGCTCGCTCGTCGGCGGCACCGTGCAGACGGCCGCTCAGGCCGCCGCGCCGTCGCTGTCCAAGATCACGAACCCGCTCGACGGGATCGAGAGCACGGTCCGCCAGCAGGCCGCCGGCCAGGACCCGCAGGC
>NZ_CEEDEA010000030.1:0-40920 GCF_979253755.1 Methylobacterium sp. AC315
CCGGCGGAGTGAAGGGTCGGGACATGACCGTGGGCGCCATCGGCCGCCGCGCAGTCCCTCCCCCCTCGGCGGGGGAGGGTGGGCCGGCCGTCAGGCCGGGTCGGGAGAGGGGAGCGCAGTATCCGCAGAAGTCGCGCCGGGAGTCCCATACTCGACCGTCGCGCTGCCCCTCTCCCCCCCTGCTGCGCAGGGTACCCTCCCCCGCAGAGGGGGGAGGGAGGGCGCGTGTTCGTGCCTGTTTGGCTTTTGCGCTGCTTGTTACGTTCGCCGTCCCGGCCCATGCGGTCCAGCCCGACGAGGTGCTGAAGGATCCGGTGCTGGAGCATCGCGCCCGGGAGATCTCGTCCGAGCTGCGCTGCCTGGTCTGCCAGAACCAGTCGATCGACGATTCCGACGCGCCGCTCGCCAAGGATCTGCGCGTGATCGTGCGCGAGCGCCTGCAGAAGGGCGACAGCGATCCGGCGGTGCTGCGCTACGTCGTGGACCGCTACGGCGAGTTCGTGCTGCTGCGGCCGGTCTTTGCCCTGCACACCCTGCTGCTGTGGCTGACCCCGATCCTGGCGGTCCTGCTCGGCGCTTTCGGGATTTGGCGCCTCGCCCGCCGGCGGCCGGCCGCGCCGGTCCGGACCCTGTCGGCAGCCGAGCAGGCGGAGGTCGCCGCGCTGCTTCGTCGGGAGTAGTCTTCGGCGCGTTGCGATTCGCCCGGATCGAGTCGGCAAGATTCGCTGCTCCGGCACGAGTCTCTGCTCCGGCACGAGTTTTGGATCCGGCAATGCAGATCGCATGATCGGCGACTCGCCCGGGGTGAAGACGATGACCGCCACCACGCTCACCATCTCCAGTCGCAACTACTCCTCCTGGTCCCTGCGGGGCTGGCTGATCTGCCGGATGGCGGGTCTCGCGTTCGACACGGAAGTCCTGTCGGGCACGGACGTCACCAGCCGTGCGGAACTGCTGCACCTGTCCCCATCCTTCCTGGTGCCGCGCCTGCGGCATGGCGACGTGGTGGTCTGGGACATCCTCGCGATCGCCGAATACCTGAGCGAGACCTTTCCCGACGCCGGCCTTCTCCCGCGCGAGGTGGCCGAGCGTGCCCATTGTCGCTCCATCTCCGGGGAGATGCACTCGGGCTTCGTCAACCTGCGCTCGGCCCTGCCGATGAACCTGCGGGCGTTCCATCCGGGCTTTCGGGTGTTCAACGGCGCCAAGGCCGATATCGAGCGCATCGTCACGATCTTCGACGATTGCCTGGACCGGTACGAAGGACCGTTCCTCTTCGGTGACCGGCCGGGCCTCGCCGATGCGCTTTACGCCCCGGTCTGCACCCGCTTCCGTACCTACGACGTCGCGCTGCCGCCCCGGGCCGCAGCCTACCGGGACGCCATTCTGCACTGGCCGTTGATGATCGAATGGGCCGAGGCCGCCGCCGACGAGCCGGATGAGATCGAAGAGCTCGACATGGAGTTCTGACCGTCCAGACCGCGCGGCAGATGAAATTTCTTGCAGGGCACAAGATGATGTTGCGTCGCACGCGGGTTGGTTCGACGGTTTCTAGGCGGTAGAAACCGATGCGTTGAGAAAGGCTTACCGTATGGATGGGCCGCCGGCCCGCGACGGGTGACAGTCTGACAGGGATCCTTTGTCAGGCGACCGGACTGCGCGATTGATGGTGTTCGGCATTTCTGTTCCACTTCGCTTTAGAAAAGGAACAGACTGGGCTGGAAACCATGGCGCGTCACGAGCCCTGGAGCGCGGAACGCGCCACCGGGATCATTGCAGAGCATACCCATCTCGAAGGCGCGACGCTGCCGATCCTGCACGCGTTGCAGGCGACCTTCGGCTACGTCGATGGCGGCGCCGTGCCGCTCATCGCCGACGCGCTGAACCTGTCGCGTGCCGAAGTGCATGGCTGCATCACGTTCTACCACGACTTCCGCGCCCATCCGGCCGGCCGCCACGAGGTGAAGCTGTGTCGGGCCGAGGCCTGTCAGGCCATGGGCTCGGACAAGATCCACCGCGAGATCCTCGGCCGCCTCGGCTGTGACTGGCACGAGACCACCGCCGACGGCAGCGCCACGGTGGAGCCGGTCTACTGCCTCGGCCTCTGCGCCAACGGTCCCGCGGCCCTGATCGACGGCGAGCCGGTGGCTCACCTGACTGCCGACGGCCTCGACGAGGCGCTGGCCGAAACCAAGCGGGAGACCCGCCAGTGAGCGTCACCCTTTACGTCCCCCGGGACGCCGTGGCTCTGGGCCTCGGAGCCAACAAGGTCGCCCGGGCCCTGTTCGCGGGCGCCGAGCGCCGCGGCCTCGACGTGACCATCGTGCGCACCGGCTCGCGCGGCCTGTTCTGGCTGGAGCCGATGGTGGAAGTCGCCACGCCGGAAGGCCGGGTCGCCTACGGTCCCGTCAAGGTCTCGGATGTCGACGCCCTGCTGGATGCCGGGCTCGCCACCGGCGGCGAGCATGCCCTGCGCCTCGGCGACCCCGAAAAGATCCCGTTCCTCGCCCGTCAGCAGCGCCTGACCTTCCACCGCTGCGGCGTTGTCGATCCGGTCTCGGTGGCCGATTACCGGGCCCATGGCGGCTATCGCGGGCTCGAGGCGGCGCTGAAGCTCGACGCCGAGGGCATCGTCGCGGCGGTGCGCGATTCCGGCCTGCGCGGCCGCGGTGGCGCCGGCTTCCCGGCCGGCATCAAGTGGAACACCGTGATGCTCGCCAAGGGCGAGCAGAAATACGTCGTCTGCAACGCCGACGAGGGCGATTCCGGTACCTTCGCCGACCGGATGATGATGGAGGGCGACCCCTTCAACCTCATCGAGGGCATGACCATCGCGGCGATCGCGACGGGTGCGACCCGCGGCTACATCTACTTGCGCTCCGAATACCCGCAGGCCTTCGCCACCCTGAAGGAAGCCATCGTCAACGGCATCGAGGCCGGCGTGCTTGGTGCCGATATCCTGGGTTCGGGCAAGGCCTTCCACCTGGAGGTCCGGCTGGGCGCGGGTGCTTATATCTGCGGCGAGGAGACCTCGCTGCTGGAGAGCCTGGAGGGCAAGCGCGGCATCGTGCGGGCCAAGCCCCCGATCCCGGCGCTCAAGGGCTTCCTCGGCAAGCCGACGCTGGTCAACAACGTCATGACCTTCACGGCCGTGCCGTGGATCCTCGAGAACGGCGCCGGGGCCTACGCCGATTACGGCATGGGCCGCTCGCTCGGCACGCTGCCGATCCAGCTCGCCGGCAACATCAAGCACGGTGGCCTGATCGAGCTCGCCTTCGGGGTGACCCTGCGCGAGGTGATCGAGGATTACGGCGGCGGCACCCGCTCCGGCCGGCCGGTCCGGGCCGTACAGGTCGGCGGGCCGCTCGGGGCCTACTTCCCCGACCGCCTGCTCGACACGCCCCTCGACTACGAGGCGATGGCCGCCGCGAAGGGCCTCGTCGGCCATGGCGGCATCGTGGTGTTCGACGACACCGTCGACATGGCCTCCCAAGCCCGCTTCGCCTTCGAGTTCTGCGCCACCGAATCCTGCGGCAAGTGCACTCCCTGCCGGATCGGCGCGACCCGTGGCGTCGAGACCATGGACAAGGTCATCGCCGGCATCCGGCCGGAGACGAACCTGAAGCTGATCGAGGACCTCTGTGAGGTCATGACCGACGGGTCGCTCTGCGCCATGGGCGGGCTCACGCCGATGCCCGTGATGAGCGCGATCACCCACTTCCCTGAAGATTTCAGGCGCGCCGGCGATCTGCCGGTCGCGGCCGAGTGAAGGAGACGTCGATGGGCCTGATCAAGGAGATCGACTACGGCACGCCGATCCGCGTGGCGGAGCAGACCGTCACCCTGACGATCGACGGCATGGACGTGACGGTGCCGGCCGGCACCTCGGTGATGGCGGCGGCGATGCATGCCGGCACGCAGATCCCGAAGCTGTGCGCCACCGACAGCCTGGAGCCGTTCGGCTCCTGCCGGCTCTGCCTCGTCGAGATCGAGGGGCGGCGCGGGACGCCGGCCTCCTGCACCACGCCGGCCGAGAACGGCATGGTCGTGCGCACGCAGACCGACAAGCTGGCCAAGCTCCGCAAGGGCGTGATGGAGCTCTACATCTCCGATCACCCGCTGACCTGCCTGACCTGCGCGGCCAACGGCGATTGCGAGTTGCAGGACATGGCCGGCGTCGTCGGCCTGCGCGACGTCCGCTACGGCTACGAGGGCGACAACCACGTCGTGCCGAGTGCCGAGAAGTACCTGCCCAAGGACGAGTCGAACCCGTACTTCACGTACGATCCGTCGAAGTGCATCGTCTGCAACCGGTGCGTCCGCGCCTGCGAGGAGGTGCAGGGCACCTTCGCGCTGACCATCGCGGGCCGCGGCTTCGACAGCCGCGTGGCGGCGGGCCCGACCAACTTCATGGAATCGGAGTGCGTCTCCTGCGGCGCCTGCGTGCAGGCCTGTCCCACGGCCACGTTGCAGGAAAAATCGATCCACGAGTTCGGCCAGCCCGAGCACGCGGAGGTGACGACCTGTGCGTATTGCGGCGTCGGCTGCTCGTTCAAGGCCGAGATGCAGGGCACCCGCGTCGTCCGCATGGTGCCGTACAAGGCCGGCAAGGCCAACGAGGGCCATAGCTGCGTCAAGGGTCGCTTCGCCTACGGCTACGCCACCCACAAGGACCGCATCACCAAGCCGATGATCCGCGCGAAGATCACGGATCCGTGGCGCGAGGTCTCCTGGGACGAGGCCATCTCGCACGCGGCCAGCGAATTCAAGCGGATCCAGTCGACATACGGCAAGGATTCGGTCGGCGGCATCACCTCGTCGCGCTGCACCAACGAGGAGGCCTACCTCGTCCAGAAGCTCGTGCGCGCCGCCTTCGGCAACAACAACGTCGATACCTGCGCCCGCGTCTGCCACTCGCCCACCGGCTACGGGCTGATGTCGACGCTCGGCACCTCGGCCGGCACCCAGGACTTCAAGTCGGTCGAGCAGTCCGACGTGATCCTGGTGATCGGTGCCAACCCGACCGACGGGCATCCGGTCTTCGGCTCGCGCATGAAGAAGCGCCTGCGGGAGGGCGCCAAGCTGATCGTGGCCGATCCGCGCAAGATCGACTTGGTGAAGTCGCCCCACATCAAGGCCGACTATCACCTGCCCCTGAAGCCGGGCTCCAACGTCGCCTTCATCAATTCGCTGGCGCACGTCATCGTCACCGAGGGGCTGATCGACGAAGCGTATGTCCGCGAGCGCTGCGACCTCGCCGAGTTCGAGTCCTGGGCCCGGTTCATCGCCGAGGAGCGGCATTCGCCCGAGAACCAGCAATCGTTCACCGGCCTCGACCCGGCTGAGGTGCGTGCGGCGGCCCGGCTCTACGCCACGGGCGGCGCGGCCGGCATCTATTACGGCCTCGGCGTCACCGAGCACAGCCAGGGCTCGACCATGGTGATGGGCATGGCCAACATCGCCATGGCCACCGGCAACATCGGCAAGCTCGGTGCCGGCGTGAACCCGCTGCGCGGCCAGAACAACGTCCAGGGCTCCTGCGACATGGGCTCGTTCCCGCACGAGTTCACCGGCTACCGCCACGTCTCGGACGACGCCACCCGTGAGAGCTTCGAGGCGCTCTGGGGCGCCAAGCTCGACGGTGCGCCGGGCCTGCGCATCACCAACATGCTCGACGAGGCCGTCGATGGCAGCTTCAAGGGCCTCTACATCCAGGGCGAGGACATCGCGCAGTCGGATCCCGACACGCACCATGTCACGTCCGGCCTCAAGGCGATGGAATGCATCGTCATCCAGGACCTGTTCCTGAACGAGACCGCGAAATACGCCCACGTCTTTCTGCCGGGCGCCTCGTTCCTCGAGAAGGACGGCACCTTCACCAACGCCGAGCGGCGCATCTCCCGCGTCCGCAAGGTGATGCCTCCGATGGGCGGCTTCGGTGACTGGGAGGGCACGGTGCTGCTCTCCAACGCGCTGGGCTACAAGATGGAGTATAGCCACCCGTCCGAGATCATGGACGAGATCGCCGGCCTGACCCCGAGCTTCACCGGCGTGTCCTACGCCAAGCTCGACGAGCTGGGCTCGGTGCAGTGGCCCTGCAACGAGAAGGCGCCGCTCGGCACGCCGATGATGCACGTGGACCGCTTCGTCCGCGGCAAGGGCCGGTTCATGATCACCGAGTTCGTGGCCACCGAGGAGCGGACGGGGGCGAAGTTCCCGCTGATCCTGACCACGGGCCGGATCCTGTCCCAGTACAATGTCGGCGCGCAGACCCGGCGCACCGAGAACTCGCGCTGGCACGAGGAGGACGTGCTGGAAATCCACCCGTTCGACGCGGAACTGCGCGGCATCGTCGACGGCGACCTGGTCTCCCTGGAGAGCCGGTCCGGCGACATCGCCCTGAAGGCCAAGGTCTCGGAGCGGATGCAGCCTGGCGTGGTCTACACCACGTTCCACCACGCCAAGACCGGCGCCAACGTGATCACCACCGACTACTCGGATTGGGCGACCAACTGTCCCGAGTACAAGGTCACGGCGGTGCAGATCCGGCGGACCAACCGGCCCTCGGATTGGCAGGCGAAGTTCTACGAGGAGGATTTCTCGTTGACCCGGATCGCCCAGCGCCTCGACGCGGCGGAGTGACTCGATGAGCGCACAGACCCAGGAGGACAAGCTCCTCCGGATGGCGAACCAGATCGCCACCTTCTTCCGGTCCTACCCGGAGGACGAGGCGGTGGCCGGGGTGCACAAGCACATCACGGCCTTCTGGACGCCCAAGATGGTTTCGAAGCTCGAGGCCGCCCTGCCGGGGATGGGCGACCGGGCCGACAGCCTGGTGCAGCAGGCCCTGCGCGGGGCCGAGCCCCAGGCCGAGAGCCCGGTGCGCTCCGCCACCCGCGACCCGCAGAAGCTCGGCGAGGGTGCCAGCGACGCCGGCTGATCGGCCTTCGTCGCGTTCGATCGGTCCATCGCGGCGCCGGTCGAACGCGGCCGCCCTGAGCAGGGCGGCGACGGCCCGAGGAGTGCCTGGAGGTTTACGCGCCGACCCTCCGAATGAATGCAGGATGCGCCGATTTCGGTATCCGCGTATACGTCGCCCCTGAATTGTAGGCTAAACCGGTACCGATGACGGGTCGAACCCCGTCCGCGCGCTGGCACCCGCCAAGCTCAACGACTAAGCTTCCTCGGCAGCACGGCTCACGCAACGAAGTCGTGCCTGGAGGAAGCCTCTATGCGTTCAGACCTGGCGGGCGCAGTCGCGCCCGGGAGCGATCACGGCTGGTTGTCCCGTGAGCGCATCGTCGCCAAACCGGGCTTCAACCGCTGGCTGGTTCCGCCGGCGGCCCTGGCGATCCATCTCTGCATCGGCATGGCCTACGGGCTGTCGGTGTTCTGGCTGCCGTTGAGCCGGGCCCTCTCGGTCGGCCAGCCCGCCCCCGCCGCCTGCCCCGACATGGGCGTGATGACGGCGCTGTTCACCACCACGTGCGACTGGCGCGTCAGCGACCTGGTCACGGTCTTCTCCATCGGCATCGTCATGCTCGGCCTGTCGGCCGCCCTGTTCGGCGGCTGGCTGGAGCGGGCGGGCCCGCGCAAGGCCGGCATCGTGGCCGCCCTGTGCTGGGGCGGCGGCTTCCTGATCGGCGCGCTGGGCGTCTACCTCCACCAGCTCTGGCTGGTCTGGCTCGGCATGGGCCTGATCGGCGGCATCGGGCTGGGCCTCGGCTACATCTCCCCGGTCTCGACCCTGATCAAGTGGTTTCCGGACCGGCGCGGCATGGCCACCGGCATGGCCATCATGGGCTTCGGCGGCGGCGCGATGATCGGCTCTCCCCTGGCCGACGGCCTGATCAAGACCTTCCGCAGCCCCGATTCCGTCGGCGTCTGGCAGACGCTCGCCCTGATGGGGCTGGGCTATTGCGTGTTCATGCTGGGCGGAGCCTTCGGCTACCGGGTCCCGCCGGCCGGCTGGCAGCCGGACGGGTGGACGCCGCCTGCCGCCAAGAACGCGATGATCGCCTCGGGCCACGTCCACCTGCGGGACGCGCACAAGACCTTTCAGTTCTGGATGATCTGGCTGGTGCTCTGCCTCAACGTCTCGGCCGGGATCGGCGTGCTGGCGCTCGCCTCGCCGATGCTCCAAGAGATCTTCGGCGGCTCCCTGATCGGGCTGCCCGGCACCGGCTTCGCTGCGCTCGACGCCGGCCAGAAGGCCCAGATCGCCGCGATCGCGGCCGGCTTCGTCGGATTGCTGTCGCTGTTCAACATCCTGGGCCGGTTCTTCTGGGCCTCGATGTCGGACCGGATCGGCCGCAAGCTCACCTACGCGATCTTCTTCGCCCTGGGCGGCGTGCTCTACGCCGCCGCTCCCTGGGCCGCCGGGATCGGCTCGCAAGCTCTGTTCGTCGCGTTCTTCTGCGTGATCCTGTCCATGTATGGCGGCGGCTTCGCGACGATCCCGGCTTACCTCGCCGACGTGTTCGGCACGCAGTTCGTCGGCGCGATCCACGGCCGCCTGCTCACCGCGTGGTCGACCGCCGGCATCGTCGGTCCGTTCGTGGTCACCAAGATCCGGGAGGCGCAGGCCGCCGCCGGTGTCCAGGGCGCGGACCTCTATGGGCGGACCATGTACGTGCTGGCCGCGTTCCTGGCCGCCGGGTTCGTCTGCAACCTGTTGATCCGGCCGCTCGCCGGGCGGTGGTTCATGTCCGATTCCGATCGCGCCGCCCTCGACGTCCGCGGCGCCGCCGCTGCCGTCCGGTCGTCGGGCTCGTTCGGCATCGGCCGGGGCGGGTTCAGCGCCGCGGCGGCACTGGCCTGGGCGGTCGTGGGCATCCCGATCCTCTGGGGGATCGGCATCACCCTGTCGAAGGCGTTCATCCTGTTCCGCTGAGCGTGCGCCCGCCGCCGGTTGTGGCCGGACGGGCGGGCCACTAGGTTTCGGCATCCCAACCTGCGGGGTGCGCGCCGCTCGGAATGCCTCCGTGATCGACAAGCTCGACTTCCTGCTCGCGCTCGCCCGCGAGCAGCATTTCGGCCATGCGGCCGAGACCTGCGGGGTGACGCAGCAGACCCTCTCGGCCGGCGTGAAGCAGCTGGAGAACCGCTTCGGCGTGCAGCTGGTACTGCGCGGTTCGCGCTTCCAGGGCTTCACCCCGGAGGGCGAGCGGGTGCTCGAATGGGCACGCCGCATCGTGGCCGACGCGCGGGCGATGCACGAGGAGGTCACGGGCCTGCGCCGCGGCCTGACCGGGCACCTGCGCATCGCCGCGATCCCCACGGCCCTGCCGATGATCGTGAGCCTGACCACCCCCTACGGCGAGCGCCACCCGGGCGTCCGGCTCACGGTCGAATCCGCTGCCTCCGCCGACATCTTCTCGCTGATCGAGAACCTGGAGGCCGATGCCGGGCTGACCTACCTCGACAACGAGCCGCTCGGCCGGGTCGTGTCGGTGCCGCTCTACCGGGAGCGCTACCGTCTGGTCACGGCCGACGGCGGCCCGTTCGACGGCCGCGCCAGCGTCACCTGGGCGGAGACCGGCCGCCTGCCGCTCTGCCTGCTGACCCCGAACATGCAGAACCGCCGGATCATCGATCAGCAGATCCGGGACGCCGGCGCCGATCCGGCCGCGACGCTGGAATCGAACTCGATGATCGTGCTGATGACCCACGTGCGCACCCTGCGCTGGGCCTCGATCATGCCGGAGATCCTGGTCGATGCCCTCGGGCCCATGGCGGGCGTGCGGGCGATCCCGATCACCGCCCCGGACCTGGAGCACACGATCGGCCTCGTCGCCCCGCGCCGCGAGCCCTCGACCCCGATGGTGACGGCCCTGGTCGCCATCGCCCGGACCCTGGCGCGGACGCTCGATCCGGAGCTGTACGGCTTTTCCAGCGCCGTGACGGATGCGTGAGAGGGTGCGCGTTCAGGCCGGCGCGAACAGGCCTCGCACCAACCCGCGGACGGCCCGATAGGGAATCAGCGGCAGCTTGAGGACGAGGCGGGCCGTGAGCACCGCCAGGACCGTCAGGATCGTCAGCAGAACTCTGAACACTGTGCGCGCTCCCTTGGCCGGTCCGGCCAGTGCGGAGGGAGACGGATCCCGGCGCCGGGTCAGGCAGCGCCCGGAACGCGGCGAGACTATGGTCGGGCGTCGCCCCGGCCCCGTCCGCGGCGCCGGGCAGGATCGTTCGTCACCCTGTCCCGGCAGGGCACGAAAAAAGCCGCCCCGTCTCCGGAGCGGCCTCGAGGTCGCGGCTGGACCGGGATGGGTCCCGCGAGCTTACTTGATCTTGGTTTCCTTGAAGTCGACGTGCTTGCGCGCGACCGGATCGTACTTGCGCATCGTCAGCTTCTCGGTCTGCGTGCGGGAGTTCTTCTTGGTGACGTAGAAATAGCCCGTGTCGGCGGTGGAGACGAGCTTGATCTTGACGGTGACGGCCTTAGCCATGGCGCGGCGCTCCTGCAGGGTGCGGCATTCCGCGTGAGCGAAACGCAAATGGCCGGGAAGGCCCGGCCGAATACGGGCCGGTCAATGCCCGATCGGACCCCGCAGGTCAAGACCGCGCGGCGGATCGCTCCATCATGGCAAGGCTCGACGAGAAGACCAGGAACAGTGCCAGCAGCGCCCACGCGAAGCCGTGCGGCGGCACGAGGTCGAGCCCCCCGCCGATCAGCGGCGGCCCGAGCATCAGGCCGACATTGTACAGCACCACGAAGGCCGCGTTGGCGCCCGCGAGGTCGGAGGCCGGGACCCGGTCGCCCAGCGTGGTCAGGCCGACCGTGTAGAGCGTCCCGGCGATGCCGCCCCAGGCGAACAGGACCAGGCCGAGCGCCAGCGGCGACCCGGAGGCCAGCGGGATCAGGGCCGAGCCCGCCGCCCCGGCCAGGCCCGCGCCGAGGAGCACCGCGCCCCGGTCGACGCGGTCGGCAAGCCAGCCGAACGGGATCTGGAACAGCACGTTGCCGAGCGCGATCAGGCTGACGAGGCCGGCCGCGCCCTGTGCGTCGTAGCCCAGGCGCAGGCCGTAGAGCGGCAGGATCGCGAAGATCCCGGTCTCCACCGCCCCGTACGCGAGGGCGGCGAGCAGCGCCCCGGGGGCGAAGCGCAGATAGGCGAGGAGGCTGCGGCCGGAACCGTGCTCGATGGTCGGCGAAAGGCCCCGGGCGAGGACGATCGGCAGGCCGCCGGCCAGCATCAGGGCGGCACCGGTCAGGTAGGGGGGCAAGCCCTCGGTTCCGACGAGGGCCAGGAGCGCCGGCCCGACCGCGAAGCCCGCTGCCAGCACGGTGGCGTAGATGCCCATCACCAGGCCCCGGCGCTCCGGCGGGGCGGCGGCGTTGATCCAGTACTCGGACAGCACGAACAGTGCGCCGAGCGTCGCCGAGAACACGAAGCGCAGCGGGAACCACAGGGCGATGCCCGGCACCATCGGAAAGGCGGCGAGGCTCACCGCCCCCACGACCAGGGCGAGACACAGGAGCGGCGCGACGCCGATCCGCGCGGCCAGTCGCGGGACGAACGGGACCGTGCAGATGCTGGCGATGCCGGCGACCGCGGTGTTGAGCCCGATCAGCGTGCTCGACGCGCCGCGCCGCTCCAGCTCGATCGACAGGAGCGGGATCGACAGGCTGAGGCCGATGCCGACCACGGTGACGCAGGCGATGGCGGCGGTGATCGCCGCCACGGTGTCCGGTCCGATCCCGCGTCCCGCGACGATCCGGTCCGGCCTGTCCGAAACATTCACAACGCGACTCGTTCCCGGCGCCCGTAGCGCTCGTAGTGGAAGGGGATCATCCGGTGCGGCGCGAAATCGGCCGCGATCTGCGCCTCCAGATCGTCCAGGATGGCGCGGGTGATGAACGGCAGGTCGAGCTTGCGCGCCGCGTCCAGGCGGACCCAGGCGAGCTCGGTGAACTCGGCCTCGGGGCTCACCCGGCCGGCCTCCTCGGCCACGACCATGCGGCGATCGACGGCGAAGAACCGCGTGTCGAACCGGCGGACGCGCTTGGGCGGGGTGATCGCCCGGGCCACGAGGTGCAGCGCCTCCAGGTCCGGCAGGATCCCGTGCCGGGCGAAGGCCTCCCAGCCCGCGGGGGCGGTCTCGGGGGCGCCGTGCTCGTTCGTGCCGAGCAGCAGGCCGGTCTCCTCGTAGGTCTCCCGGATGGCGGCCAGCGCCAGCGCCCGGCCGAGATGGTGCGGCGGCCGGGAGACCTGACGGGTCAGCGCGGCCTCGGCGTAGTCGGGCAGTGCGCCGGCCACCGGCATGTGGCGGTCGCCGAGTTCGATACGGCCCCCGGGGAACACGAACTGCCCGGGCATGAAGGCGAGGCGCGGGTTGCGGCGGCCCATCAGGACCTTCGGGCCGCCCTTCCCGCGCCGGTCCAGCACGATCAGGGTGGCGGCGTCCCGCGGGCGCAGGCGCGCCGGGGACGGCGTCCGCTCAGGGCTGGTCGCGATCTCGGATTCCTGCTGCGGCTCCGGCTGCGGCAAGGCGTGTCTCCTTCAACCCCGAAACGGGGCGGCCCCGCGGTAACGTGGCGAAGCCGTGCATGCCAAGGGCGTATTGCAACCCGACGACGGCACCCTTGACCGGCTGGAGCAACGCGAGGGCGAACAGGAGCGTGAAGACCGGCCAGACGCCCATCTCGACCCACAACGGGACATCGTAGGCGGTCTCGGTCTCCAGGATCAGGTAGCCGACGATGTGGGCGACGATGAAGATCACCACGTAGGGCGGCAGATCGTCTGCGCGGTGATGGTGCAGTTCCAGCCCGCAGGCGTCGCATTCCGGGCGCACCTTCAGGAAGCGTCCGAAGATCCGGCCCTGCCCACAATGGGGACAGCGGCCGATGAAGCCCCGCGCCATCGCGGGGATCAGGCGGGTGCGCACGGGAATCGCGTCGGTGGCCATGACCAAAGCCTACACCGGCCGGGTCACCGGCGCGAGCCGCGATGGCGCGTGCCGGAGTTGCGGATGCCGGGCGGGCGGCCGGAGGGGGCGGCCTTGAACGGCCGCCCGCCGGGCTTCCGGCCGGCGCCGTCCTTGCTGGACCCGGAGCGGGTCTGGCCCGCGCTCAGCAGCTCGAAGCGGAGCGCCCCCGCCACCGGCGCGGCCTCGACCAGGCGGACCTCGACGCGGTCGCCGAGCCGGAAAGTCTCGCCGCTGCGCTCACCCACGAGGGCGTGACGGGCCTCCTCGTGGCGGAAATAGTCGGCGCCGAGCTGCGAGATCGGCACGAACCCGTCCGCGCCGGTCTCGTCGAGCTTGATGAACAGGCCCGACCGCGTGACGCCCGCGATCTGTCCCGCGAAGGTCGCCCCGATCCGGTCGACGAGATGGTGCGCGATCAGCCGGTCGATGGTCTCGCGCTCCGCCGCCATGGCGCGGCGTTCGGCCGCCGAGATCTGCTCGCCGATCTGCGCGAGCTCGCCCACCGACACCTCCGCGGGCAGGCCGTCGGCGCCGAGCCGGCAGGCGGCGATCAGCGCTCGGTGGACGATCAGGTCGGCGTAGCGGCGGATCGGCGAGGTGAAATGCGCGTAGCGGCGCAGGTTCAGCCCGAAATGGCCCAGGTTCTCAGAGGCGTAGACGGCCTGGGCCTGGGAGCGCAGCACCACCTCGTTGATGAAGGTCGCGTGCTCGCTGCCGGCCACCGATCCGAGGATGCGGTTGAACAAGGCGGGGCGCAGCGCCCCCTCCTTGGGCAGCTTGATCCCGACCGAGGCCAGGACCTCGCCGAGCGCCTGCATCTTCTCCTGCGCCGGCTCGTCGTGCACCCGGTAGATCAGCGTCTGCTTGGCCGCCTCCAAGGTCTCGGCGGCGGCGACGTTGGCCTGGATCATGAACTCCTCGATCAGCCGGTGCGCATCGAGGCGCTCCGGCACGATCACCCGGTCGACCGCGCCCTCGGGCGAGAGCAGCACCTTGCGCTCGGGCAGGTCGAGCGCGAGCGGCCCGCGGCTGTCCCGGGCCTCGCGCAGGGCCGCGTAGGCCGCCCAGAGCGGGCGCAGCACCGTCTCCAACAGCGGCTCCGTTGCGGCATCCGCCTGCCCGTCGATGGCGGCTTGCGCCTGCGCGTAGGCGAGCTTGGCCCGGGAGCGCATCATCACCCGGTGGAACGTGTGGCGGCGCTTCACCCCGTCCGCGGCGATCACCATCCGGACCGCGATGGCCGGGCGGTCCTCGCCCTCGCGCAGGGAGCAGAGATCGTTGGAGATCCGCTCCGGCAGCATCGGCACGACGCGGTCGGGGAAATAGACCGAGTTGCCCCGCTCCAGCGCCTCGCGGTCGAGGCTCGAGCCGGGGCGGACATAGGCCGCGACATCCGCGATCGCCACCGTGACGAGGAAGCCGCCCGGATTGGCCGGGTCGTGATCAGGCTCCGCCATCACGGCGTCGTCGTGGTCCTTGGCGTCCGGCGGATCAATGGTCAGCAGCGGGCGGTCGCGCCAATCCTCGCGACCTTTGAGCGGGGCGGGGGCCGCTGCATCGGCCTCGGCCAGGGTCGCGTCCGAGAATACGTGCGGGATGTTGTGCAGGTGGATCGCGATCAGACTCACGGCCTTCTCGGAGCCGAGCGAGCCGAGCCGTTCCCGGACCCGGCCCCGCGGCAGGCCGAAGCGCGTCTCCCGCTCCAGCGATACGCTGACGAGGTCGCCGTCCCGGGCCTGACCCTCCTCGCCGGGCGGGATCAGGATCTCGCGGCCCTGCGAGCGCTTCTCGACCGGCACGATCCGGCCGCCCTGCGCCCCGGCGCGGTAGACGCCGATGATCTCGGCCTTGTTCTTTCCGATGACCTTGATGACCCGGCCGGTATAGCCGCCCTCGGCGTCGCGCTCGACCCGGACGAGGGCGCGGTCGCCGATCCCGGCGGCCGGGCGGTTGCCCTTGCGCGGTCCGCGGCTTTGCGTGAGCACGATGGATGGCGGCTTGCCGGTGCCGGTCCACTCGACCGGAACCGCCAGGAAGTCGCCGTGCCGGTCGCGCGAGCGGATGTCGCTCAGAACCACCGGCGGCAGGCGACCGGCAGCTGCGAGGCCGCCGCGCCCGCGATCGAGGCCGCCATCCTCCTCGATCTCCTTGAGGATGCGCTTCAGGTCGATCTTGGCGGCGCCCTTGATGCCGAACGCCTTGGCGATCTCCCGCTTGCCGACGGGTTCGGTCGCCTCCGCCACGAAGGCGAGGATCTGCTCGCGGGTGGGGAAGGGCGGGGGAGCGGCGGGTTCTGCCGCCTCTGCGCTGATGCGTGGTGCCAAAAGGTGGTGCCGGACGGTTCTCGAAAAAGGCGTGCGCCCGCGATCGGGCGCCGGACCGCTGATTCGGTCGCGTCACCGCAAGATGGGGTTCCGGCCGGTCCGCGGCAACGGTGGCCGTCGCGTCCTCAACAGGCGCGATCAGCCCGTGGAGGCCGATTTGCGGATGCGGTCGACCGCGAGATCGACGTCGAAGCCCGGTCCCAGGATCTCGTCGAGGCCGAACGGGCAGGCGCGCGGCAGGGTCAGGTTCACCTGGCCTTCTCCGGGCGCCAGCTCCGGCGTCTCCGCCTGCTGGATCGCCAGCGTCCAGGCCCCGTCCATGCGCAGGCTCCCGGCCTGCGGCGGGTCGGCGCCCAGGGCGGCGAGCTTGGTCCGGCCGGCCTCGCGGCAGGCGAGGCTCGTGGCGTCGTCGGAGATGAGGGCCGCCTTGATCAGCTCGGCCAGGGCATCCCTGACCCGTTCGACGCTCGCGTTCATGGGCATCCGCTCCGCACCGTCGCCACCGTGGCAAGCGGGGTGCCAGACCGGTTCGCGGCGACGTGACATAATCGCCGATCTTCCCTCGCGAGGGGCCGGGTGTAGAACGCGTTCATGATCCCGGTCCTGACCCGCCACACCGAGGCCGTGCCACTCTATGAGGCGGTGGTCGCCGAACTGCGCCTGCGCGGCTTTGCGGGCGACCTGAGCGTATCGGCCGCGGACCGCGCGGTCTTTTCCACCGACAACTCGATCTATCAGGTCGAGCCGGGGGCCGTGGCCTTCCCGCGCTCGCGCGACGACCTCGTGCGCATCGCCAAGCTTCTGGACGACCCGCGCTTCACCGAGATCGTGATCCGCCCCCGCGGCGGGGCCACCGGCACCAACGGCCAGTCGCTCGGCCACGGCCTCGTGGTCGACACCTCGCGGCACATGAACCGCATCCTGGAGATCGACGTCGCGCGCCGCATCGTCCGGGTCGAGCCCGGGGTGGTGAAGGACCAGCTCAACCGGGCGCTGGCCGAGCACGGCCTGTTCTTCGCGCCCGAACTCTCGACCTCGAACCGCGCGACCATCGGGGGCATGATCTCCACCGATGCCTGCGGTCAGGGCTCCTGCCTCTACGGCAAGACCCGCGACCACGTCCTCGCGCTGACCTGCGTGCTCGCCGACGGCACGGTCTGGACGGCCGAGCCGCTGGACGCGGCCGGCCTCGAAGCCGCCCAGGCCCGCAACGACCGGGTCGGCGAGATCCACCGCACCGTCGATACGGTCGTCACCGAGAATGCAGCGCTGATCGCCGAGCGCTTCCCCAAGCTCAACCGCTGCCTCACCGGCTACGACCTCGCCCATCTGCGCGATGCGGACGGCCGGTTCGACCTCAAGAGCGTGATCTGCGGCTCGGAGGGCACCCTGGCGCTGATCGCCGAGGCGCGGCTCAACGTTCTGCCGATCCCCAAGGCGTCGGTGCTGGTGGCGCTCTCCTACGTGGATTTCGACGCCGCCCTGCGGGACGCCCAGGCGCTGCTGCCGTTCGGCGCGGCCTCGGTGGAGACCATCGATTCCACCGTCCTGGGCCTCGCCCGCAAGGACCCGATCTGGGCCGAGGTTCGCGCCTTCTTCCCGGACGATCCCGCCGGCCGGCCGGTCCACGGCATCAACCTGGTGGAATTCGTCGGCGACGACGCGGACGGCGTGGATGCCGCCCTGGCGCGGCTCACCACGGTGCTGGAGGCCGAGCGCGGGACCGACACCAAGCGCCTCGGCTTCACCATCGCCCGCGGCGACGCGATCGAAAAACTCTGGACCATGCGCAAGAAGGCGGTGGGCCTGCTCGGGGCCGCCAAGGGTGATGCGCGCCCGATCCCGTTCGTCGAGGATACCGCGGTGCCGCCGGAGCGGCTCGCCGACTTCATCGCCGAGTTCCGGGCGCTGCTCGACGCCAAGGGGCTGCGCTACGGCATGTTCGGCCATGTCGATGCCGGCGTCCTTCACGTCCGTCCGGCCATCGACCTGAAGGATCCGAACCAGAACGCCCTGATCCGCGAGGTGACCGAGGGCGTGGTCGCGCTCACCGCAAAGTATGGCGGGCTGCTCTGGGGCGAGCACGGCAAGGGATTCCGCTCCGAGTTCGTGCCCGCGACCTTCGGGCCGCTGATGCCGGCGCTCGAAGCGGTCAAGCGCGCCTTCGACCCGGGCGACCGGATGAATCCGGGCAAGATCGCCACGGCCCGGGGCGGCGCGCTCACCCGGATCGACGGCGTGCCCCGCCGGGGCGAGCAGGACCGGACGATCCCGCCGCCGGTCCGGCAGGATTTCGACGAGGCCCTGCACTGCAACGGCAACGGCGCCTGCTTCACCTTCGATCCGGACGACGCGATGTGCCCGTCCTGGAAGGCGACCCGGGAGCGCCGGCACTCGCCCAAGGGCCGCGCCTCGCTGATGCGCGAGTGGCTGCGCCTGGCGTCACAGGCGGGCATGGACCCCGCCGCGGAGCTGAAGCGCCAGCGCCCCGGCTGGTGGGCCGATGTTTTCGCGACCATGCGCAGCGGTTTCCGGCGCCGCTTTGAGGCCGATGACTTCTCCCACGCCGTGAAGGAGGCGATGGACGGCTGCCTCGCCTGCAAGTCCTGCACGGGATCGTGCCCGATCAAGGTGGACGTCCCGACCTTCCGGGCGAAGTTCCTGGCACTCTACCATGCCCGCTACGCCAGGCCCCTGAAAGACCACCTCGTGGCCGCGCTGGAGCCGCTCCTGCCGCTGGCTGCCCGGATGCCGCGCCTGAGCAACGCGGCCCTGGCCAACCCGCTCGCCCGGATGCTGCTGGCCAAGGCCGGCCTGGTCGGGATCCCGGCCTTGTCGCCCATCGACCTGACGGCGCGGCTCGCCGAACTCGGCGTCGCCACCGCGACCCCGGAGGCGCTGGCCCGTCTCCCCTCGGCGGAGCGCGCGCGCGCAGTGCTTCTGGTGCAGGATGCGTTCACCAGTCATTTCGAGGCGGCCTTGGTCGTCGATGCCTGCGCGCTCCTGGTCGCGCTCGGCTTCAAGCCGTGGCTCGTGCCCTACCGGCCGAACGGTAAGCCGCTGCACGTGCACGGCTTCCTGGCCCGGTTCGCCGCGGTGGCGCGGTCCAATGCCGCGATGCTGCGGGCGCTCGCCCGCTCGGGCGTGCCGCTCGTCGGCCTCGATCCGTCGATGACGTTGACCTACCGGTCCGAATACGCCCAGGCGCTCGGCGGCGACGACCTGCCCAAGGTCCAGATCCTGCAGGAATGGCTTGCCACGCAGCTCGACCGGATCGCGCCCCGGCCGGGCAACGCGACCCTGCAGCTGCTGCCCCACTGCACCGAGCGCACCAACGCCCCCGGCGCGGTCCGCGACTGGCAGGCGGTGTTCACCCATTTCGGGCTGCGGCTCGACGTGCTGCCCGCGGGCTGCTGCGGCATGGCCGGGACCTACGGCCACGAGGCGCGCAACCGCGCCACCTCGGAGGCGATCTACGGCTTGAGCTGGGCGCGCCACGTGGCCGAGGCCCCCGGCGGCACCCTTCTGGCGGACGGCTATTCCTGCCGGTCGCAGGCCAGGCTGATCGACGGCGTGCGGCTCCGCCACCCGGTCCAGGCCCTCCTCGACCATGTGCGGACGGGGGCCGCCACCGCGCCGTTCCATCCCGAGCACGCCGCGGCGGCGGCGCGATGAAGGTCGCAATCCTCGGGGCCGGCGCGGTCGGCTGCTATTACGGGTTCCTGCTCGCGCGGGCCGGCCACGCGGTCACGCTGATCGGCCGCCCGGCCCTGGTCGAGGCGGTCGCGGCAAACGGGCTGGTGCTGGAGAGCGCGGCCGGGCGTGCCGCCGTGGCGGTTCCTGCGACGACGGCGAGCGATGGCGTCGCCGGGGCGGATCTGGTGCTCGTCTGCGTCAAGTCGGGCGACACGGAAGCGGCCGGGGCGACCATCGCGCCCCATCTCGGCCCCTCGGCGACGATCCTCAGCCTCCAGAACGGCGTCGACAACGCCGAGCGCCTGGGCGTCGTGCTCGGGCGGCCGGTGGTGCCGGTGGCGGTCTACGTCGCCACCGCGATGGTCGGGCCGGGGCAGGTGCGGCACAACGGTCGGGGCGACCTCGTGCTCGGCGCCTCGGCAGCCAGCGAAACCATCGCCGCCGGCCTCATCGCCGCCGGGATCCCGACCACCGTCTCGGAACGCGCCCTGGACGCGCTCTGGGGCAAGCTGATCCTGAACTGCGCCTACAACGCCCTGTCGGCCCTGACCCAGTTGCCCTACGGCCGCCTGGTGCAGGGTGAGGGCGTCGTCGCGGCGATGACCGATGTGGTGCAGGAATGCGTCGCGGTGGCGAACGCCGCGGGCGTGTCGGTACCCGACGACATCCTCGACACGGTGCTCGCCTTCAGCACCAGCATGGCCGACCAGCGCTCCTCCACGGCCCAGGACCTCGCCCGGGGCCGGCCGAGCGAGATCGACCACCTCAACGGTTATGTCGTTCGGAAGGGGGCTGCGCTCGGCATCCCGACGCCGGCGAACCGGATGCTCCACACGCTGGTCAAGCTGGCGGAAGCGCAAAGGTAAGATTTGGCGGATCGTGCTGCCCACGTTCCGCTTGCCTCAGATCTTGGCGGTCGCCGCACTCTCCGCCCGCATGAGACGGTCGGTTCCTTGCAACTCGCCAAACAGAGTGAGGGCTACTGTTCGAGCGGACAGCTACAGCTATTGTCAGGCGAAATCGACACGGCAATACTCATTCAAGCGCGGTGGAAAACCATTGACGCTTCGAGGGGGGATCGCATGAAAGTCGTGAGCCTGTTGTGCGGTTCAGCCGTCGGCGCGGCCGTGCTCTCGCTGGCGCTCACGGCGCAAGCTGCCGAATATCCGACGCCCAAAGAGGGCGACGCGACGATCAAGGACTTCACATTTCACACCGGCGAAGTCCTGCCGGAGATGCGCCTGCACTACACGACCGTTGGCGATCCGAACGGCGAACCCGTCGTCGTCGTGCATGGGACCACCGGTTCGGCATCCAGCATGCTGACGCCTGGCTTCGCGGGAGAGCTATTCGGGCCCGGCCAACCACTGGACGCGGCAAAGTACTATATCATCATCCCGGACGTGCTCGGCCATGGAAAGTCATCCAAGCCTTCCGATGGTCTGAAGACGAAGTTTCCACGGTATAACTATGACGATATGGTCGAGGCTCAGTACCGGCTTCTCAAAGAACACCTCGGACTCAACCACGTCCGCCTGATCATCGGCAACTCGATGGGGGGGATGCACGCCTGGATCTGGGGCGTGAAGCACCCGGCGTACATGGACGCTCTCGTTCCCATGGCGTCACAGCCGAGCGAAATGGCGAGCCGCAACTGGATGATGCGCCGGCTTCTAGTAGAGACCATCCGGCGCGACCCGGCCTATGCCAACGGGGAGTACTTGGTCCAGCCGCCCTCGGTGCGGGTTGCAAACGTGTTCTTCGCCCTCGGCACCAGTGGCGGCACGTTGGCTCTACAAAGACACGCACCGACGGGTGACTTGGCCGACAAACTCGTGGACGCACGCTTGGCGGCACCGTTCGCCGCCGATGCAAACGATTATGTCTATCAGTGGGAATCGTCTCGCGCCTACAATTGCTCTCCTGGCCTGGAGAAGATCGAAGCCGCGGTGCTGGCGATCAATGCCGCCGACGACGAGCGCAACCCGCCCGAGACGGGGATCATGGAGCGCGAGATAAAGCGCGTGAAGAACGCGCGCCTCTACGTGATCCCGGCCAGCGACGAGACCATGGGCCACGGCACCACGGGTTACGCCAAGTTCTACAAGCGGCAACTTCAGGATTTCCTGCAGGCCGCGCCGAAGAAGGCCATGTAGGCCCTCCGCAGGCAGGATCCGACTGGGACCTACGATGCTTTCGGTGTGACGCCGGCCCGGGCTGTGGCGACCTCGAAAGGTCGAAGCCAAGCGATTCCAGGCCGCGGAAGGCGTACAACACGTCCGGTCCCGCCCCTGCCGGATCACGCACTGGCCGCAGCATTCGCCTTGCGCGTCGCCGCCGCCTTCTTGGCCGAGGCCGAGCGTTGCTCAGGTGTCCGGCTTGCGGAGGCCTTGCCGCCCGTGTCGCCGCCCGTGTGGGCCGCTGGATGGCCGGTGTCCTTGCCGCGGCCGGAGCCGCCCGGCTTCTTGCCGCCGCCGTCGTCCTTGTTGACCGTGGCCCAGGCGCGGGATTCCGCTTCCTGCTCCGGCACGCCGCGCGCCTCGTAGGAGTCGGCGATGTGATCGGCCTTGCGCTTCTGCTTGTCGGTGTATTTCGCCTTGTCGCCCTGCGCCATCGCGCGTCTCCTCAAGCTCAGCCTACGCCGGTGGGACCGTCGAGGATGGCCCGCACGCGGCGGACCAGCTCCGTGCGCCGGTAAGGCTTGTTGAGAAGGTCAAACTCGGAACCGCCGATATCGGTTCGCTCCAGGCTCGCCTCCGCATAGCCCGTGGCCAGCAGGACCTTGAGCTTGGGCTGGCGGCGGCGCGCCTCGCGGGCGAGCAGCACGCCGTTCATGCCGCCCGGCATGATCAGGTCGGTGAACAGCAGATCGATCCGCTCGCTGGATTCCAGGATCTCCAGGGCCTCGCGGGCATTGCTGGCCATCAGCGTCGTGTAGCCGAAGTCCCGCAGGATGGTGCGGGCGAGCTCGGCCACATCCTCGCGGTCGTCCACGATCAGGATCGTCTCGGTACCCTGCCGGTCCACCGCCCGGTGCGAGACCTTGGACGGGGCGTGCGCGTCGCCGTCGGTCGCCGGGAAGGACAGGCGCACCGTCGTGCCGGCGCCGACCACGGACTCGATCTGGGCGGCGCCGCCGGACTGCTTGGCGAAGCCGTAGACCATCGACAGGCCGAGCCCGGTGCCCTTGCCCTCCTCCTTGGTGGTGAAGAACGGATCCATCACCCGGGCCAGAACCGCGGGCGGGATGCCGGTGCCGTTATCCCGGATCGCGATGCTGACGTAGCGGCCCGCGCGCAGCGGCCCGATCTCGCCGCTGGCCGTGACCGCGTTGTTCTCCGTGGTGATCCGGACGGTGCCGCCATCCGGCATGGCGTCCCGGGCGTTGATCAGCACGTTGAGGATCGCGACCTCGGCCTGCGTCGGGTCCACGCGGCAGTTCCAGAGGTCCCGGTCGAGATCCAGCTCGATCGTCACCGCCTCGCCCACCGAGCGGGCGACCATCTCGCGCATCCCCTCGATCAGCGTGTTGAGGTTGACGGCGCGCCCGTCCAGCCGCTGCTTGCGGGCGAAGGCCAGGAGCTGCTGCGTCAGGGTGGTCGCACGTTCGGCCGCCTGCCGGATGTTGTCGGTGGCGCGCCCGAGCCGGGCGCGGTCCGCATCGGGCTTCTCGAGCCCGGAGGCCAGGATGTCGACGTAGCCGACGATGACTTGCAGCAGGTTGTTGAAGTCGTGCGCGATGCCGCCGGTAAGCTGGCCCAACGCCTCCATCTTCTGCGCCTGGCCCAACGCCTCCTCGGCGTCGCGCCGGCGCGAGACATCGAGCTGCGAGCCGAAGAAATACACGAGCTCCCCGGCCGAATTGTACACCGGCGAGACGAACAGGGCGTTCCAGAAGCTCGAGCCGTTCTTGCGGTAGTTCAGGATCTCGGTGGCGAATTCACGGCTCTCGGCGATCGCCGAGCGGATCTGATCGACGGTCTCGCGGTCGGTCTCCGGGCCCTGCAGGAACCGGCAATTGCGCCCAACCAGTTCCTCGGGCGTGTAGCCGGTCATCGCCAGGAAGGCGCGGTTGGCGAAGATGATCGGATTGTCCGGCTGGCGCGGATCGGTGACGATCATCGGCATCCGGGTGGTTTCCACCGCGGCGAAGAAGATGTCGCTCTTGGGGTCGGCGACATCGCTCGCCGCGCCGTCACTGACGACTGCGCTCGGTCCGATCGGAGGTTTTTCAGGGGAATCGGACATGGCGCGCAGTCTTATTCGTTCCAATCGTGGACAGATGGTGATGCCGGCCCGGTGCCGGCAGCGGGCTGCGACTTTAGGAAGGCACGCGGCGTTGTCGACCGTCACGCCACGACGGCGTTGTCGCGCTTGGCGTGGGTCAGGCCGCCACCGGCCGGGCCGGGCCGGGGAGGGCCCGGGGGGGTGCGGACGCGACCTGTGCGGGCGCCGGCTCACGGCAGGCACTCGTGACCGCCGAGAGCGCCTCGTTCAACGAGGTGACCAGGAAGTCCGCCGAGGTCGCCCGGCGCAGGCGATCCAGTGTCGCCGGATCGCGCTCGCGCCAGAAACCCACCAGGATACGCACGCCCGGCACCGCGGCACGGGCCTGCCGCACCGTGAACCGGATCTGCGACAGGCTGACCGGCTCCAGATAGGAGAAGCAGATCAGCGCGAGGCCGCCCGGGTTGTCGGGGCGTTCCCCAGCGCGGATCGCGGCCATCGACAGGGTCTGCGAGGCGAGCCCGTGCCGGGCCAGGATCTGGCTGAGCATGAGGGTGGCCGCCTCGTCGAACGGGCCACGGCTCGACACGCAGAGGACCGGCGTCTCGCTGCGCCAGGCCGGCGCGAGATCCTCGCGGGCCAGCACGATGCCGGCGATCTGACGGTCCGGCCCTGCGGCGGCCAGCGCGGCCGCGGTCTCGGTGTCGGACGCGCGCGGCGCGCCCCGCCAGGTGCGCCGTGCCACCGGGGCGGTGCCGAGCCGCGCCACGACGGTTCGGATCGCGGCACCGACCGCATCCTGTCGGGTGCGGTCCAGGGTGCCGCGTGAGAGGTCCTCCTGCGCGAGCAGCAGCCCGGCCAGCGCGACCTCGTCATAGTAGGTGACCAGCGCACGCTCCTTGAGGAACTGCCAGCCCTGGTCGATCGCCTCGGCCGGGTCGTTCGCCAGCATGCGCTGGTAGAAGATCTCCGGCGGCGCGAGCGCCGGCCGGTCGCCGAGCAGCACATCGAGATACCAGAGGCGCTCCACGTGCCGGCCGAGCACCACCAGGCAGACGGTGAGCGGGGTGGCCAGCACCAGACCGATCGGTCCCCACAGGAAGGTCCAGATCGTCGCCGCCAGGATCACGGCGATCGGCGACAGGCCGGTGGAGTGGCCGTAGAGCAGCGGCTCGATCACGTGGCCGGCAATCGGCTCCACCACCAGGAACAGGGCCGCGGTGGCGATCACCATGCTCCAGCCGGGATCGACGGCGGCGGCGAGGATCAGCGGCAGCAGGGCGCTGATCGCGGCGCCGATATACGGCACGAACCGCAGGATCGCCGCGAGCACGCCGAACAGCGTCGGGCTCGGCACGCCGATCAGCCACAGGCCGACGCCGATCACCACCCCGAAGGCGATGTTGAGGGCGAGCTGAGCCAGGAAGAACCGGCTGAGCCGGCTGGTCGCGTCGTCGATCGCCGCCGTCACCCGGCGCAGGTCTCCGGAGCCGCCCGCCAGCCGGATCGCCCGGTTCCGAAGGTCCTCGCGCTGGAGCAGGATGAAGATCGTGAAGATCAGGATCAGCCCGGTGGTGGCCAGCGGGTGCAGGATCGGGCCCGCGAAGGTCTGGAACGTCTCGACGACGCTCGCCCGGGCGGGGCTGATCTCCACGGTGAGCGGGTGCGTGCGCGTCCCCGGCTCGCCCTTGACCTCGATGGCGCCGGGCGGCTGGAGCGTGGCGCTCAGGTCCTGGACCATGTCGACCATGCGCGACAGCGTCCCGGCCCCGTCGGTCGCGCCGCGCAGGTCCTTGATCTTGTCGCGCATCACCAGCGTGTAGCGCGGCAGGTCCGACGCCAGCTGCGAGGCCTCGCTGGCGATCAGGCTGCCGATCCCGAACAGGCCGCCGAACACGATCACCACCACCAGGAGCACCGCCGCCGCCCGCGGCACGCGGATCCGGCGGAGGATGCGGACCGCCGGCACCAGGACGAAGCTCAGGAGGATCGCCAGCGTCACTGGCACCAGGATCTCGCGCCCGAGATACAGGGCCGCCATGATCGCCACGACGAGGAGGGTGGAGGCCAGCGCGACGATGACCGGCAAGCCCTGCTTGAGGCGCTGGGCGGTGACGGGATCCTCGCTCACAAAGACGCTCCACTCTTATCGAATTCAGGGACGATGCCGCCCCGCGACGGCGGAGCGGTTCGGGTCAGGGAGCCTGCCGTGGCGGGCGGCCTTCAGCCGGCTTGTGCGGTCTCGCCCAGCGCGGCGCTGATCTGGCTGAGCAGCTTGGAGAAATCCACGGGCTTGGGATGGTAGTCGTCGCACCCCGCCTGGATGGCCTTGTCCCGGTCCCCGGACATCGCGTGCGCGGTGAGCGCGATGATCGGGATCGCCCGCGTGTCGGATCCGGATTTCAGGGCGCGCGCCGCCGACCAGCCGTCGAGGACCGGCAGGTTCATGTCGAGCAGGATCACGTCGGGCTGGCCCGACCGGGCCTGCTGCACGCCGGCCTCGCCGTCATGCGCCAGGATCACCTCGTAGCCGCGGCGCTTGAGGCGGCGGGACAGGAAGTCCCAGATCTCTTCATGGTCCTCGACCAACAGTATCTTCGCCATCAGAACTCGAATCCCCGGGTCGCGTCGCGCCGGCTGGCACCCCAACGCGCGGCAACGCACAAACGCCCAACGTCCCTGCCGCGATTCCGGTCCCTCCGGAAGTGGGCACCCGCGCAGAGGGCGCAACTCGGATCCGGATGTCTCATTGGGGCCACCCGTCCCGGGCTCGGGGCGATCCCGCAACCGCCACCGTCGCGGCGCTGCACGATTGACCCGGACCTCAGGCAGGACGAAGCGTATCGCCGCGCAAATCACGGATCCTGGGAGGGTGCGGCATGGCCGACACGCCGGACATCGAGTTCTACCACGCCCCCAATACCCGCTCGACCGGCGTGCGCGTGCTGCTGGAGGAACTCGGCGCCCCGCATCGCCTGCACGTGCTCAACATGCGGGCCGGCGAACATCTCGGGGATGCCTATCGCGCCATCAACCCGATGGCCAAGGTGCCGGCGATCCGCACCCGCGACGCGCTCGTGACCGAGCAGGCGGCGGTTTACCTGTATCTGGCCGACCTGTTTCCCGAGGCCGGCCTCGCCCCGTCACTCACCGACCCCACCCGGGGGACGTATCTGCGCTGGATGGTGTTCTACGGCTCGTGCTTCGAGCCCGCGGTGATCGACCGCCATCTCAAGCGCGAGCCCGGGCCGCGCGCCATGTCGGCCTATGCCGACTACGACAGCGTGATCGCCCGCGTCGCCGAAGCGCTGAAGCCGGGGCCGTACCTGCTCGGCGACCGCTTCAGCGCCGCCGATATCCTTTGGGGCAGCGCACTCGGCTGGACGATGGGCTTCGGGCTGGTCGCGCCCGATCCGGTGCTGTCGGCCTATGTCGACCGGATCCGGGCCCGCCCGGCCTTCCGGAACGTGGCCGCCGCGGATGCGCGGCTCGCACAGGAGCACGAGGCGGCCGCGGCGGCCACGTCCTGAGCCACGATCAGGCATCCTCGCTCGCGTCCCAGATGCCGGTGCGCGTGAGTTGCGGTGCCGGCTCGGGGGCGCTCCACCGGAGGGGAACCGCCGCCCGGCGCCGCCAGCCGGCCGTCATCGTGAACGCCCAGGATCGCTGCGCGCCCAGGAGACCCGCGGCGTCGGTGCCGGTCCAGTCGATCGCGGTGCGGCCCTGGAGGACCAGAAGGTCGCCACTGGTGAAGTCGAGGAACAGCAGCGCCGCACGCGGCTCGCCGACCAGGTTGCCCAGCGTGTTGAAGTAGCGGTTTCCGGAGAAGTCCGGGACCGTCAGCACGTCGCCGCGGCGCCGGACGAAGCCCGGCCGCCCGCCCCGATGCGAGATGTCGGCGCCGCCGTCCCGGAGCCCGTCCCGCGCCCGGGTCGCCACGAACAGCGTGTCCGCGGCGTCGATCAGCGCGCCGGCTTCCGCGTCCAGGGCCGACAGGATCTCGGTCGGCCCCGGCTGGCGCGGCACCGGCTCGACGTCCCGCCGCTGGATGTATTGCGGGCAATTGCCGAAGCTCTGGTCGATCGCCACGGTCAGGCCGTCCCGGTCGCGGCGCACGATGCGGCCGTTGGCACGGTTGCGCCGCCGGGTCGCCAGATCGATGCCCAGGATGCCGGCTTCCGCGCCCGGTATCAGGAACCGGGCCGCAGGGTCGGCCGGGTCGAGCGCTGCCGAGATGGCGAGATGGGTCGCGTCCGGGCTGTGCACGAAGCCGGGCGCACCCGTCAGCAGGGTCGCCACCGGCGCGCCGCTCGCATCTGCGGTCGCGACCAGGAGATAGGGCAGCCCCGCGAAGAAGCCGCGGTGCTGGTCCGGCATGAACGACCGGATCGCCGGGGTCTCGCCGAGGACGTGGCCGGCCCGCGCCTGGGCGATCGCCTCATCCGCATGGAAAGTCGCCATGGCATGCCTCACGCTTGTTCCGGGATGGGAGAGGCCGGCATCGGGACGAAGCCCGGCAGGGCCTCGATCCGGGCGATCCAGGCTCGTACGGCCGGATAGGGCGCGAGCGAGACGCCGCCTTCGGGGGCATGGGCGACGTAGGAGTAGCAGGCGATGTCGGCCAGCGTCGCCCGGTCGGCGGTGAGGTGCCGGCGATCGGCCAGGTGCCCGTCCATGAAGCCGAGGATCCGCGCGGCGGTCGCGTGCACGGTCGCGCGGTCGGCCAGGGCACCGAACACCACCATCAGCCGGGCCAGGGCCGGCCCGGTGCGTACCTCCCCGGACGCGATCGAGAGCCAGCGCTGGACCTCGGCCGCGCCGAGCGGATCGGCCGGCATCCAGCCGCCATCCGGCGCGTAGCGCGCGGCCAGGTAGACCAGGATCGCGTTGCTGTCCGGGATCGCGGCCGCGCCGTCGGTCAGGACCGGGATCTGGCCGAGCGGGTTGAGGCGCCGGAAATCGGCCGCTGCGCGCTGCTCGGCGCTCGCCACCGCGACGAACCGATAGGGCAGCCCCAGCAGCGACAGGAACAGTTCCGCGCGGTGCGAATGGCCCGAGAGTCGCAGGCCGTAGAGGGTCAGGTCGGGTTCGGACATCGTCGGGGTCTCCAGCAACGACCCGACTATCGCTCTTGCATGCGCCGCCGAAAATCCGGAGTGTTCGACACTCAGAATTTCAGGATCTGAAACAATCGATGGACCGGCTGGACGAACTCGCCCTCTTCGTCGCGATCATCGATGCCGGTAGCCTCGCCGGGGCAGCCCGGCGGTCGCGCCGTTCGGCGGCTGCCGCGACCCGGGCGCTCTCGAGCCTGGAGGCCCGGGCCGGCGCCCGTCTGGTGGAGCGCACCACCCGCCGCCTCGCACCGACTCCGGCGGGCCTCGATCTGGCCGAACGGGCACGCGGCCTGCTGGCGGGTTACGAGGCCGCCGTCTCGGGGGCGGCCGGCGATGCGGTGCGCGGTCTCGTGCGGGTCACGGCGCCGGTGCTGTTCGGGCGCAAGCACGTGGCGCCGGTCGTGTCGGGCTTCCTGGACGTCTACCCGGAGGCGCAGGTCGAACTGGTTCTGGCCGACCGCAACCTCGACCTCGTGGAAGAGGGGATCGATGTCGCCCTCCGGATCGGGCAGCTTGCGGAATCGCGCCTCGTCGCGCGCCGGCTCGGGCAGGTGCGCCAGGTCGTCGTCGCCAGCCCGGCCTATCTCGCCGTCCGGGGCACGCCCCGGACGCCCGCCGACCTGAGCGCGCACGACACCATCGTGGGCCTGATCCACGCGGGCGTTCGCGAATGGCGCTTCGGTGCCAACCGGGTGCGCCTCGCCCCGCGGCTCATCGTCAACGAGGTTGAGGCGGCGCTGATCGCGGCCCGGGGCGGACGCGGTATCGCGCGGGTGTTGTCCTACCAGGCCGCCGAAGAGATCGCGGACGGTCGGCTCGTGCGCCTGCTCGCGGCCCATGAGCCGGCACCGGTGCCGGTGCAACTCGTGACCCTCAGCCAGGGCCTCCGGCCCGCCCGGGTGAACGCCTTCCTCGACTACGCTGCGGAGTCCCTGAGGACATTGCCGGTCCTCCAATGCCTGAAAACGGGGACATGATCGAACTTCCGTCACCGGATTTGGTCGTAGACTGGTTTCCAGGTCGCCGCTGGCTATAGCCACGGCCGGACTCTTGCTGAGGGTTGTCCGGAAGCCCGATCCGCGTGCAGTCGGGCTCCCGCCGCCGGGTCAGCCGGGCCGGCGCCCCGTTGCGCGACCAGGGAACCGGCCAGCCCATGCGTCTGCTCACTCCGCTCCTCGCCGTGCTGCTCGCGGTCCTCCCCCCGGCGGCCCAGGCCGAACCGCTGACCGGCACCCTCAAGAAGATCAAGGACAACAACCGGCTGGTGCTCGGCGTGCGCGATAGCTCGCCGCCGTTCAGCTACCTGGACCAGAACCAGAAAGTGGTCGGCTTCGCGGTCGATATCTGCCGCAAGATCGCCGACGCCGTGAAGCGCGAGTTGAAGATGCCGGGGCTCGAGGTCGCGATGGAGTTCGTGAACTCATCCTCCCGCATTCCGCTGATGACCAACAACACCACCGATCTCGAATGCGGCACCACCACCAACAATTCCGAGCGCAAGAAGCAGGTCGACTTCACCAACACCCACTTCCTCACCGCGACCCGGTTCATCGCCCGGAAGGACCAGAAGATCGGGAGCCTGGAGGATCTGCGCGGCAAGGTGGTCTCGTCGGTGGCCGGCTCGACCAACATCCTGATGCTGATCAAGGCGAACAACGAACGTAAGCTCGGCATCACGGTGATCGCCGCCAAGGATGTGCCGGAGGCCTTCCTGATGCTCGAGACCGGGCGGGCGGCGGCCTTCGTGATGGACGACGTGCAGCTCAGCGTCGTGGGAGCCCAGTCGAAGGATCCGTCCGCCTACGCGATCAGCCAGGAGACCCTGTCCAACCCGGAACCCTACGGCATCATGCTCCGCCGGGACGATCCGGCCTTCAAGGCGGTGGTCGACCGGGCGACCGCGGATCTCTACCGCAGCCCCGAGATCATGACGATCTACGAGACGTGGTTCCTCAAGCCGGTGCCGCCGCGGGGCCTGAACTACAACGTGCCGTTGTCGTCGGCTCTGCGCTGGGCGTTTGAGCATCCGAGCGACAATTCGGATCCGGCCTTCTACGCGCACTGATCCGGGTGGGTTTCGCTCCGGCCGCGGAGATGCGATGCCGCGTTCAGATCCGCCTTCCCCGCGAAGCCCCCCAATGCTCGACCGCCAAGAGCCGGCCCTCACGCCGTCCGCGACCCGCGCGCCGGAGCCTGCAGCCGCCTCGATCCCGCGCCTGATCGTCGTCCTGGCCTGCGCGGGCTTCGGCAGCACCTTCGCGCTGCGCTCGGTCGAGCCCCTGGTCGGCGTGCTGGCGCGGGATCTCGGCAGCGACACCCACACGGTGGCGCTGCTCTCCACCGCCTTCGCGCTGCCCTACGCCTTCATCCAGCCGGTGCTCGGCCCGGTGGGCGATGCGTTGGGCAAGGAGCGGGTGATGAGCGTCTGCCTGGCGGTGCTCGCCGGCGCCCTCGTCCTGTGCAGCCTCGCCCCCGATATCGGCAGCCTGTTCGGCCTGCGGATGCTGGCGGGGGCAGCCGCCGGCGGCTGCATCCCGTTGTCGCTCGCGCTGCTCGGGGACCGGGTTCCCATGGACCGGCGCCAGGTGGCGATCGGGCGCTTCCTCGTGGCGGCGATCCTCGGGCAGCTCACCGGCTCGACCTTCGCGGGCCTGATCGAGGCGGTGATCGGCTGGCGCGGCGTGTTCGCCATCACGGCTCTGGTCGCCGCCGTCGCGTGCGCCGCGACGGTGTTCGGCTTCGACCGCACCGGCAGCCTCCCGGCCCGCCGCCCCGCCTTCCGGCAGGCGGTGCGGCGCTACCGCACCATCCTGGCCAATCCGCGGGCCCGGATCCTGTTCTCGGCGGTGTTCGTCGAGGCGATCGCGATCTTCGGGGTGTTCCCCCATCTCGCCCCGCTGATCGAGGCCCGCGGCGAGGGCGGCCCGCGCGAGGCCGGCCTGGTGCTCGCGGGCTTCGCCATCGGCGGCCTGCTCTATTCGGCCCTGGTCGGTCTGCTGGTGCGGCTGCTCGGCATGCCCCGGATGCTGATCGGCGGCGGCCTAATCTGCAGCGCCTCGCTCACCGTGGTTGGGCTGGCCGGAAGCTGGCAGGTGGACTGTGCCGCCCTGACCGCAATGGGCCTCGGCTTCTACATGCTGCACAACACCTTCCAGACGCAGGTGACCGAGGTGGCGCCCACGGCCCGCGCCTCCGCGGTGGCCCTGCACGCGTTCTCGTTCTTCTGCGGGCAGGCGCTCGGCGTCGCGGTGCTGGGTCAGGCCCTGATGCAGCTCGGGCAGTTCGGGGCGCTCGCGGCCTGCGCGGTCACGATCCTGGGGCTTGGGATCGCCACGGCCGTGGCCCTGCAGCGGCCTGGCCCCAAGATCGCCTTCTCGGATTGACCGGTCCGGTCAGGGGCGGGCCATCGCCAGCGCCTTGAGATCGAAGCCGGGATCGGCCGCCTGCTCCGGGGTGAGCGGCGTCCCCGCCGCCAGCAGGCGCCGGGCGATCATGTGGTCGGCCGCCCGGTCGACGGATTCGACCGCGCTCAGCGAACCGTCCCGGAAGCGGAACACCGAGAACGCCGCACCGGAGCCCCGCACCACGCTGGAATCGCCGGGCCCGGACAGGCCGGCGATCTGCAGCTTGTGCGGACCCTGGTCGCTCCAGAACCACGGCAGCGCCCCGTAGGCGGCCGGCTTGCCGTTGAGCCGCGCGGCGAGGCAGCGGCCCTGGTCGATCGCGTTCTGCACCGACTCGATCCGCACCGTGCCGTCGGGGCTGAGCCCGCGCGCGAACGGGCTCGGGAAGCGGGCGCAGTCGCCGATCGCCGAGATCGCGGGATCGGGCGTCGCCAGGAACGCGTCGACCCGCACGCCGTCCTCGGCCGGGAGGCCGGCCTCCGCCGCCAGCTCCCGGTTCGGCAGCACGCCGATGCCGATCAGGACGACGTCGGCGGGAAGCTCCCGCCCGTCCGCCAGCACGATGCCGGTGGCGCGGCCCTCTCGCCCGGTGATCGCGGTCACGCCGGCCCCGAACGCGAAGCGCACGCCCCACGCCTCGTGCGCGGTGCGGAAAAACTGCCCGATCTCCGGCGAGACCGCCCGGGCCATCGGCCGGTCGGCCGCCTCGACCACGGTCACCGACAGGCCCCGGGCGGCGGCCACGGCGGCGAATTCCAGGCCGATGAAGCCGGCGCCGATCACGACGATCGACCGGGCGGAATCGAGCGATGCCCGGAGCGCGTCGGCGTCGTCGAGGCCGCGCAGCTGGCGGACGTTCGGGAAGTCGGCCCCCGGCACCGGCAGCGGCCGGTTGCGGGCGCCGGTGGCCAGCACGAGGTGGTCGTAGGCGAGGCTCTGGCCGTCCGAGAGCTGAAGGCGCCGTCCGGCCCGGTCGATCGCGACGGCGCGGAGGCCGGGGCGGTGGGCGATGGCATGCTCGGCGAAGAAGCCGGGCTGGCGCAGGAACAGGCCCTCGGCGTCGGTCTTGCCGGCGAGGTACGCCTTCGACAGGGGCGGGCGCTGGTAGGGCAGGGCGGTCTCGTCGCCCACGAGGGTGATCGGATCCCGGAATCCGCCCTCGCGCAGGGAGGCGGCCAGCTGGAACCCGGCTTGGCCTGAGCCGGCGACGACGATGCCGGCCGCGCTCACGCCTTGGCCCCGGTCACTTCGGGCAGCGTCACGCCCGGCAGCATGCGCGCACCGTCGCTCATCAGGTACGACCAGACCGCGGAGGCCGCCGGGCCCAGCACCTTGTCGGCCCGGCGCACCGCGTACCAGTCCCGACGGATCGGCAGGCCCTTGACGTCGAGGAGCGCGAGCCGGCCGCTCTCGACCTCGGCCGCCACGGAATGGACCGACAGGAGCGCGATCCCGAGCCCCGCCATCACGGATTGCTTGATGGTCTCGTTGGAGCCGGTGTCGATGTCGAGCAAGGCGCGCTTGACCAGGATGCCGCTCATGAACTCTTCGAAGACCGTGCGCGTGCCGGAGCCCTCTTCGCGGAAGAAGAACGGCTGGTCGGCCAGGTCTTCGCGCGACAGCCCGGTCCGGCCGGCCAACGGGTGGCTGGGAGGCGCCACCAGCACCAGCGGGTGTGGACCGAACGTCGCCGCCTCGATCGGGAAGTCCCGGGGCGGGCGGCCCATCACGGCGAAGTCGATCTCGTAGCCGCGCAGGGCCTCGACGGTCTGGCCCCGGTTGCGGACCGAGAGGCTGATCTCGACCCCGGGATGCTGCTTGACGAAGCCCGCGATCACCTGGGGGGCGAAATATTTGGCCGTCGAGACGACACCCAGCGCGACGCGCCCGCCCTCCGCGCCGCGCAGGGTCCGCAGGCGGTCGGTGCAGGTCTCCAGCACGGTGTTGATGCTGTCGATCGCCCAGAGCATCTCGCGCCCGGCATCGGTGGGCTTGAGCCCCCCCGGCGTCCGGTCGAACAGCAGCAGCCCGGCCTCCTCCTCCAGCTGGCGGATGCGCGCGTAGAGGGCGGCCGAGGTGACGTTCAGCTCCTGGGCCGCCCGGGTCATGGTTCCCAGGCGGGCCACCGCCGCCACCGCCTGGAGCTGCTTGAGAGAGAGGTTGCGCATGGCGGAGGTCTCGTTTTTTTTGTCCTATGACACAAGATCCCCCAGAAATCTTGAGCGTGGCGTCCTCGGTTCTTGTCGATCGGGGCGCGCCGCCCGCTATCATGGTGGTAGAGGGGTCGCTACAGACCGGCGCGGAACGCGCGATCCCGGCGGGCGGGATTTCAGCAGGAGAGACAGGCCGATGGCAATTTCAGCAGCGATCGGGACGCCTCTCGAAACCTGCCTGGCGCAGGCGGTCGAGGCCAACCCGGCCTTGAAGGATGCCGCCGCGGTGATCCGTGCGATCGCGGGCTCGGCGGTGGAGATCAGCGCGCTGATCGGGCGCGGCGCACTTGGCGGCGACCTCGCGGCGGCGGGCGAGCACAACAGCGACGGCGACGTGCAGAAGGCGCTCGACGTGATCGCGCACGAAAGCGTGACCGCCGCCCTGCAGGGCGCTCCTGTTGCCGAAGTCGCCTCCGAGGAGGCCGAGGAGGTGATGCGGTTGAACCCGGACGCGCCGCTGGCCGTGGCGATCGACCCGCTCGACGGCTCGTCCAACATCGGCGTCAACATGGCGGTGGGGATGATCTTCGGCATCCGCCCGTCGATCAAGGACCCGGCTAACCCGCTGGCCTCGTTCACCACCCCGGGCACCGCCCAGATCGCTGCCGGCTTCGTGACCTACGGCCCGGCCACCGCGCTGATCCTGACGCTCGGCGACGGCACCCAATCCTACGTGCTCGACCGGGAAGAGGGCGCGTTCCGCCTGACCAGCCCGGCCATGTCGGTTCCGGCCTCGGCCAAGGAATTCGCCATCAACGCATCCAACGTCCGGCACTGGGACGCCCCCGTGAAGGCCTATATCGAGGATTGCCAGCGTGGCACCGAGGGACCGCGCGACAAGGACTACAACATGCGCTGGCTCGCCTCCCTGGTGGCCGACATCCAGCGCGTGCTGACCCGCGGCGGCGTGTTCCTGTATCCGGGCGACGCCCGCAAGAACTACGCCCGCGGCCGCCTGCGGCTGCTCTACGAGGTCGCCCCGGTGGCGATGCTGGTCGAGCAGGCCGGGGGCGCCGCCTCGGACGGCCAGACCCGCATCCTCGACCTGGTGGCCACCGGGATCCACGAGCGCGCGCCCCTGGTCTGCGGCTCCACCGAAGAGGTCGCGTGCGTGGCCGCCTATTATGCGGGCGGCAAGCCCGATGCCGGCCGCTCGCCGCTCTTCGGCCAGCGCGGATTGATGCGGTCGTAATCGCAACGCGAAGTACAAGAGCATGTCGGCGCGGCACCCCATCATCTCGGTGACCGGCTCCTCAGGAGCCGGCACGACCTCGGTGCGCAACACCTTCGAGCAGATCTTCCGCCGGGAGGACGTGCGCGCCGTGTTCATCGAGGGCGACGGGTTCCACGCCTACGACCGGGACACGATGCGGGCCATGATGGCGCGCGAGCCGACGCTGTCGCATTTCGCGCCCCGGGCGAACCTGCTGCCGGAGCTGGAGTCGGTGTTCCGCAGCTACGCCGAGAACGGTACCGGCCAGACCCGGCACTACGCCCACGACCAGCACGACGCCCGGGCCTACGGCATCCCGGAGGGCAGCTTCTCGGATTGGGAGGCGTTCCCGCCGGATTCCGACCTGCTGTTCTACGAGGGCCTGCACGGCTGCGTGGCCGACCCGGACGTCGACATCGCCCGCTACGCCGACCTGAAGATCGGCGTGGTGCCGGTGATCAACCTCGAATGGATCCAGAAGCTGCACCGGGACCGCTCGTTCCGCGGCTATTCCACGGATGCCGTCACCGACGTGATCCTGCGGCGGATGCCCGACTACGTGCAGACCATCTGCCCGCAATTCTCGTTCACGGACATCAACTTCCAGCGGGTCCCGACCGTCGACACCTCGAACCCGTTCATCGCCCGCTGGATCCCCACCGCCGACGAGTCGCTGGTGGTGATCCGGTTCAAGGACCCGAAGGGGATCGACTTCTCGTATCTCGTGTCGATGATCCACGACAGCTTCATGAGCCGGGCCAATTCCATCGTGATCCCGGGCGGCAAGCTCGACCTCGCCATGCAGCTGATCCTGACGCCGATGATCATGCAGCTCGTGGAACGCCGCCGCCGCCTGGCGTGATTCCATAGGGATCGGACGAAGCCTTTGAACCAAGCAAGACCATCGATCCCATACGGCCCCTCATCCTGAGGTGCTGCGCAGCAGCCGCGAAGGTGCCCTCCAGCC
The DNA here is from genome assembly GCF_979253755.1 of Methylobacterium sp. AC315. Classification (NCBI taxonomy): domain Bacteria; kingdom Pseudomonadati; phylum Pseudomonadota; class Alphaproteobacteria; order Hyphomicrobiales; family Methylobacteriaceae; genus Methylobacterium; species Methylobacterium sp. AC315. The sequence goes on from NZ_CEEDEA010000030.1 coordinate 36,098, forward strand.
GGCCACGGGATTTCTTGAGGGCTCCTTCGAGGCCTCCGCTCTGCTCCGGTACCTCAGGATGAGGGACAGTGTGGGATCGGCCCGTGGGCCGAAGATTGTCTGAGCCAAACCGCAGTCGAAAGATCCATGATGCTGCCTCCCGTCATCGCCCCGTCGATCCTCTCGGCCGACTTCGCCCGCCTCGCCGAGGAGACCCGTGCCGTGGACGCGGCCGGGGCCGACTGGATCCATCTCGACGTGATGGACGGCCATTTCGTGCCCAACATCACCTTCGGCCCTCCAGTGGTGAAGGCACTGCGCCCGCACACGCAAAAGTTCTTCGACGTGCACCTGATGATCGCGCCGGCCGACCCGTATCTCGCGGCCTTCGCCGACGCCGGCGCCGACGGGATCACGGTCCATGCCGAGGCCGGGCCGCATATCCACCGCTCGCTCCAGACCATCCGCGATCTCGGCAAGCGCGCCGGCGTGGCGATCAACCCCGGCACCCCCGCCGCGCTGGTCGAGCCGGTGCTCGACATCGTGGATCTCGTGCTGGTGATGACGGTCAATCCGGGCTTCGGCGGCCAGACGTTCCTGCGGAGCAGCATGGAGAGCGTGGCGCGGGTGCGGGCCATGGTGGCCGGCCGCGACATCCGCATCCAGGTCGACGGCGGCATCGACGCCGAGACCGTGAAGGCGGCAAGCCGAGCCGGCGCCGACACGTTCGTGGCCGGCAATGCGGTCTTCAGCGGAGGTCCAGACGCCTACGCGGAGCGCATCGCGGCGATCCGGGCCGGCGCGGAGGGCGCCTCCGGTCGCGACCTCTCGTGCTGAGGGCGCTGATCTTCGACGTCGACGGCACGCTCGCCGAGACCGAGGACCTGCACCGGCAGGCGTTCAACCGCGCCTTCGGGGACCTGGATCTGCCCTGGCGCTGGGACCCGGCGCTCTACGCCGACCTGCTCACCGTGATGGGCGGCAAGGAACGGCTCACCCACTACATCGACACGCACCACCCGGGCGAGGCGGCTTCGCTGCACGCCCGGGCGCCTGAGATCCACGCCCGCAAGACGATCGCGTATGGCGGCCTCGTCACCGGGGACGGCCTGCCCCTGCGCCCGGGGATCGCCCGGCTGGTCGGCGAGGCCCGGAACGCCGGTCTGCGCCTGGCTATCGCCACCACCACCAGCCGGCCCAACGTCGATCGGCTGCTGGCGGCGAACTTCGGGCTGGACGACACGCCCTTCGACGTGATCGCGGCCGGCGACGAGGCCGCGCGCAAGAAGCCCGCCCCGGACGTGTTCCAACTGGCTCTGGACCGCCTCGGCGTCCCGGCCGTGCAGGCCGTGGCGTTCGAGGATTCCGCCCCCGGCATCGCCTCGGCCCGCGCCGCCGGCCTGCCGGTCCTGGCGACCCGCAGCCGCTACACCGACAGCCACAGCCTCGACGGCGCCTTCTCGGCGGTCTCCGATCTCGGCGAGCCCGGCCGCCCGCACCGGCACATCGCCGGGCTCGAATGGCCGGGCGACGTGGTGACGTTGGGCGCTTTGCAGGATTGGCACGCGGGCGTGCGCTGAGGCGGCTGCGTCCCAAGCCGGCTGACGCGATCGATAAATTACCTCCGGGGCCCGGCGCATCGCCGAGGAACAGCGCCGGGCGGCGATGCACCAGATGGCCGACGCGTTCGAGCGGGCGACCAGCGGGATCGTCGGCACGGTCTCGGCGTCGGCCGGCGCCTTGCAGGCCACGGCGCAGACCCTGGCGACGACGGCGGCCAAGACGGCGGAACGGTCTACCACGGTCGCGGCCGCCTCCGAGCAGGCGGCATCCAATGTCGGCACCGTGGCGGCCGCCGCCGAGGAGCTGGGCGCCTCGGTGCAGGAGATCGGACGGCGGGTCGCCGGCTCGGCGGATCTGGCACGGACCGCGGTGGGCGAAGCGGACCAGACCGCCGCGCTCGTGACCGCCCTGACCGCGAGCGTGGCCAAGATCGGCGAAGTGGTCGGGCTGATCTCGGGCATCACGGCACAGACCAACCTGCTGGCGCTCAACGCCACCATCGGGGCGGCCCGCGCCGGCGAGGCGGGGCGCGGCTTCGCGGTGGTGGCCTCGGAGGGCAAGGCGCTGGCCGACCAGACCGCAAAGGCCACCGGTGAGATCGGCCAGCAGATCGGTGAGGTCCAGGGTGTTACGGGCGAGGCCGCCACGGCGATCGGGCAGATCGGCGGCCGCATCCGGGAATTCAGCACCGTGTCCGCCTCGATCGCGGCGGCGGTGGAGCAGCAGGATGCGGCGACCCGGGAGATCCGTCCGCAATGTCGGTCCGGCGGCCTCCGGCACCGGGGTGGTAACCCGCACCATCACGGGGTGTGGCCGGGGCGGCGGAGACGACCGGCGCGGCGGCGGCCGAGGTTCTGACCTCGGCCTTCGAGCTGTCGCACCAGTCGGAGCGGCTGACCGCCGCGGTCGGGCGGTTCCTGACCACGGTCCGGGCGGCGTGAGGCGGGATCGCTCGACGCTCGCGATCCGTAATTCAACGCGCTCGCCGATGCCGACTAGGGATCCACTCCGGCGGCGAGCGCTCTAGCGCCGCCGCCCCTCAGGCCGTCCCTTGGCCTCGGTCGCGAACAGCATCGAACCGGCCACCGCGCCGAGCAGCGTGGCGATCCCGAGCTTGAGCCAGCGGCGGTCGTCGGTCGGGGGCGTCGTCGCTGTCCTGCTGTGTTCGGTCCGGCGCGGCATCGGGTTTCCAGCTGACATGTCCCGCGCCAACGCCCGGCGCGGGCGATCTTTCCGCGGTCGCGACGATCGGGTGGCGCGTTGCTTCGTCGGAAGCCGGCGGCCTATAACGCGGCGACCTCACAGCCGCGACGGCGGGGTCCCGGACGCCCGCCCTCGCCAACGAACAAAGTCTCACGCAACATGGCAGGCCATTCGCAGTTCAAGAACATCATGCACCGGAAGGGCCGGGTGGACGCGGTCCGCTCGAAGGTGTTCGGCAAGCTCGCCCGCGAGATCACCGTGGCGGCCAAGCTCGGCACGCCGGACCCGGCCATGAACCCGCGCCTGCGCGCGGCGATCATCGCGGCCCGCGCCGAGAACATGCCGAAGGACAACATCGAGCGCGCCGTCAAGAAGGCGGCCGGAGCGGATGGCGAGAACTACGAGGACATCCGCTACGAAGGCTACGGCCCCGGCGGCGCCGCGCTGATCGTGGAGGCGCAGACCGACAACCGCAACCGCACCGCCTCCGACGTGCGCTCGGCCTTCACCAAGTCCGGCGGCAGCCTCGCCGAGACCGGCGCCGTGGCGTTCATGTTCGACCGGGTCGGCGTGATCGGCTTCCCGGCGAGCGTTGCCGATGCCGACACGATGCTGGAGGCGGCCATCGAGGCGGGGGCCGACGACGTCAGCTCCAGTGAGGACGGCCACGAGGTCGTCTGCGCGCAGGAATCCTACGGCGAGGTCGCCAAGGCCCTGGAGGCCCGGTTCGGCGAGCCCAGCCGCACCGGCCTGGTCTGGAAGGCGCAGAACACGATCGACGTCGATGACGAGACCGGCGAGAAGCTGATCCGCCTGGTCGAGGTGATCGAGGACCAGGACGACGTGCAGCACGTCTACGTCAACTTCGCATTGTCCGATGCGCTGATGGCCAAGCTCGAGGGCTGAGCGCCGGCCGCCGCGCGGCTCGGCACGGCGCCGTTCAGGCCTGGGCTGCCAGCTCGGCGCCGAACCGCTCCTGCACGTAGGCGTCCAGGGAGAAGCTGTCGTCCGGCAGCTGGGCCATGAACCGCTCGGCCACCTCGGTCAGGACGAGGTCCGGCTTCGTCCGCGCGATGTAGGACCAGTCGAGCGACGTGCTCCAGACGAAGTGCACCTCGCGGAACGTCTCGGCCAGCAGGATGGTCAGCATGTAGGGCATGACGTGCGAGAACGAGTCGCCGAACAGCGCCAGCCGGCGCGGATCGGCCGCCGTCTCGTTGCGGTAGATCACGTTGGCGCCGCCGTGCAGCGTGTGCAGCAGCCCGGCCTTCTCCCGCGCCGCGACGATCGGGCTGGCAAAGGTCCGCACGGAATCTCGCTGGATCCGGTAGGCCCGGGACGGCGCCCGGCGCGGCGGGTCGAAGGCACTGCCCAGGTCGCCGTCATGATCGACCGGGGTGAACGGCCGGTCCCGCAGATCCGCCCGTGGCTCCGTCCCGAAGGCCCGGCAGATCTCGGCGTAGGCCAGGTAGCATCCGTCGAAGCTCCAGTGGGTATCGGTCCGGCAATAGAGGTCTGCGGTGTCCCGGGCGGCCCGCATCGGCGCGACCAGGTCGATGCAGGTCTGCCGCCAGCGCTTCCGGCGCCGCCAATCCGCGTAGAGGCCCCGCGGCCCCCGCCGCCAGGCGGGACCCATGTCCGGCTCCGTGTGGATCAGCCGATAGGCCGGCGAGGCCGCGGGCGCGATGGTGATCCCGTCCAGCTGGTTGTCGTAGATCACCAGTTTGTCCGGCGCGACCACGTGGCGATACCGGATGCCGAACGCCCGCAGCCGCCGCTCCCGGTTGGACACGAGGCTCCGCCACGCCCAGATCAGGTCGGCCATCGCCTCCGGCCGCTCCAACTGCCCCAGGATGTCGTTCGTCCCGGTCTTCAGGAACAGCCACGTGTCCCGCCCGACATGGATGTGATCGGTGTTGCTCGACGCCATGACGCACTCAGGAGAGGGATCGGGAATTCGGCAGCAAGGGGCGGGATGCAGGCCCGGCCGCGGGACGGCAGGGTGACGGGTGTTCGATATACCCGTCCGGCAGGTGCCGTCATGTCCGTTCCCCGCCTGCCTCTCCCCCGCCTGCCCC
>NZ_CEEDEA010000031.1:0-7009 GCF_979253755.1 Methylobacterium sp. AC315
GCGCCGCCGACGATGCCGCCGACCGCCGAGGTCAGCAGGTACAGCACCACCAGGGTGGTCACCGCCCAGGACACCAGGCCGTGCAGGCCCGCCGTCCCCGCGAGCGGCCTGCCGGACAGGCGCCCGGCGATGGCGCCGCCGATCAGCGAGGCGACGATGCCCGAGGCGACGAACCAGACGCCCGCGCCGATCGAGGCGGTCGAGGCGGCCGGGTTGTCGGCGGCCACGGGGCCGAAGGACGAGAGCCCCACGCCGGCGCCGACCAGGTTGAGGATCACCTGGGTGACCAGGGCCGTGGTGGCGCCGGCGAAGATGGCGCCCCAGGAGACCTGGTTGAGCAGGACGGCGCGGGTATCGGCCTGTGCCTGGCTGGCGAGGGGTGGAACGGTGGTCTGGATCGTGGTCACGCTGCTACTCCGGGTCGTCGGTCGTCGTTGAAGTGAGATCTGCGGTTCAGTCGCGGCTGGCGCTGACGAGGAGGCCGAGGCCGAAGCCGACCAGGCCGGCGACCAGCAGGGAGGCGAGCGGGTACTCGGCGACCTGATGGCTCACCTCGCGGGTTCCCCGGCGCAGGTAGTGGCCGCCGCGCTCGTAGGCGTCCTCGGCGTAGTCGGCGGCGTCGTCGGCGTAGGTGGAGGCTTGGCCGGCAGCCTGTCGCACCGTGTCCTTGGCCTGGCCGTAGAGGTTCTCGGCCTGCCCGCTCGCTTCGCGGAACCGGCCTTCGACCGAGTCGCTCTTCGAGCCGGTGAGGTCGCCGACCGCGCTCTGCACCTTGCCGCCGAGATCCTTGGCGGCGCCCGTGATCCTGTCGATGTCGACCATGTCGTTCTCCGGTGATGGGTTGGTGTGTTTCGGGGGATGGCGCCCGCGAGGAGCGCCGGTTGGAAACCTGTGTCAGTCGGTGCCCGGCTCGGCCTGTTTCGGAGGCCGGGCCGCACGCTTCTGCCGGCGGCCCTCTGCCTCGACCTGGGTATCGCCGGTGAGCTTGCCGATGGCCTCCTTGACCGAGGCCTTGAGATGCTCGGGGGACAGTATCTTCGCTCGGTTGGCCATGGGCGCCCTGCTGCGTTCGAGATGACCCGGGACCAACCACCAGATGCGCTTCGTAACGGCGCAATCAATGGTATAAATATACTGCTCCTGCGAAAGTATTCCCTCTGATTTTTGCGATGGCCGGTCGAGCCGGCACTACGAAATGGCGCGTCAGCACGATCGGTTGACCGGCGATGCCTGTTGCGCGATCCGTTCCGCTCCCGCATGGTCTCCCTGCCCTATCGGCAGCGGGGCACAAACGGGTTGCGCACAAGCAGGTTCCCTCACCTGCGTTGTTTTCACTGGTATGCCTGCATCACTGACGCAGTTGTTATCGACCAGGGCCAATGTCCGGCGTGCTGCAGTCCGATGCATCGGATCGGCTCCGAGGCCGGCCCGATCCCCCGATGGGGGGTGCCGCGGCCCTCCGCTGCCGGCCGTCACCGCCGGGCCCGAACAGGCCGGACCACCCCGGGCGGTGCATAAAGCCACAGGGGCGGACCCATCCGGCGGGCGGCCTGTTGCTAACCGTCGGCCGCATCGGCGGGTCAACGAGGTTCAGAAATGGCAGAACAACTCTCCGGTCAGGACGGCCGGCAGGGCAAGCGCGGCAAACCTGCGCTGTATGTCTTGATCGTCAGCGTGGCGCTCATGGCCGCGGCGCTCGCCGGGCTGATGACCTGGCAGGGCGCCAGTTCCCCGCCCGATTACGCCAGCAAGAGCCAGGACGCCTCGCGCAAGCAGATCACCGGCAGCGAGAACGGCACGGGCGGCACGGCCTCGCCGTCCAACAGCAGCGCGGTTCCGGGCGGCAACCCGTCCTATCCCCAGCCGGCGACCCGCAGCGCCAATCCGTGACCCGGCACGACCACCGGTGCGCGGGGGAGATCTGCCGCGAGCAGGGTTGGGGCGTCGGGACCTGCCTGATCGGCGACGCCGGCTACGGCCCGACGGTGATCCGGATCACGGCGTTGGGCGACACGGTCATGCTGGCCAAGATCGTCAGCCACGGCCGCATGGCCGTGGCCTACCACGAGGCACAGGCGTGGTCCCTGTCACTGCGCGACTGGCGGGCGGTCGGCTGATCCCGGTCCGGTGTGGTAAGAAGCGCGCCGGGACGGGAGCGGTATCGCACCGGCGGCGGCGACGCGAACCCCGCTGGACGATGCGCGCCGGGGCCTTTGGCCGCGAGCCCCGGTCCGCGACCGTCGGCTGTGCCAAACGACGAGGTGAACGATGACATCGCTGCTCGATCAACTCCGCACCATGACCGTGGTGGTCGCCGATACCGGCGACATCGGCGCCATCGAGACGCTCAAGCCGATCGATTGCACCACCAACCCGTCGCTGCTGCTGAAGGCCGCCGGCATGGAGGGCCTCGCCCCGATCGTCGACGAGGCGGTGGCCTGGGGCAAGGCGCAGGGCGGCGAGACCGAGGATGTCGTCCAAGCGGTGGCCGACCGGCTCGCCGTATCGGTGGGTGTCGCGTTGACCAAGCTGGTGCCGGGGCGCGTCTCCACCGAGGTCGACGCCAACCTCTCGTTCAACACCGAGCGGACGCTGGAGAAGGCCCGGGCGATCATCCGCGCCTACGACGAGCGCGGCGTCTCGCGCGACCGGGTGCTGATCAAGATCGCCTCGACCTGGGAGGGGATCCAGGCGGCCCGCGTGCTCCAGCGCGAGGGCGTCGACTGCAACCTGACCCTGCTGTTCTCGCTGGTCCAGGCCATGGCCTGCGCGGATGCCGGCGTGTTCCTGATCTCGCCCTTCGTCGGGCGGATCACCGATTGGTACGCCAAGGCCGAGGGGAAGACCTTCACGGCCGCGGAGGATCCGGGCGTCCAGTCGGTGCGGGCGATCTACGCCGCCTACAAGGCGCGCGGGATCAAGACCGTCGTGATGGGTGCCTCGTTCCGCACCATCGGCCAGATCCAGGCGCTCGCGGGCTGCGACCGGCTGACCATCTCGCCGAAGCTGCTGGAGGAGCTGGCCGCGACGGAGGGCGATCTCCCCCGCGCCCTGTCGCCCGAATCCTACGGCGAGCCGCCCGAGGTGCCGGCGACGGACGAATTCTCGTTCCGCTGGGAGATGAACGAGAGCGCCATGGCCACGGAAAAGCTCGCCGAGGGCATCCGGCAGTTCGGCAGCGACCTGCGCGCGCTCCACACCCTCATCCGCGAACGGCTGGCGCGGGGGTGATCTGAACGCGGATCCAACATGGTGCGGTGCGGCCCGGCCCGTAACGCGGGTCGGACCCGCGTCCCGCCGGTGGATCGTTCAAGGTGACAGCCGAGTTTAGTCCCCGCCGCATCGGTCGCGGTTCGGAGTGAGCCGTGTACAATCCTTTCTTCTCGTGGATGATGCTGGCGATCGAAGCCCAGCGTGTGGTCGAACTGCGCCTCGTCCGCCTCGCCTGGGGCGGCAGCGAGGGGATGGCCGAGGCACACTCCATGGTGACCGAGAAGGTGGAGGCCGCAGGCGAGGCCATGACGACGCTCATGCTCGGCGGCTCGCCCGAGACGGTCATCGCACGCTACCGCGAGCACGTCGCCTCGAACACCAAGCGTCTGACCGCGGCCTGACGGTCCGGCGACCGCCGTCACTGCCCCATGCGGGCTGGGCGGCAGGCCCCGATCGGGGTACCTCTTCTCTCGCCGAGGCGCGATATCGCCCCCGGCGACGGCCGCCTGACGTGCGGCCCAGGACGGATCTGAACGCCTGCCATGATCGAGCCGAACCAAACCGCCTTCATCGTGAAGGTCGCCCGCCGGGACGAGGACACCCCGGACTGCCTGCTGACGGTGTTCTACGCCGTGATCGCGGACGATCCCGACAGCGGGGTCAAGATCGTGCGGGAGGCCGTGAAGGATGGGGCCGAGGTCACGCTGACCGAGGTGCGCCTTTCGCAGGCGACCGCACAGGCCATCGACCTGCGCCCGGGCTACGCGCGCGCGCTCTGACCGGAATTCGGCTTCCACGCCCATCCGTGTTGAGGGGCGAAATCGGATGGGCGTGGAAGGCCAGCAATCGGCTGGTGCAATGGGCGTAGAGCGACAGGGTTAACGGTTCCTTACCGCCGCGCCCGCTCAGGAATGCGGTGCGATCCAGCCGAGGACCGACGCGCAGCGCTCGGCCTGGAGGCGGGTTAACCCGGAGGCGACCGCCGCGCCGTTGCGGTAGACCACGAAGGTGCCGTCGTCGGTCGCGCGGATCTTGATCGACGCCATCACGCGTCTCCGCCGACGAACGCCTGAAGCTGCGTCAACCCGCTCGCGGTGATCTGCCAGGTCGCGAGCCCGTCGCCGACCGCGATCCGCTCCAGGTGGCCGACACTCTCGAGGGCCGTGAGCCGGCTGTGATCGCCGGGCCAGGATGCGTTCGGCTTTCGCTCAATGGAGATCCGAGAGTTGCCGGAACCGGCGGCCTTATTGAGCAGGCGGCGCTCGTGATTGACCAGCATTGGCACTCCTGGGCAGTTCCAATCGGGACGCATTACTTACGTACAAGCTGGCCTATATGGCCAAGCTTGGCAACCCCATGCCCTGAAAAGCCCATGCTCTGAAGACCCCGCGCATCGGTCCGGTTCATCGCCCTGGATCAGGATGCCAGCGCCAGGTCCGCCCCGGCGAAGCCCAGCCCGGCCAGGAACAGGCAGCCGCCCATCCTTTCGAGCAAGGCCCGGTATCGCGGCGCCCACAGGGACGCGGCGACCAGGCCCGTGCCGGCCGCCACGCAGAACACGCCCAATCCCATCATGCCGGCCTCCCGGTCGAACCGCGCCGCGGAGACGACCGCTCCCGAACCCGAAAGGTTGCGGCCCCTATGGGTTGTCGACAGGCAAATCTTGCGTCGCCGGCGGAGGGGCCGGCCCTGCGGACGGCCCTTTCGGAAAGCGGCGACCCGTTCGCGGCCGGCTTCGTACCGGCGCGACCTCACGCGAACATGTCGGGCTGCGTCGCGGCGATGTGGCTGTAGAGGGTCTGGAAGTGCAGCCAGCCGATATAGTCGCTGCCGACATGCTCGCGGCTGTAGCGGGCGGTCTTCTCCGACAGGAGCTGCGGCTTGATCCCGGTCGCCTCGATCAGGAGTTGCTGCTTGCAGGCCCGCTCCAGGGCGATGAACCAGAACGCCGCGTCGTCGATGCTGTGGCGGCTGCAGGTGAGCAGGCCGTGGTTCTGGTGCAGCACCCCACGGTTGCGGCCGATCTGCTGGGCCACCGAGAGGCCGCTCGCCTTCTCGACCGCGACCGCCCCGGCCGAGGCGCCGATCACCGCGTGGCTGTCGTAGAAGGCAGCCGCATCCTGGCTGATCATGTCCAGCGGCCGGCCCGTGGCGCACCAGGCGGTGCCGTAGGTCGTGTGCGCGTGGCACATCGCCATCACGTCGGGGTGCTCGTCGTGCACGGCGGCGTGGAGCACGAAGCCGGCGCGGTTGATCGCGTAGCGTCCTTCGACCACGTCGCCCTTGTGGTCGGCCAGGATCAGGTTCGACATCCGCACCTGCGAGAAGTGCACGCACATCGGGTTGGTCCAGTACAAGTCCGGGCGCTCGGGATCGCGGATCGTGAGGTGCCCGGCGAAGCCGTAATCGAACCCGTGCATCGCGAAGGCCCGGCAGGCCGCCACGAGGTGCTGCTTGCGGTATTCCCGTGCCTCGGCGTGGTTGGCGAACTGGGGGATCTCCGGGAAGATCAGGCCTGCCTGCTCGGGCTGGTAGATCGAGGTCCGCTTGCGGCCGGCGCTGTCGGGGGGCAGGTCGATGGCGACATCGCTGTCGTGGGCGTGGTCGTCGAGCATGGCGTGTCCTCTCGTCGGGTGATGCGGGAATGCGGACCGTCCGCGTCCAGCCCGGCGCGGGGCCATGCCGAACGGCGGGGTATCCCCGGCCGCCCCGGCGCGTCTGGCTGTCGTCCCGGCCGTCTTCGCAGCCCGATCGGCACTATCGTGCCACCATCCGTCGTTGACAAACGACGATTTTTCACGATTTCCGTGAATCCATTTCACGGATTGCAGCATGCGGCAGATCCCGAGCTTTCCGGCGCTGCGGGCCTTCGAGGCAGCCGCGCGTCTCGGCAGCTTCGCCCGGGCGAGCGAGGAACTGCACCTGACGCCCTCGGCGGTGAGCCACCAGGTCCGCGCACTGGAGCGCATTCTCGGGCGCGCCCTGTTCCGGCGCGCCAACCGCCGGGCCATCCTGACCGCCGACGGCGAGCGCCTGTGTGCCGGCCTCGCGCGGGCCTTCGACTCCATCGAGGCGCTCTGCGCCGAGCTGAGCCCGCCGTCGCCCTCGTCGCTGGCGGTGCATTGCACGCCGAGCTTCGCGGCGAAGTGGCTCGGGCCCCGGCTGCCCTCCTTCGTGGCGGCGCATCCCGGCATCGGCATCCGCCTCTCCAGCGGCGCCGAGCCGGTCGATCTCGCCCGACACGAAGAGATCGACATCATGATCGCCTATGGCAGCCCCCCGACCGGCCCGGGATTGACGGTCGAGGCGCTCGGCCGGGAAGAGATCGCGGCCCTGTGCACGCCGGATCTCGCCCGGGCGCTCGGTCCGGTCGAGGCCGCGACGGTCGCGCGCATCCCCCGGCTGGACTCGTCGTTCAGCCCGGTGCGCTGGCCGGACTGGTTCGCCCTCAACGGCCTGCCGGCGCCGGCCTCGGCGCCCGGGGCGGCGTTCGATCGCGGCGCCCTGGTGATCTCCGCCGCGGTCCAGGGGCTCGGGGTGGCGCTGGAGAGCCTGCGGTTCGCCCAGGCCGAACTCGGCGCCGCGCAGCTGGTGCGGCTCGGCGAAGGCCGCCTGAAGAGCCTGTACCGGGACCTCCACTTCATCTGCAGCCGTGCCCGGGACCGGAATCTGGAGAAGATCCGGGCGTTCCGCCGATGGCTCCTCGAGCGGGAGCAGGAGAGCCGCGTCGCCGGCTAGGCTGTGCCACCTGGCGGCAACGTCCCTTCGTCGCCGCATGGGCCAGGGTCGCCGCATG
>NZ_CEEDEA010000031.1:7109-39955 GCF_979253755.1 Methylobacterium sp. AC315
GGCAGGTGCACCGCATGGGCAGGTGCACCGCATGGGCAGGTGCACCGCATGGGCAGGTGCACCGCATGGGCAGGTGCACCGCATGGGCAGGTGCGGAAGCGCATGATAATGCCGAACCGGCAAGACCCCACAAACGCGGCGGGCACGGGCGGAGAGGTCCGACCGACCGCGAAACGCCGGGAGAGCGCCATGTCCCTGTTCGCCAAGCTGCAGCGTCGCGCCGACGAGGGTCGCCCCGTCCGCGTCGGCCTGATCGGCGCCGGCAAGTTCGGCTCGATGTACCTGTCCCAGGCGCCCCGGACGCCCGGCATCCACCTGATCGCCGTGGCCGACCTGTCGCCGGACAGAGCGCGCCAGGCCCTGCGCCGGGTGGGCTGGGACGAGGCCCGCTTCGCGGCCCCGACCCTGGAGGAGGCCGCGCGGACCGGGGCGACCTGCGTCGGCGACGACGCCGACGCCCTAATCGCCAGCCCGTTCCTGGACATCGTGATCGACGCCACCGGCAGCCCGGCCGCCGGCATCCGCCACGTCCTTAAGGCCTGCGAACACCGCAAGCACATCGTGATGGTCAACGTCGAGGCCGACGTGCTCGCCGGCCCGCTCCTGGCCCGCCGCGCCGCGGAGGCCGGTGTGATCTACTCCATGGCCTCGGGGGACCAGCCGGCGCTCATCGCCGAGCTGGTCGACTGGGCGCGCACGATCGGCCTGGAGGTGGTCTGCGCCGGCAAGGGCACGAAGTACCTGCCGGCCTACCACGCCTCCACCCCCGACACGGTCTGGGGGCATTACGGCTTCAGCGCCGAGCAGGTCGCCGGCGGCGATTTCAACGCGCAGATGTTCAACGCCTTCCTGGACGGGACCAAGTCGGCCCTGGAGATGGCCGCGGTGGCCAATGCCTGCGGGCTGACCCCGCCGCGCGACGGCCTGGCCTTCCCGCCCTGCGGGGTCGACGACCTGCCCACGCTCCTGCGTCCGGTGGCCGATGGCGGGATCCTGACCGAGCGCGGCACCGTCGAAGTGGTGTCGTCGCTGGAGCGCGATGGGCGCCCGGTGTTCCGCGACCTGCGCTGGGGCGTCTTCGCGGTGTTCGAGGCGCCGAGCCGCTACGTGCAGGAATGCTTCGCGCAATACGGGCTGAAGACCGACGCCAGCGGCCGCTACGCCGCCACCTACAAGCCCTACCACCTGATCGGCCTGGAACTCGGGATCTCGGTGGCGTCCATCGCGGTGCGCGGCGAAGCCACCGGCGCCACCGGGGCTTGGCGCGGGGACGTGGCGGCCATCGCCAAGCGCGCCCTGAAGGCCGGCGAGCGCCTCGACGGCGAGGGCGGCTTCACGGTCTACGGCACGCTGATGCCGACGGCCGATTCGCTACGGGAGGACGCCCTGCCGATCGGTCTGGCGCACAACCTCCTTCTGACCAACGACATCCCGGCCGGCCATCCGGTCCGCTGGAGCGACGTGGCCTACGATGCGAGCCATCAGGCCATCCGCATCCGGCGCGAGATGGAAGCCGTGTTCCGCGCCGAGCTGGGTCTGGCGTCACCCGCACAACAGGTCGCTTGACCGACAGATAGGCCCGGCCGCTCCGGCGCGGCTGGGCGTCTGAGGATCGCACGGACACGGGATCGCGCTGACGTTCCCTGTCAGGCACTACGCCAGATCCTGAGGGTGGTTGGTTGTCTGCGACGGGAAAGGGCTAGGCCCTGCATCCGTCCTGTAACTTCGTAGGAATGGCGCGCCAGTCTGAACAAAAACGCGAACACTTATGTCATTGAGGTCGCGCGATAATTTTAAAGCCTAGCGGCTACCCGGTACGCCACTATCGGCGTGAGACATTACCAAGTCGCAACCCGCCCTCCGAAACCGGACGTTCCGCTTTGCGCCCATTCCGGACATTCGGCCACCAAATGGTATATCCCCTAAGCAGACCTTAGCACGGGGCTGTTAGCCTTTCGCGTTGGGTGCTTCGGCAGACCGCGGTCCTCGACACTACCAGCCACCTAAAAAGTCGGACCGAACGACCATCGGCGGCGTCGCGTTTCCCTATCATCCTACGGGCGAAGGGTGCGGCTGCCATGCGTATATTGAGGGGACCGTCTGAGCGCTCCGACCCTTGCCTGCCTGGGGCAATTCAGATGTAGGCTGACGCAAGAACCGGCGAGCCTTTGAGGGCGTGGGCGAGCACCTCCAGTCCGTGCGTAATCTGCTGCCGAGTCGAGGGGCCGCCGAGACAGAGACGCACCGCTTCCGGTGGCGGTCCCGCGACGCAAAACGGATCGCTGCCGATCACGCCGAGCCCTGCCGACCGGCCTTGGCTGGCGAAGGCCGAGCGCGTCCAGCCCGCCGGCAGCGTGATCCAGAGGTGGAACGCATGCGGATCGGCGGTGTAGGTCCCAGCCAGTAGCAGTGCGGTTGCGATACGCTGGCGTGCAGCCAATTCAGCGCGAACGAACTGCACGATAGCCTCCGCCGTGCCATCCATAATCCACCTCGTCGCCAAGGCCGTCGAAATCGGCGAGGCCATGACCGTGGCAGCACGCAGGGCGCCGCCCAGCGGCAGGGCGGAACGGGCGCATGGGGCTACCAGGAAGGCGAGCCGAAGACCGGCGCCCAGACATGGAGTTGACCCCGTTTGTGGTCCACGGCCTATGCAAATTCTCGGGCTGTTGGAGTTGACCCCGTTTGTGGTCCACGGCCTAAGCAAGTTCTTGGGCTGTGACAGCTTGGTTGGCGAAGGCTCAGAGCGTCAAGCCGCCCAGGGCCGTGTGGGGTCGATCTTCGTTGTAGTGGCACCTCCATTCCTCGATGCGCTCGCGGGCATCGGCCAGTGACAGGAACCACGAGGCGTTCAGGCACTCCACTCGGAGGCGGCCGTTGAACGACTCGATGTAGGCGTTGTCGGTCGGCTTGCCCGGTCGGGAGAAGTCGATCTCGACCCCGTTCAGGTAGGCCCATTGCCCGACGGTATCGGTGGCCGCAAACCCGGTCGATCGCCAGGAACAGGATCAGTTTGCCGTCCGCGTGGCGCGACTCGCACCTATCGATATGCGCGTAGCCGATCTCGTAGGTCTTGAAGCGTTTGCGTGCCTGCGCCGTCTCGGCTGCCGGAAGACGGCAGATGCCGTGCCGTTGCAGGGCCGAGCGGCTCAAGTTCGGGATCGTGTCGCGCAGACAGCCCAGGACATCGGCGAGCGGCAGCAGCGTCCGACCCCGGAACTCGACCACGATGGCTTCCTGGGCTGACGTCAGCACGGCACTCTTGGGCATCTTCCGCCCAATCGGAGCGTCGGTCGTCACCCCGCGCCCGCGCCATTTGGCGACCGTCTTCGGGGTCAGGTCATACGCCACGACAAGGGCGCGGCTACTTTCCTTCGACCTTTGGAGTTCGGCTCGTCCTTAGGCCGGCTCAGGATGAGGCACGCGGCGTCGTTCGGGCGCTACCGTGAAAAATTCCTGCCACGAAGAATTCCTGCCAGAGTACAACCTCCGCCTGACGCATCAGCGTCCATGATGCACCATCACACGTCGGGACTGTACACCCTGAGTTCGGCTGGAAGCATTGCGGGTGCGATGCGCCGGCGCGCAGTCCATTCCTCGCGAACGAACTTCACGAGGGCCTCGCTGTGCCAACCCTGGAGAAGGCGGGGGACCGACGCCTGCAAGGGGGGATCCGGATTCTCAGCGCAGGACGGCGCCCGGATCGAACCGGGCGCCTCGTCACAAGTCACCAGCGCTGATGCCAGCCGCCGCCGTGCCAGCCGACATGCCTGTAGCCGCCGTGCCATCCCCAGGGACGATGGAGGCCTACATGGCGATACCCACCCCATCGGTGCCAGCGCCGGCCGTACCAGCCAACCCGGCGGTAGCCGTAGAAGACCGGACGATAGACGACTGGGCGGTACACTATGTTCGGGCGGTAATATCCGTAGAATCCGCGGTGCCCTCCGATGCCGCAGCCGTCCCGTGCCTCGGCAGCCCCGGCGGTCGCAGCAATCGTACCAAGAGCGAGAACGGCCGCCCCAGCGATTTTCATCCGCATTGGCATCTCCTCTATTGTGATAGATGCTAAACAAGCATATCTACTTTGCGGTTGCGATTTTATTCTGAGATTTTTGTTTCCTATTATGTCGGGAGACGCTCATCTTGTTTCGCAATGTCAATGGCGAGGTGCCTGCCACGTCAGCCGAACTTGCTTGCCGTCCAGCGACCGCTGCAGGAAACAGGACCGGCGAGGTTCCAGCGCCCTGATCCGGCGGATGCTCGGAGTCGTCCCTTGACGGCGATGCTGGCCAGCCCGCTCTTGATCGAACCGACGATGCGGCCGTCGTCCGCGACCCGTCCGGAGGCGTTGGTCATGCTGCCGCCCGGGTCATCGACGGCGCCGTCACGAACGACGATAGGATATCGGTACGGCCCAGTGCAGCTGCCGCCATCGACGGTCGCGGAGACCGACCATCGCCCATCGAATTTGGTCTGAGCAGCGACTGGAGCTGGGGCGACGCACGCAATGGTCAAAGCCAGCGCGGAGATCTTCCAGTGGGGTGACATGGGCTCCTCTTCAGGACCGGCCCGTCAGGGGCGGCACGATGTCGTCGTCGTCCAGGGACAGATAGCGGACCATGAGTTCGCCCGTGGCCCGGGCCACGAAGTCCGCTATCGGCTCGCCGGCATGGGGCGGGATGAGTTCCGTCAAGCGCAGACCCCCGAGGGTCGCCATGAGTTCGGAACGTGCCATGCCGGACTCGACGGCTTCCTGGATGGCAAGCGCCTCGTATGCCTCCAAGGATATGCTCAGGCGCGTTGGCCCGGGTCGGTCGGCACACCCGGAAGAGGATCGGAGTCGATCCCAGGTTCGACCCGCTCCACAATGGGCGTATCCTTATAGGGCACGGAGGGCTCGTCCGGCCCGAGCGGCCGCTCGTCCGGAACCGGTCGCGACGGCGTCTCCGGAGAGATGTCACCTCCGGGATTGGGGTCAGGCATACCGGGATTGGCCATTCGTGAGATCCTCCAGGGCCATTCGTGATGGATCGCCTACGGGCCAGACGCGCGCCCGGAGCGGCACGACGCCCGGCCCTGCGGCCATGCCGGACCTGATCGGGGAAATTCTTATGGCCCGGCACACCGTCGAGGCCGTCTCGCCGCTCGCCTCGGGGAGTCCGTCGATAGCGGAAAGATATATCCGTCATGCCGGCGCTCAATGATGCAGATGCATCATTTTTAAGGGCAACGATTTGGTATAATCGAACGTGATGGCGACGCCCGAGTGTCCTGCCCCTGCAGCACCCGCCCAGGACTTAGAACTCGGTGGGTGCCCGGACCGGGCATCCGGCGAGTTCCTCGAAGTCCCCGCCGTAGCCGAGGGCGACAGCCTTCCAGAAGGCCAGGCGCTGGTCGGATGCGCGTTCCCGCAGGTAGCTGTTCAGGGCAGCCCGGACCTGTGCGGCGAGGGGGGAGGGATCGAACGGTAGGCCGACCTCCTCGGCATCGGGTGTCGGCGCAGTCAAGACAGACCCAAGGCCGTAGCGAGCCGCTCCCGCGCCCGGCTCACCCGGCTTTTCACTGTGCCGACCTGGCAGCCGAGGATGGCAGCCGCCTCCTCGTGCCGGAGCCCGTCCACCGTCACCAGCAGCAAGGTCTCGCGTTGGTCCTCGGGAAGGGTCTCCAGCGCGCCCTGCAACTCGGAGAGGGCGATCCGATGCTCTTGGTCGGGTGCCGATGACAGCGTACCCGCGATGGCCCCGTCAACGTCCTCGATCTCGCGCCGCATGCGCTGGCTTTGGTTCAGATGCGTGTTGCGGAGGATCGTGAACAGCCAAGCGATGAGGTTCGTGCCGTCCTCGAACCGGAACCGGTGTTCCCAGGCCTTGAGCAGAGTCGCCTGGACCAAGTCGTCCGCTTGGGCGGCGGCGGCCGTCCGCACCAGGGCGAAGCGGCGCAGGCGCGGCACGAGGGCGATGAGTTCGTCGCCAAACGATTTTGTGACCTGTCGTTCCGCCTCGGCGTCGAGTAAGGCGGCACGGAGGCGAAGCAAAACCTGGCCGAGCCGCGTATCGTCTTCGACCGCATCTATTTCAGGGATGAGCTCATTCAGTTGCCGTCCGATTGCATCCTGGACGTGACGGGGCAATCCCTCGATCGGCGAAGGTTCGTCAGAGATCGTTCTTAAGTACATGCAGGGGACTCGATCTTCATGCAGGCAACGACTGGTTGTATCCGCCCCTATACGGTGGAGATCACAAAAACGGTTCTGACTGATCGATCACGTTCACGTCAATGATCCAAATATACCAATCGATCGCTAGTCTGCACTGGAACCCTCCTGTGCGGTGGCCTGTTACGGCTTGGCTTGATTCAGGCATTGGGAGGGTGGTCGAAGGTGACGGTTGGCGTCGACAGGCATGAGCTTCGGCAGATCATCGCCGGCCTCACCGAAGGGGTGATCCTGGTCGAGCCCGACCAGTCCATTGCCTACGCCAACGAGGCTGCCCTCGCGATGCATGGCGCTGAGACTATCGACGAACTTGGCGGGACGGTTGACGCCTACCGCGAGCGTTTCGCGCTTCGCTACCGCAACAACCACACCCCGAACCAGTATCCGATGGAGCGCGTCGTCTCCGGCGAGCGCTTCCACGACGTCATCGTCGACGTGAAGCGGACCGACCGGCCCGACGTCGACTTCGTCCATTCCCTGCGCAGCCTCGTCGCGACCGACCATGAGGGCAATCCGAGCTGTCTCGCGCTCATCCTGAAGGACGTCTCGGACCAGTTCGAGGCCGAGGAGCGCTTCGAGGCCACCTTCAACGCCAACCCGGCCCCGGCGGTGATCTGCCGGCTCTCGGACCTGCGCCACGTCAAGGTGAACCTCGGCTTCCTGGAGATGACCGGATACACCCGCGACGCCGTGATCGGGCGCAGCGTCTACGAGGTCGACGTGCTGGCCGGCGCCCGGAGCCGGGACCTGGCGATCAACCGGCTTAACCAGGGCGCCACGATCCCGCAGATGGAGGCATGCCTCGACCTGCCGGACGGCGGCACCCGCTACGTCATCGTCGCCGGCCAGCCGATGGAGTTGGGCGACGAACCATGCATGCTGTTCACCTTCGCCGACCTGGACCTGCGCCGGAAGGCGGAGACGGCATTGCGCCAGAGCGAGGAACGGTTCGCCAAGGCGTTCCGCCTGACGCCCGTGCCCACCTTGCTGGCGCGCGCTGACGGCTTCGCGGTCACGAGCACCAACGAGGCCTTCACCCGGGTATTCGGCTACGGAACGGACAAGGTTTCCGGGCGCTCGCCAGCGGATCTCGGCCTCTGGGTCCACGATGCCGCCCGGATCAAGTTCGAGACGGCGGTGGCGCGCACCGGTTACGTCCTCGGCCTGGAGGTCTGCCTCAGGCACGAGGACGGCACCAACTTCGATTGCCTGGTCTCGGCCGAGCGCGTGGAGATCGGCACCGAGACCTTCGCCCTCATGGTCCTGCAGGACATCACCGAGCGCAAGCGCAGCGAGCGCGAGCTGTTCGAGGCCATCGAAGTGGTGATGGCCGACACCTCGTGGTTCAGCCGCGGGCTGATCGAGAAGCTCGCCAACCTGCGCCGGCCCGGAGCCGACCACCAAGACGGCATTGTCCCGAACGTCACAGTGCGCGAACGACAGATCCTGGACCTGATCTGCCAGGGGCTCGGAGACGACGCCATCGCCGGGCGGCTCCACCTTTCCAGGAACACGGTGCGGAACCACTCCGCGTCGCTCTACCGGAAACTCGGCGTCCACAAGCGCTCCGAAGCGATCGTCTGGGGCCGCGACAACGGTTTTCCGGCCTCTGGCCCTGGCAAATAAAAACCTGCCAACTGGTACATCTGCATCATTGTTCGGCGGGATCGGCGGGCCACCTGACGGTTGCGTCAATCGTCCAGGCTTTGGAGAGCACCGTGAACGCCCAGAAGACGACGGACAGCTCCGAAAAGATCAGAGGCTCGATCGCGGAAGCCATCGGAAAGTTGGTCGGCGACCCCAAAGTCGAGGCTGAGGGCAAGTCCCAGCAGAAATTACCGAAGTCCGCCGTGAAACCGGAGGCCACCCCTAAGCCGTAGCCTCGGTCAAGCGTCGCACCCGACGAACACTCTTCGAACTGGAAAAGGACACATCTTATGGTTGATACGGATCGGATCACAGGCGCTGCCAAGGAGCTCGGTGGCAAGGTGCAGGGCACGGTGGGCGACCTCACCGGTTCGAAGCGGGACTCGGTAGAGGGCCGCGCCCGCGAGGCTCAGGGTGCCGCCGAGAACCTGTACGGCCAGGCCAAGGACACCGTGCGCGACGCCGCGGAGACGGTAGCCGACACGGCACGCGACCTCGGCGGCAGGGTCCGCGACACGGTCGGCAGCCTGATCGGGTCCGACGACGTCGAGGACCGCGCGCGTCGCGCTCAGGGTGCTGCGAGCGACACCTACGAGCGCGGCGAACGCTACGTCCGCAATACCGGTCGCGATGTCTACGACCGCGCCGGGGACGCCTACGAGAACGGCAGCCGCTCGCTGCGCCAGGGCGGCCGTGAGGCCACCAGCCAGATCGCCGAGCACCCCATCGCCGCGCTGCTCGTCGCTGGCCTGCTCGGCTACGGCCTCGGCCTGCTCATCCACGGCCGCGACTGACCCCTTCGCGCCGCAACGGATCGGTTCGGCCGCGCGGGGACTGCGCGGCCGAACCTGATGGTTCCCTCCCCGCCCACCCTCTCGAACGACCGAACTTCTCGGACGACCGACGACCCGGAGTACCTGTACGTGTCCACTTCCCCCGTCATTCCCTCGACCGCGCTCGCGGCCTCGGCCGACACCCGCACCGTCCTGCTGAACCAGGTGTCTTGGGGCGCAATCTTCGCCGGTGCCGTCACTGCGCTGGTGACCCAGGTCGTCCTCAACATGGTCGGCGTCGGTGTCGGCCTGTCGAGCGTTAGCACCACAGCCGCCGACAACCCGGCCGCGTCGACCCTGTCCATGGGCGCCGGCATCTGGTTCTTAGCTTCCGGCATCGTCGCCTCGCTGGCCGGCGGTTTCCTCGCCGGAAGACTGTCGGGCAAGCCGGTGACCGGGGCTGCCGGCTTGCACGGACTGGTCTCTTGGGCGGTAACGACCCTGGTGGTGCTCTACCTGCTGACCTCGGCGGCCGGTGGCCTCATCGGCGGTGCCTTCTCGGGCGTGACCAGCACGCTCGGCGGCGCCGGCTCCCTCGTGGGCGGCACAGTGCAGACGGCGGCCCAGGCTGCTGCCCCCTCGCTGTCGAAGATCTCTAATCCCTTCGACGGCATCGAGCAGTCGGTTCGCAACCAAGCCGCCGGCCAGGATCCGCAGGCCGCCAAGGAGGCTGCCGTCGCCGCGATCCGCGCCATCTTCACGGGTGACGCGTCGCAGAAGGCACAGGCCGAGAACCGCGCCGCCGACGCGCTGGCCAAGGCCCAGGGCATCCCGGTCGATCAGGCCAAGACCCAGATCCAGACCTACGAGAAGCAGTACACCGAGGCCGTCGCCACGGCCAAGCAGAAGGCTGAGGCCGCCGCCGTCGTCGCCAAGTCGGCCGCCACCCAGGGCGCGTTCTACGGTGCGGTCGCGCTGATCCTCGGCGCCCTGGCGGGCTTCTTCGGCGGCCGCCTCGGCGCCCCGAAGCTCCACACCCTCGCCGCCAGCTACGACGCCCGTCGCGTCTGAATCGACCACCCCGGCCGGTCTCAACGACCGGCCCGAGCCTGAATATCCCCCCTCTCACATCGAAGGAGCCATCCCATGAGTAGCACCTCGGACAAGCTTAAGGGCCTCGCCAACGAGGCTGCCGGGAACGTCAAGCAGGCCGCCGGCAAGGTCACGGGCAACGATAAGCTGGTCGTCGAGGGCAAGGCCCAGGAGCTCAAGGGCGAGGCTCAGCGCACCGTCGGCGAGGCCAAGGACGGCATCGCCTCGGTCGTCGACAAGGTCACCGGCAAGCGCTGAACCGAAACGGCGGCGGGAACTCCTGTCGAGGTCCCGCCGCCTCGATCATCCTCGGATCCAGGAGTATCCCATGAACGGAGATCAGTTCCGCGGCGCGTCCCGACACCTCAAGGGTTGCGCGCAGACCGCCGTCGGCGGCATCACCGGTGATCCGGCCCGTCAGGTGCGCGGTGCCGTGAACCAAGTCGCCGGCGGCGCGCAGTATGCCTACGGCCGCGCACGCGACCGGGCTGAGGACCTCATCGAGGATGGACGTGACATCGCGCATGAGGTTCGGGATCGCGCCGGTGACCTGATCGAGGACGGGCGTCATCTCGTCGACGACGCGCGCGACCGGGCCGGCAACCTCATCTCGGACGGCCATGATCTCGCCCGCCACGCCCGTAAGCGCGGCACCACCTATGGCCGGCAGGCCGTGCGCTACGCCGACGACAACCGCACCTCCACCCTGCTCGGCCTCGCCGCCGTCGCCTTCGCGGTCGGTTGGCTGTCCCGTCGCCGGCGCTGAACCCGCAATCCTGGAGCCCGTCCCATGATCCGCAAGCTGATCACCGCCTTCGTGCTCCCGAAGGTCATCGCCTACGTCAGCCGCCGGCTCGGTCGTTGGTCCTCCGCGCCGACGAATCGTCGGGGCTACTGACCTTCCCGTCGCTGTCGAACCCCCTCCAGGATACCATCCACGATGAAGCTGACCCTCGCCCTCGCCGCCACCGTCGCCGCCACCTTGGTCGGCCTGCCGGCCTATGCGGCACCGCCCTCCGCCGCGCCCGTCGAAGCGCTGGTTCGCGGTGATCTGCCGACCCACTACGTCCAGTACAGGCGGATCGGTCATCGTCACGGCTGGCGTGGCGGGCGCGGCTACGGGCGGGGCTACGGCTATGGTCGGGGCTACGGCTACCGTCGCGGACCCGGGGTCGGCGCAGCCGTCGGCGCCGGCGTCGCCGGACTGGCGGCCGGCGCCATTATCGGTGGCGCCATCGCGAATTCGCAGGCTCAGGCCGCCCCGGTGGTGGTGCAGGGCGGACCCGATCCGGAAGCGGTCGCCGCCTGCGCCCGTCGCTTCCGCTCCTACGATGCCGCCAGCGGCACCTATCTTGGCAACGATGGCGACCGTCACCCCTGCCCGTGATCACCCGAACCACCGGGTCCGCCAGCGCGGCGGGCCCGGGTCCATGATGGCATAGCTCCCGGACGCCCGCGCGGATCCGTGGATGTCTCGTGTTGCCGACACCCCGCGGACATCCCCGACCTCGATCCGAAAGCTCGCCATCCATGCGCCCGTACCTTGCCGAGTTCATCGGCACCTTCGTCCTTGTCTTCTGCGGCTGCGGCTGCGGCTGCGGCAGCGCGGTGCTCGCGGCCGACCATAGCCGCCGGCCTCTACGGCTCGATGCGCGCCCTCGATCCGGTTCTCCAGATGCCCGAGCGGCAAGGTCTGCAGGCGCTGGCAGGCGAGACCGAACAGCGGATGGAGAAGGCCGGTATCAAGCCGACCGAGTTCTAGCCCCTCCCTCCCAAACCAGCCTGGCCCCAAGCCGGGTCAGATCCCGGTCGCCGGCACGGTGGCGGAGTCCCCGCGGGCGGACCTCCGTTCGATCCTCTTAACCGACAAGGAAAACCGATGAGCAAAGGCTATCCCTCGATGACCGCGCTGCTGGGCCTGTTGGCCGTGGCCGGCTACCAGAACCGCGACAAGCTCGCCGAGCTGCTGAGGGCCCCTGACGCCCCATTGTCCCCCTCGCTCAACCCGGGCCACGGCACTGTCCCGCCGATCCCGAACACCGCATCCCACACCAGCGCCACGGGTGGCATCGGCAATCTTGGCAACCTGTTTGGTGGTCTGGGCACGGCAGGCGTCGGCGGTCTGATCGCCAGCGGCTTGAGCGAACTCGTCGACCACTTCACCAAAGGGGGCCACGGCGAGACGGCGAACTCGTGGGTCAACCAGGGTGTCAACCGCGACATCCCCGAGGCCGACCTCGAACGCGCCATCGGCCCAGACACCCTCGACCACCTCACCCAGCAGACCGGCCTGAGCCGCAGCGCACTCCTGTCGCGCCTCTCGCGCGAGCTGCCCTCGGCCATCGACCGCTACGCCACCGACGGCCGCCGCCCGGCTTGAGGCCACGACGCGGCCGGTGCCTCAGGGCGCCGGCCGTACGAGACGCCGGGCGACGCCGCGCCGGGGTTCGATCCACCGCCTTTCCCCGACCTTGCGAGAACCCCATGGCCATCGACTATCGCTCCGAACTGCGCAGACCCTTGCCCTTCAGCCTCGCGGTCGTGGCCACCGTCCTGCTGATCTGGCTCATCGTCGCGTCCATCGCCGGCTCGCGCCAGCGTAGCGCCCGCGACCATCGCATCGAGGACCTGCAGGGCCAACAGACAGCGCTCCGGACCGACTTGGACCGGCAGATCTCGACCGCCGGCACTTTGAGCGCGTTGCAGGCCAAGATCGCCACCGCCCAACAGCAGGACCAACAGGCGAGCAAGGCGGCCGAGGCGGCGAAGTCCCGCGCCGCGACCCTGAACCAGGAGCAGCAGGCGGCCGAAGCCAAGGCGAGCGAGGCGAAGAAGGCGGCCGAGGCCGAGACGCAGAAGCTTACCGATCTACAATCCCAGATCACGCAAGCCGAGAGGAAGCTGTCCCCGTTGCGCGAGGCCATCGCCACCGCCGAGAAGGCCGCCGTCGACCGGACCCAAGATCTCGCCGAGGTCGGACGCCGCCTCGAGGACGCCCGGGTGCAGGAGGCCAAGCTGCGCGCCGATCTCGCGACCATGACCCAGGAGGCCACGGCCAAGACGGCCGACCTCGCCAAGGCCGAGGAGCGCCAGCAGAACGCCCGCGAGGCCGCCGCCGCCGCCCAGAAGGAACTGGCCGATGCCCGGACCGCGACCGAACAAGCCACCAAGCAGCGCACGGACACCGAGCAGGCCGTCGCAGCCCTGACCGCCAACAAGGACAAGCTCGCCGCCGAGGTCGAGCAGGCGAACCGCGATGCCCAGCAGGCCCGCGACGCCCTGGCGAACGTCCGCAAGGAACTCGCCGAGGCCCAGGCGCAGCGGGACCGCGTCGTGTCCGAGCGAGGCCAGGCAGAGCAGGCGCTACAGAAGCTCTCCGCCGACCGCGATGCCGACACGGCGGCCCTCGACGCCCTGCGCAAGCGCCAGACAGACGCTCAGGCCGAGCTGGCCACGCTGAGCGAGACGCTGGCCACCCGCAACAAAGAGGCGGCGGCCCTCGACGAGCGGCTGGCCGCGGCTCGGCAGGACTTGTCCGCCGCCCAGGCGAAGCTCGCAGAAACCCGCCAGCAGCTCGCCACCCCGCCGGCCGCGGTGCCGAGCCAGCCGGCTCGCTGAGACGACGGCGATCCACGCGGGCAACCACCCGCGTGGATCGACCATCCCGGGGCCATCGCACGTAAAGATCGCATCATGAACATCCGTATCCTTGCCTTGACGGCACTCGCCCTCGCGGGCCCCGTCTTCGTTTCCAGGCCCTCCGTGGCGCAGGTCGGACCTGAGATGGAGGCAATGCGAGCCAGTTGTGGGGGCGACTACCTGCGCCTGTGCGCCGGCATGAAGCCGGGCGGCCCCGAGGTGAAGGCCTGCTTCAAGCGCAATCGCCAGAACCTGTCGAAGGGCTGTTCGCAGGCCATCGCCGCCTACGAGCACTCCCGGAGCGGGGCGTCGGGTGAGGCCGACGACTGACCGACGGGACGAGGGAAACGGGCGCTTCGGCGTTGCCGAGGCCTGTTTTCCTCGCGCCTGAACCTGGTGCCCGGGCACCCGCTCCGACCGAACGAAGGCCCGATGCCCGGAAAAACGGGACAGGCGGCGCAGCGGCATAGGAAAACGAGAACGGTATGCTGACCCGCCTGAGCCGCGCCTTCCTTCGGGTATTCCCCGCCCTCGTTTTGGTCGTCGTGGGGCTGCTCGCCGCCCTGTTCCGTCGGCGTGGCGTGCCCCGAGCGAGCGCGACGACGCCCATTCCGGCTTCTACGAAGCCGGCGATGCCGCCGGTACGACGTCGCGGAGCGGCGATCGCGCTCCTTGCCCTCGTCCTCGGGATCGGGCTGGTCCTGGCCGTGAGCGATGGCGACGGCGCCCTCAGGCGGATCGTGTCGCGGCTTCAGGCGTCGCTCGGCGAGGGCCCGCGACCGGTGGCGGCCCTCTCGCCGACGGATGTCGGCATCGGCCGAGGAAACACTTCGGATGCGGTCGCTCCGGTTGGTTCCGTTGGCCAGGGCTTCGCGACGGATCCCGGAACGTCGGGTCAGGGCGAGCCAACCTTCGACACCGTGCGCGTCGAGCCCAACGGGGAACTCGTCGTAGCCGGACAGGCGCCAACGAACACCACCATAGAACTGCTGGTCGATGGCAAGGCCACGGCGAAGGTGGTCGCCGATGCGAACGGTTGGTTTGCCGTCGTCCCCCCGGCGCTCCCGGCCGGCAACAGCGAAATTGGTCTCCGGGTGACCGATGGAAGAGGCTTCGTTCGCCAATCGCGGGACAGCGTCGCGGTGGCGGTTTCCCCGTCGCACGATGCCAAGCCGCTGGTGGCCCTGACATCGCCCGACAAGCCGACCGTGGTGCTGTCGCAGCCAGGCTCGTCGCAGGCGGCGACCCGCGCGGTTCCCGACGCCAAGTCCCCACCACGGACGATGACGGGCACAGCGTCCCCACACGTCCTGGGCTCCCGCGAGGCCCCTTCGGCCGCTGGCGCTTCGACCGCCGCCGTCGCCAAGGATGCCTCCCGATCCAGCCGAACGGGGGACGGCGGCGATGCCGGTTCGGGGGGCACGGGGCAAGCCTCGTCCGACGGGGCCAAGCCCGCCTCCTCGGATACACCAGTGTCTCCGCCGTCGGGGAAGGCGGTCGCGGAAGGATCGGGGGATGCCGCGATCAAGATCGTCAGCGTCGATGTGCAGGAAGGCGGACGGCTTTACGTCAGCGGTCAGGCCGGGGCCGGAGCGACCGTGCGCTTCTACCTCAACGACACCCTGATCGCCCCCGCCAGGGTCGGCCGCGACGGCACCGTGACCTTCACCATCGGCAGAGGCGTCAAGCCGGGAGCCTACAAGGTCCGTCTCGATCAGGTCGATACTGCGTCGGGCAAGGTCCGCAGCCGCGCGGAGGTGCCTTTCTCCGTTCCGGAGGTCGCTCGGAGCGCCGGTACGAACGGTTCGCGCGTGGCACCATCCGCGACGGCCGCCGACAAGGAGGACGGCGGGACGATGGCATCGAACGCGCAGCATCCGACACCTCCCTCGCCGGCGACGGCGTTGAGCCAGAGCCAGGGCGCGGGTGCCGCGGACGGGCCGCGAAATGCCATCCCCGGCCCACCCCAGGAGCTGACATCCTCGGGGCCCGCGCGCGATCCACTCGGATCCGTGCCTGAGGCCGCCATCGTCTTCGTCCCGGAGGTGAGGACAGCCCGGATCGAGCGCGGCGACAGCCTTTGGGCGATCAGCCGGCGGACGTATGGCGAAGGCGACCGTTACACAGCGATCTACGACGCGAACCTGGATCAGATCCGCGACCCGGACCTGATCTATCCCGGCCAAGTCTTCGTGCTGCCGAGCGAGGACGCCATCGATGCCGTGCAGAACGGGAAGCGCGGCTGAGGGAGATGCAACCATGACCAAGTTCACCAAGACCGTAACCTATGCGGTAGTGGTCGCGGCATTATCAATACTTGTCGTCATCGTCGTGCAAACGACCAGTATGTTGACGGGATCACCCCGCTGATATGGTGGGATCGACTTCTGCGGCGGCCCCGCCGAAACAGGCCATCCGATGTTTTTATTACGCATTCCAGAAAAGCGTTGGGCGCTAAAACACAATCAACGCTCCAAATTTATAACATCCTGCAGAAATTGAATATCAAATTGCCGGCCGCAAAATATTGATAGCTTGTTTTGGAACATGTTAGATTGCTTCAGACAAGAATTTGCGTCAAAGCCTAGCGTGTTTCAAGTTTAAGAATTTAAGATATCTTCAAGAAGGTGGCTATCAGTACTTGGCACACACCGCGCCGAGTCTTTGGACTCAGACACATGGAAGGTCCGGTTCCTTAGATTCAGACGCTTAAAGCGGACGTGCTGCTATCGGCCAGCCTCAGCCATCGTACCGGGCTTCGAAGCATAGCTACACCGCCTATGCCAATGGTGCTCTTCATCGGCGTGCTGGACGGTGGCAGCGTCACCTTGTAGGCATCCGCGGCGAATGCAGAACTATTGCACTAGACGAGGTTGATCCCTTGAACGACGGTAGCCAGGAGGAACCACCGACGGTCTATCTCGACGTGGACGGCGTTGTGACGACCGTCGGCTATCAACGGCGTGTCGGCAAGGATAGGCTCAACCCGGCCCAGGTCGCACTCGTCGCCAGTCTCGTAAGAGAGTTCGACGCTAGGGTGGTCGTGTCATCAACTTGGCGCGTCGAGGATTGCCGTCCGGCCCTGATCGAAGCCGGGCTTCCCGAGACCTGCTTTCACTCCGACTGGCGGACCGCCATTCTGCCAACAAGCCGAGATGCCAAGACCGGCGCCATGCTCCCCGCCGAACAGGCTGGGCGCGGCAACGAGATCAACGAGCACGCAACCCGTAACCGCATTACAGATTACCTCGTCCTCGACGACGTCGAGGTCGGTCCCGTTCACGCGGCTCGGCACGTCCGACCTATGGCGGAGTTCGGCTTGAGCGAAGCCGATGGGGTTCTAGCTCGGAGCCTGCTGGCCGAGATGGAAGACCTCCGCAGGACCCGTGGATTGGAGAAAATTCACACCCCACGCATGTAAATTTATGCTCCTGTATGGATTGAAGTTTCTGGAGGCTCGGGTCATTCCATGACAGTGGAGTGACATCCGCGTCACGCTGCCCCCGACATCGACAGGGTCACTTCGACCTTCGCCGGACCTACCCGTCCGGTCCATCCTCGACACCGCACTTGTGCGGCTGCTGAGCGCGTGTCGCATCGGATATTCGACTGGCGGGGGGAGTGGGTGCGATGTTTGGTTTTAGGCCCCAGAAGAAAACGTTCAGCCCCTCGCTCGTTGCCCTCGGCATCAAGGAACGGTCGGCCACGAGGGCGTATGACATGCTCCTCGCCATGGGCTGGTCCGAAATTGGTTTCGGATACCATGGTACTGTCCACGCCCATCCGGACCACCCTGACGTCGTCGTACGCTTTGCCCGCAAGGCCGACGGTTTCGGCGATTATGTGACCCTGCTCCGCGAAGGTTTCGCAGGATCGGATGGACCGCATGCGCCGCGGATCCATGACATGCATGTCAGCCGCTGTGGCGCGCTGATGACCGTGGGAACACGACTGACCAATCCTGCACGCGACGTCTGGTGGTTGGCTTACGCCCACGCCGTCATCGCAGATCATCCGGGCATCACTATGGATGAGGGCGTGCGCGACCGGTTCAGAGCCGAATGGCCGGCGCACGAACCTCGTGTCGATCATTCGAGCTTCGACGGCATCCGCGAGGCGTTCAGAGCCTCGTGGCCCGAATATGAAGCCTTTGTCGCCAACCTGCGGGCCGTGTCGCCGCAGGGGCTTGACCCAAATATCGGCAATGTTCTTGTCGGGAGCAATGGCAGCCCTGTTGTAAACGATCCGCTGTGCGACGACGGATACGGCTTATGGCGCTCGCCGCTCTCCCGTGTGCTGAGCCGCTCTGCAGATATGCTGCGCCGGCTGGTGGGCAACGCACCCAGCAAAGCACCCGTCCTCGCCTGATCGCGGCAGAACGTCTTCGGGCGAGCGGGCCCATGAGACCGGCAACGGACAGTCGGGCTTTCGAACGCTTACTGAACTTTCGGTCAGGCGTGCATTTCTGCTTCAAGCCGTGCATTGCCGAAAACCGGACGGGCCGCTTTCGGCCAACTCCGGCCGGCCGCTTTACGCCCATATGGGTCATTCAGAGAACTTTGGCCGCTTCTCCATAGCGGACATTCCGCGCAACGGCTGCCTCACCCCGGCGATTAATATACGAGCACGTTCTGGAACTACCACAGACCTCAAAGACGTCTTGATTGGGCCGCGCACCCTTCGGAGATGATCCTCGAAACGATTATGCCGAAGCGATGAGGTCTGATCGGATCGTGGAAACCGGCGATCCGGCAGCTGATGAATGGGCTTCGATGTCCCGGACATCCTCCAGGCCGGGGTGAGCGGCGACCGGCGAGACGACGAGGCTGGCCAGGCCGAGCCACGAAGCCGTCAGCCGAAGCTCCCCTAGCAGCCGCTCCGCGGTATCGGCCGGCGCATCCGGCTCGACGTGGGCACGCTGGACGACCAGGGCGCCGACCTTCCGGTCCGCCTTCAGGTCCACGCGGGCGACGAGCGCACCGTCCATCAGGAAGGGGAGCACGTAGTAGCCGTGCTCGCGCTTGTGGGCGGGGGTGTAGATCTCGAGGCGGTACCGGAAGCCGAACAGCCTCTCCGTCCGCGGGCGGTGCCAGACGAGTGGATCGAAGGGCGAGAGTAGCGCGGAAGCGCCGAGCCTGCGCCCGGGCTTCGCATCGCGGTGCAGATAGGCCTGATGCCGCCAGCCGCGGACATGCACGGGGACGAGCGTACCATCCTCGATCAGCTGCTCGATGGCCGGGACCGCGTCCGCCGGCGGGATCCGGTAGTAGTCGCGCAGATCGTGCGCCGTCGCGATACCGAGCGCCTTCGCGGAACGCGCGAGGAGCGCCCTTCGGGCATCGACGCCGGTCGGCGTCGGAATTTCGAGAACGGCACGGGGCAGAGCCCGCTCCGGAAGGTCGTAGACGCGCTCGAAGCTGCTCCGACGATGCGTCGAGGCCACCTGTCCCGACCAGAACAGCCATTCGAGCGCGTGCTTGGCGTCGCTCCACTCCCACATGCCCTTCGCGGCCCTGCCGCCGGCGACGTCCGAGGCAGCCAGCGGCCCCTCCCTCTCGATCCGAGCGAGGAGAGCGTCTGCCTCGGCTCGCTTCTCGCCCGCGAAGGGCTCGAGCCGCTGCCAGACGCCCCGACCGCGGAGTGCGCGGGCCATGCGCCAGCGCAGCAGGGGCTGGATGTCGACGGGCAGAAGGGATGCCTCGTGCCCCCAGTACTCGAAGAAGCGCTTCGGCCGGGCGACCGAGACCGCGTCGAGCAGGTCGCGATCGTACGGCCCCAGGCGTGAGAACAGCGGCAGGTAGTGGGCGCGCGCCAGGACGTTCACGCTGTCGATCTGCAGCAGGCCGAGCCGGCCGATCGCCGAACGGATCCGCGCCGCGCCGACGGCGCCGCCCCGGGACGTCGCGTCGAAGCCCTGGGCGGCGAGTGCGATGCGCCGAGCTTCGAGTGCGCTCAGTTCCGTCTTCAGGTCCGTGTCTCCGTGGCGGCTGCGATGGCGTCGATCGAGACCATACGCTTCGCTCCTCCCGCCCGCGACGGGATCGACCCGCCTTGCTTCGATCGGCTCCTGAACAATTGCTGCACCGCACAGTTGAAGCGTGATGCGCCGACCCGGCGCACGACGCTTCGTTCCTTTCCGCAGGGCGACCTCATGCTTGAGGCCCGCCTGCCACCGGCCGGGAACGACGCCGCCCGTTTCGGCGATGGAGAGGCAGCGGCTGTCGACGGCCCCTGTTCCTCCATCGCCCTCCCGAAGCTCCATCCCGACCCACATCGAACGGAGAGCCCCATGAGCATCGCATCCGCACTCGGCCTGACCTCGGGCAAGAAGATCCGCTACGCCTTTGTCGCCCTCGGGGACATCACCCAGGAGGCGATGCTGCCGGGCGTCGAGCACACCGGCAACTCGGAAGTGGTGGCCTTCGTCACGGGCGATTACGAGAAGGCCCGTCTGGTCGGCGAGAAGTACGGCGTCTCCGACACCTACTCCTACGAGCAGTTCGACGAGCTTCTGGCGTCCGGCAAGATCGATGCGATCTATCTCGCGACCCCGAACTGGCGCCATACCGAGTTCGCCGTCCCCGCCCTGAAGGCCGGCATCCACGTGCTGGTGGAGAAGCCGCTCGAGATCTCGACCGCGAAGTGCCGGGAGATCCTCGACGCGGCCAAGACCTCCTCCGCCAAGCTGATGGTGGCCTACCGCCTGCATTTCGAGCCCGGCACCCTGGCGACCGTCGACCTGATCCGGTCGGGCAAGCTCGGCGAGCTCCTCACGTTCTCCTCGACCTTCACGCAGATGGTCTCGCCGGAGAACCACCGGGCCAAGAACGGCGTCGAAGCCGGCCCGATCTTCGACATGGGTCCCTATCCGGTGAACGCAGCCCGGTACGTGTTCGGCGACGAGCCGATCGAGGTGGTCTCGGCGGTCGGCGTGCGCCATCCGGAGGCGGGCCTGGGCGACTTCGACGACACGGTCGCGGTGACCCTGCGCTTCCCGGGCGATCGTCTCGCCCAGTTCGTGCTCTCCTACTGGGGCAACACGCTCGACACCTACGCGGTGGTCGGCACCAAGGGCAGCGTCGAGGTGAACCCCGGCTACATGTACGGCAAGCCGATCGAGCACGTCGTCACCATCGGCGAGACGAAGTCCCACGAGAGCTTCAAGAACACCGACCACTTCGGCGGCGAGCTCAAGTACTTCTCCGACTGCATCCTGAACGACAAGGAGCCGGAGCCGGACGGCGAGGAGGGCTACGCGGACGTGCGCGTGCTGGAGGGGATCGTCCAGGCGCTGCAGACCAAGGCCGCGGTGACGCTGGAGCCGTTCACGCGCTCGAAGCGGATCGATACTGCCGCCCAGCGGGAGACGCTCCGCGCGCAGAAGTCGCCCGAGCTCGTCAACACGTCGAACCCGGGCAAGGACAAGGAGAAGGTCCCCGCAAACTGACGTCGGCCGCGGCCCTCATCGTCGCCGACGCTCCCGGGCTTTGACTCGCCGACCGCGCTTTCATGGCGGGGTTCGGCCTACCTTCGACCGGAAGGCTCGGCGGCGGGGTCGGCCCGGATGTTCGAGGTTGACAACCGTTCTCGTGATCCTTGCCTCGGAGGCTCGACCCGACCGCATCGCGCGGGCCCCAAACGCTGCGTGTCCCCTTCGCCACAGCCGCCCCGCATCTGCGGCGCCGGACTGCCGGGCGCCGCAATCGTACCGCACCTTGTTCATGCCTTCACGATCCGCGAACCACTCGGACGGCCAGGCTGCAGGCGGTTCAGAGGTGCATGCGGGTGTTCGGATTGTCTGGGTTCGGGCGTGGGACGGTCGGCGGCATTGTCGGCATGACGGCGCTCGCCCTCCTGGCGGGCTGCGCGGGCCGTCCCGCCGGCGTTCTCCTGCCGGTCGTCGGCGCCGAGCAGGTGCCGGGCACGTCCCGGGTCGACATGCTCGTCGCCACGACCCGCAAGTCGGCGACCGACAAGGGCATCCTGTTCTCCGGCGAGCGCGGCGACGCCGTGACCTACACCGACCTCGTGGTCTCGATCCCGCCCGACGCCGCCCGCCAGCCGGGCTCGGTCCAGTGGCCGAAATCGATCCCCGGCAACCCCGCCACCGACTTCGTCGCGCTGCGCGCCGATCCGATCGAGCGCGCAAAGGTCCCGACCTGGATCGGCCGGACCGTCCGCCGATCGGCCAAGCGCCACGTCCTCGTGTTCGTCCACGGCTTCAACAATAAGTTCGAGGACGCCGTCTTCCGGTTCGCTCAGATCGTGCACGACTCCGGCGCCGAGGTCGCGCCCGTGCTGTTCACGTGGCCGTCCCGGGGCTCCGTCCTCGCCTACGGCTACGACCGGGAGAGTACGAACTTCTCGCGCAACGGCCTGGAGACGCTGCTGCGCGACCTGACCAGGGACCCGAACGTCGGCGAGGTGACGATCCTGGCGCACTCCATGGGCAACTGGCTGACCCTGGAGAGCCTGCGCCAGATGGCCATCCGCGATCGGCGGATCGCCCCGAAGATCCGGAACGTCATCCTGGCCGCCCCGGACGTCGACATGGACCTCGCCCGCGCCGCCTTCCACGACATGGGCAAGGACCGCCCGCGGCTGACCCTGATGGTGTCCGGCGACGACCAGGCGCTCGCCGTCTCCAGGCTGGTCTGGGGCGACAGCGTCCGCCTCGGCGCCATCGATCCGAACGCCGAACCCTACAAGTCAGAGCTCGAGCGCGAGAACGTCGCCGTCCTGAACCTGACCTCAGTCAAATCGAGCGACGCCCTCAACCACGGCAAGTTTGCCAGCGGCGACGTGGTCGCCCTCCTGGGAAAGCGTCTTGCGGACGGGCAACCGATCTCGGACGGACAGATCGGCATCGGCGACAGGCTGGTAAGCACGGCTGCCGGCGCCGCGTCCACGGTCGCCACCGGTGCCGCCCTCGCGGTGGCCGCCCCCGTCGCCCTGGTCGATCCCCAAACTCGCGAGACCTACGGCGAGCACCTGTCGAATGTCGGCTCCGGCTTCCGCAACACCCTGGGATCGACGGTCGATCTCGCCGGCGCGCCGGTGCGGGCGGTCGTCGGCGGCGAGCGGTAGCCGACGGTTCCCGTCCTGATGAGTGACCCTCCTGGGTGACCGCAGATCAATTCCGGCCCGACATGATGTATAATAGTCGGATGAGATGCTTCGAGACAATCCCAAGATGCTCAGGTACATTTTATTCGGATGCGAAACATTTGCATCTGCCCGCGCTCACCGCAGCGGTCTTGATTCGGGTGTCTTCTCGTCTCGTCGGCATAGGCCGGCGAGGAGATCGACGATGGGACACTCTGCATACGATCCGGCCACGAAAGGTCGGCAGTCCTGGAACGCCGGCCGCAAGCTCGGCGCCAAACGTGCCCTCAAACCTCAGCAGGTCTGGGCCATCCGGTTCTGGCTTGATCGCGAACGGCGCGTGCGTGACCGCGCGATGTTCGACCTAGCCATCGATAGCAAGCTGCGAGGCTGCGACATCGTCAAGCTTAAAATCGGCGATCTCGTCAGCGGTGGTCGCGTCCGCACACGAGCGATCGTCACTCAGCACAAAACCGGCCGGCCGGTACAGTTCGAGCTTCTCGAGCCAGCCCGCAGCAGCATCCTGGTTTGGCTGGAAGTTCGGGGTGGGGCGCTCGATGACTATGCCTTCCCGAGCAGGATCGATTGCGTCGCGCACATCAGCACCGGGCAGTATGCGCGTTTGGTCGATGAGTGGGTGACGGGCATCGGGCTGCGGTGCGAGGACTACGGAACCCATTCCCTGCGGCGAACGAAGGCATCGTTGATTTACAAGCGGACCGGCAACCTGCGCGCCGTGCAGATCCTACTGGGCCACACAAAAATCGAGAGCACCGTCAGATACCTCGGCGTCGATGTCGAGGATGCGTTCACGCTTGCGGAAGTGACTGAAATTTGAGGCTTCGGCCCCTCGGCTTCAGGGTCGAGGGGCTTCAAAACAGGTCGGGCAGCAGTGCGCCCTTCCCGGTCATTGTAACAGACTGGAGCGCTCCTCCGTAGCGGACATTCAATGTCACCACAGCGTCGCCACGCCATTCAATTAAAGGCGGCGCATGCAAGCCCTAAATTAAAGCGCCCTAAGATAAAAATTCAGAGCGCTTCCGGATCAACACGATTGGCTTGTAGGCCGATGTGCAGCGCGCGTTTAGTTCATGCACCTGCGTCGCGCTCGAACTTCGTGCTGAGCCAGCCGCCGCCCCACTTCGAATAGCAGGGCGTCTGCGCGTGCCTTCAGGTCGGGGTCTTGGAGTTCGGCGATGATGCGCTGCGCGGCCACCGCGTGGTCTGCCGCCTGCTCCAGAGGTGACACGACAGGTGCAGGATCTTCTACTGTGGCGGTGAACTTGCCCGTGCGCGAGCGCGTCAGGTCGACGATGATGCCGCGTCCGCGCGCAGGGCGTCCCAACGAGTCGCGCATGATGTACCCTCGGTCGAGCACCCAGCGTGTGACGCCATCGGCCGAATGCACCCGGTATTCGGCGACGAAAGGCACATCCTCGTCGACGCTGCGGCGAATCAGGGTGTGGACGTGTTCCTGGTCGTCTCGATGCACGCCGCGAATGTAAGCGGACAACGGAAGTCCGGCAGCGGCCTCGTCAGGGTCGACGCCGAACAGCAACGCGACAAACGTGTTGGAACGAACCACGCCCGAACCAATATCCCAATCCCAGGGCCCGGCAATCTCTAAGGTATCCAGCGCGTACTGAAGCGCCGTCGCACAGATTCGGTCATCGGAGGTCTTTAGCTTCGGCACCTGCTACCTGCGGCTGTCTCGAAAATCGATTGTCGACGACAAACGTATCCCGGCGGGCGGCACGACTTAAAGAGGCAGTACCATTCCCGCAATTACAACGTGTATCGACACCGATCCAATTGCAATCGGTGTTCGATGACGACGTCAAGAGTGGCGTCTGGGACCGCACGGGGATCGATGGGGGACGGAATGCCGCCTCCGATGAGGCCGATCGTGGTCGAGCCGGGCGAAGGCGGCTCGTAGAACGCGTCGTCCAGGCATCGCGGGTGCCGCCAGCGGGGCATCACGCGTCGCCCGCCTCAGGAGACCCTCCGTCCGGGACGGATGCATGAGCCGTGATCGCAGATGGCGGCCTCGGCGGAAGTCGCGCCCCAACTGAACGCCTGCAAGCGCCGCCACCGGGCGATGCACCACCGCGTTCTGACCCTCGTGCAGGCGCCGCCCGATCGGGTTCAACCCGTGTTCGTCGGCAACCGGACCCGATCGCATCTGAGGCAGGAAGCATTGGAGCGGCCACCCATTCGAACGAATGTCAAAAGTCTCACGCATGTTATTGTTTTGGATGCGTGAACGACGTTAGAAACCGAGCGCAATCGGATCTCCTAAGGCGGAGTGCCGGCAGCTCTCCGAAAGTAAAGCTCGAGCACAACATTTCGCAGCCCTTGAGAGCACCGAGCCGCTCCATCGTGTGAGGCCCTCGCACGCACAGGTAGGCTCGGATGGCCCTCGACGCTTCTGAGGTGTGCCATGGCGGGACACGACGGTGAAATTCTCGCGCGCGATCGCCGCGATAGACCGGGTCTCACGCAAACAACGGCAGACGTACGGTCCCGGCCGGACCACCACCGGCAGCACCGGCAGGATGCCCCCGATATCCGTCCAAGTTCCAGCCTCATCGGGCTTGCCCTGGCCGCCGCCGGCGTGGCCGCCATCGGTCTGATCGGCGCTCAGATGAGCGCAACGGGTAGCCGAACCGGAAGAGGGCCGAACCGACGGTCGGCCGCGGGACATGAGCCGGAGGTCGAGCGCTCGATCACGATCGAGGGTATTCCTAAGGACGAACTCTATCGTCGCTGGCGCGATCCGGAGACCTTGCGGCGGATCATGGCGCCGTTCGCGGATGTCCAGCCCACGGGTGACGGGCGGACACGCTGGAGCGCCGGCCACGATCTCGGCTCCTGGGACATGCGCTTGGCCGACGACGAGCCCGGCGCGTTCATGCGCTGGGAGGCCCTGGACGAGGGAGCCCTGATCCGGGAGGCGTCCGTGCGCTTCCGCTCCGCTGCGGGCAACCGGGGCACGGTGGTCGTCCTGCGCGCCAGCCTCGATCCGCCCGGCGGCATGCTCGGCCGGGTCGCGACCCGGATGCTGAACGATACGGTGCCGGCGGCCCTCGCGAGCAAGTCGCTGCACTACTTCAAGGCTCTCGTTCAGACCGGAGAGATCCCCACCACCGAGCGCCAGCCGGCGGCTCGGCCCGACCCGCGCTGACGAGGAGGCTCTTTATGCGTGCGCTCATCTGGAATGGCGTCAACGACCTCCGTGTCGAAACGGTCAAGGATCCCGAGATCGTCAACCCGCACGACTGCATCCTGCGGGTGACCATGTCCACCACCTGTGGCTCCGACCTGCACTTCATCGACGGCTACATCCCGACCATGAAGGCTGGCGACGTGATCGGCCACGAGTTCATGGGCGTGGTCGAGGAGGTCGGGCCCGAAGTGAAGAAGGTCAAGGCGGGCGACCGGGTCGTCGTGCCGTCCTTCATCACCTGCGGCCAGTGCTGGTACTGCAAGAACAAGCTTCATTCGCTCTGCGACAACACCCATCCCAAGCCCGAACTGCAGGAACCCCTCTTCGGGTATCCGACCGCAGGCATCTACGGCTACACCCACGCGTTCGGCGGCTATGCCGGCGCGCACGCCCAGTATGTGCGGGTCCCGTTCGCCGACAACGATTGCTTCAAGGCGCCGGACGGCCTGCCGGACGAGCAGGTGCTGTTTCTGTCGGACGCCGCGCCGACCGGCTACATGGGGGCGGATTTCTGCAACATCCGGCGCGGCGACGTGGTGGCCGTGTGGGGTTGCGGCGGCGTCGGCCTGATGGCCCAGAAGAGCGCCTTCCTAATGGGGGCCGAGCGGGTGATCGGGATCGATCGCCTGCCGGAGCGCCTGCAGATGGCCCGCGCGCATGTCGGCTCGGAGACCATCAACTACGAGGAGGTCGACAGCGTCCTCGAAGTCCTCAGGGAGATGACGGGCGGTCGGGGCCCCGACGCCTGCATCGACGCGGTCGGCATGGAGGCGCACGGGACCGGGCTGCAATACGCCTACGACCGCGCCAAGCAGCTCGCGTACATGCACACCGATCGCGGCCAGGCGCTGCGCGAGGCGATCATGGCATGCCGTAAGGGAGGCACCCTATCGATCCTGGGCGTCTACGGCGTGATGGACAAATTCCCGATCGGCGCGATCATGAACAAGGGCCTGACCGTGCGCACGGCGCAGCAACACGGCCAGGCCTACATGGGCCGCCTGCTCGACCACGCCCAGAAGGGTGAGCTGAATCCGTCGTTCCTGGCGACGCACCGTTTCTCGCTGGAGGATGCGCCGCGGGGCTACGCCATGTTCAAGCACAAGAATGACGGCTGCGTTCGCTCCGTGTTCATTCCCTGACGGAAAATCGCGGCCCCGAGGAAACCCTAAGACGTCGATCCAGTTAGAAATACAGATACACTGATATCGCGTTCGACAGGCTAAATTTCTGGCCGTGAAGCATACTGATCTAAATCGGAGCCATCATCTCCGCAGAGTCCGCAGATCAACCAGACCCTTCTGAACTGCAATGAACCTCTGCAACCAACCGGCGGGAGAACGGCATGCGAGCCCTGGTCTGGCACGGGAAGGAAGATATCCGCTGCGATACCGTCACCGATCCGGAGATCGAGGACGGGCGTGACGTCATCGTCAAGGTCACGAGCTGCGCGATCTGCGGCTCGGACCTGCATCTGTTCCACAACTTCATCCCCGCCATGCTGCCCGGCGACATCATGGGCCACGAGGCCATGGGCGAAGTCGTCGAGACCGGGCGCGGGCTCAACGGCACGCTGAAGAAGGGCGACCGGGTCGTGGTGCCGTTCACCATCGTCTGCGGTGAGTGCGACCAGTGCAAGCGCGGCTACTTCTCCGTCTGCCAGAAAAGCAACCGCAAGAAACACCTCGCCGACAAGGTCTTCGGCCACACGACCGCGGGCCTATTCGGGTATTCCCACCTCACCGGCGGCTACCCGGGCGGCCAAGCCGAGTACCTGCGCGTGCCGTTCGCCGATGCGACCGTCCAGAAGGTGCCGAAGGGTATCCCAGACGAGAAGCTGCTCTTCCTCTCGGACATCTTCCCGACCGGTTGGCAGGCGGCCGTCCAGGCTGACATCCAGCCCACCGATACCGTGGCGATCTGGGGGTGCGGCCCGGTCGGCCAGATGACGATCCGCTCCGCCGTCCTCCTGGGCGCCGAGCAGGTCATCGCTATCGATCACCTGCCGGAACGATTGGAGATGGCCGAGGCGGGGGGCGCCATCACGATCAATTTCGACGACGAGAACGTCGTCGAGCGGCTGAACGAGCTGACCGGTGGCGAGGGTCCCGAGAAGTGCATCGACTGCATCGGCATGGAGAGCCACGTCAGCCCCACCATGCCGGATACGGTCTACGACCGGGCCAAGCAGATCTTCATGGCCGAGAGCGACCGGCCGCACGTGCTGCGCGAGATGATCCATGTCTGCCGCCCCGGAGGCCTGATCTCGATCCCGGGGGTCTACGGCGGGCTGGCCGACAAGATCCCAATGGGCGCGGCGATGAACAAAGGCCTGACGTTCCGTATGGGGCAGACCCACGTCCAGCGCTGGACCGGCGATCTCCTGCGCCGGATCGAGGAGGAGCAGATCGACCCCTCCTTCGTCATCACGCACGAGGTCCCGCTCGACAAGGGGGCGGAGATGTACCGGACGTTCCGGGACAAGCAGGACAGCTGCATCAAAGTCGTTCTCAAACCCTCACACAGTGCGGAGGGAGCATGTTGAGCATCGCGAGCCTCTCGAACATCACGCGATCCGAGGGCGATCCGAAGGTCATTCGCACCGGGCCGAGTTCGCGCGGCATACCGGACAGCCTTGCCAAGGGGCTCGGGTGGTTCAGCCTCGGCCTGGGCCTCACCGAACTCCTGGCGCCGAGGCGCATCACGCAGGCCCTCGGCATGGAGGGCAAGGAGGCCTTGGTGCGTGCCTACGGGGCCCGTGAGATCGGCAGCGGCATCCTCTCGCTGTCGATCGACAAGAAGCTCGGGCTCTGGAGCCGGGTCGCCGGCGACGGTCTCGACATCGCGACCGTGATGACGGCGCTGCGGGCGGACAACCCGAAGCGCGACAACGCCGTCGTGGCATTGGCGCTGCTGCTCGGCATCACGGCGGTCGACCTGATCGACGCCCAGGCCACCACGATGCGGCACAGCCGCGGGGCGGGCCGGAAGCGATCGTACCGGGACCGCAGCGGCTTTCCGCGCGGTGTCCAGGCGTCCCGCGGTGCGGCCCGGGACTTCAAGACACCGCCTGACCTGCGGCACACGCCGCCCCTCGCTTCAGTCTCGAAGCGGACGTCTGCCGCTTGAGGCCACGCGGGTTTCCGAGGCGATCCATCCTGTCCCCGATGTCGGAGACGGATCGCGCCGCCGGGCGACGGAGGGCCACCCAGCACGTCCTATCGCGCCTGTTCGGCTCTCAAGGAAAGCGCCCCGTCGTCGGCCAAGCAGCGCGAGGCGGCGATGCGCCGGGATACATCACCCCTGGATCATGCATCACCTCGGGATCACGGCAGGTTGGCCTCGGACGCGATGGCCGTAAATGAGTCCCGGGACCGCTCCGACGCGGTGATGGTGCCGGGGCTGGAGACCCTCCTGGCGGCGTTTGCCCGTCAGGCCCAGATGTTCATCGGTCTCGTTGACTCGCAACTCCGGCCCCTGTTCCTGAACGCGGCCGGCCGCAGGATGGTCGGACTTCAGCCCGACGACGACATCGCGATCATCCCGGTCTCGGACTTCTTCCACCCGGCCGATCGCGCCGTCGTCCGCGACGTGGCGCTGCCGGCGCTGCTGCGCGGCGGCCGTTGGGAAGGCGAGTTGCGGTTCCGGCATTTCCGCCACGGCTCCGGAATGACGGTCCGATGGCACGCATTCGCGCTCTACGACGGTGACGAGAGCTTCATCGGCGCGGCGATGATCGGCACCGACATCTCGGCCCGCAAGCGCGCCGAGGCCCGGCTCCGCGCGAGCGAGGCCCGGCTGCAGGCCGCCGTAGATCTAGTCGGCCTGTCACCCTACTCCTGGGATCCGCAAACCGGCGCGCTGGATTGGGATGCGCGTGTGAAGGCCCTGTGGGGCCTCCCCCCCGACGCGCCCGTCGACAAACAGGTGTGGCTCTCCGCCATCCACCCGGACGACCGCCGGCGCGTCGAGGCGGCGGCGGCGCGCTGCGCCGACCCGAGCGGCGACGGCGTCTACCACATCAAGTATCGCGTGATCGGCCTCCGCGACGGCATCGAGCGCTGGGTCTCGACCTACGGCCGAACCGGGTTCGAGGACGGGCGGCCGGCGTCGTTCGTCGGCGTCGTCGTGGAGATCACCGCACAGGTGCGTGCCGAGGCGGCGTTGCGCGAGAGCGAGCATCGTCTCTCGGCGACGCTGGCCCAGTTGCCGATCGGGGTCGGTCTGGCCGACCCGAACGGGAGCATCGCGCTGGCGAACACGGCGCTCAATCGCTACGCACTCGAACGGATTCCCTCGTTGGAGGCGCAGTCGAACCAGCGCTGGCAGGCGTACGCCCCAGACGGGCGACGGCTGCCCCCTGCCGAGTATCCGGGGGCCCGGGTCCTCCGGGGCGAAACGGTCGTCCCGGGCATCGACTTCATTTTCACCCATCCCGACGGTCGGGCGTGTTGGACGCGCGTGAGTGCCGCCCCGTTTCACAACGTCGACCGCGAGATCAACGGTGCCATCGTGGTGGTGCAAGACGTCGATCGGGAGAAGCGGGCCGAGGCGGCCCTGCGGGAGAGCGAGGAGCGCTTCCGTCGCTTCGCCGAGCATTCGACGAACGTGCTCTGGCTCGCCGACCTGGAGAGCGGACAACTCGATGTCCTCAGCCCGGCCTTCCGGCAGGTGTGGGGTATGGACCCGGCGGACATGCCGGATGTCGCGGGCTGGCTCGCCAGCGTCCACCCGGAGGACCGCGACGCCGCATCGCGGGCGCTTGAGCGGGTCGGCGGCGGCGAGACCCTGGTCCTGAAGTACCGGATCCTGCGCGCCGCGGACCACACGGTACGCCGCATCCGTGACACCTTCTTCCCGATCCCGGCGCTCGATGGGCACATCCGATTGGTCGGCGGGATCGCGCAGGACGTCACCACCGATACCGACCTGCGGGCCTACGTGATCGCGACGGGAAACGACGCCAGGCGTGGCCTCGTCGGCGCCCTGGAGGCCGCCGGTTACGAAGTGCAGGCCTTTGCGAGCGGACGGGCCTTCCTCACCGTGGCGGGCTCGCTGATGCCGGGCTGCGTCGTACTCGAATTCGAGGAGGCCGGCGACCTGGTCGTCGCAAGCGAGCTGAAGGCGGCACGTACGCACCTGCCCGTGGTGGCAATCGGTGCGAGCAGGGGCGACGTCGGCTTCGGGGTCCGCGTCATGAAGGCGGGCGCAGTCGATTTCCTCGAAGACCCCTGGACGCCGGAAGCGCTGCTGTTCGCCGTCAAGACTGCCCTGGCCGAGATCCGCGACGTCGCGGAGCAAACACGCGCGCGCGACGAGTCGCGCGGGCGGATCGCGGCCCTGTCGGCACGCGAGCGTGCGGTGCTGGAGGGATTGCTGGCGGGCGGCACGAACAAGACCATCGCGCGCACGCTGGGCCTAAGTCCGCGGACGGTGGAGATCCACCGTGCCCGGGTCATGGAAGCCCTCGGGGCTCGCACCCTGCCGGAGGCGGTCCTGATCGCGACCGCGGCCGGCGTCTGTCCCGCCGTTCAGGACGGCGTCTAGAACAGCGTTCCGAAAGGTGTCCGCCGGCTTTCGGAAAGAGGGGATGCGGATCAGGGGGCTCGCGCATCGTGCCGGTTCCGATATCCGGCACGATGCGCTCGGCCGCGGCGCCGGCGCCCGGCCCTCTAATAGGGGTCGCCGGAGACGGCCGGCGAACGCGAGAGGTACCCAGCCTCAAACTCTGCGAGCTGACGCAGCCGACGCGGCGCGAGGATGCGCAGGCGGCGTTTGCGCAGCGAGATGAACCCGTCGCGCCGCAGGGTCTGCAACACGCGGTTCACGTGCACGCTCGACAGGCCGAGCGCGTCGGCGAGATCCGCCTGTGTCAGCGGCAGATCGTACTGCCCGTCCGCGGTCTGGCCGATCGCGCCCAGCCGTTCCAGCAGCTCGCACAGGAGATGGGCCATGCGTTCAGGGCCCGAGCGCATGCCGAGATTGACCAGCCACGCGCGCGCCATCGCCTCCTCCGCGAGCCTTGCGCGCTGTAGCGCCAGAGCGATGCGGGGATGCCGGCCGAGCAGGTCCATGTAGGGGACGCGCGGGACCTTGGCGACCCGACAGGGCGTGAGCGCCTCGATCGCGTGGTCGAGCGGGTAGCCCTGGAGGGCGCCGCGGTCGCAAAGATCACCGGGCACCAGATAGGCCAGGATCTGGCGACGACCCGACATCCGGCACTTATGACGGTTGGCGAACCCAGCAAGGACGATCAGCGCGTGGTCGGCCACGCGTCCCTGTTCCACCAGAACCGTGTG
This sequence comes from Methylobacterium sp. AC315, assembly GCF_979253755.1. Taxonomy (NCBI): domain Bacteria; kingdom Pseudomonadati; phylum Pseudomonadota; class Alphaproteobacteria; order Hyphomicrobiales; family Methylobacteriaceae; genus Methylobacterium; species Methylobacterium sp. AC315. The sequence continues at coordinate 39,108 of NZ_CEEDEA010000031.1, forward strand.
CCGCGCGACCGGCCGGACATAGTCGGTCCAGCCCTGAAGGGCCGCACGATCCTCCTCCGTCAGCGGCGCAAAGCTGTCGAGCTTGCGGGCCAGCGCACAGACGGCGCCGCCCCCCTCCCGGGCCGGAGCCGAAAGCCGCGGCACGCGAGCGGCCCCGGCGACGGAAACATCCGTCACGGTGATCAGGGCGCGTGTCTCCATCGGGCTTCCTCCGGGATCGTTGCCGCATTCTCCCGCCGTCGCGGAGTGCGGGCATCCGGTTGGTCCCTTAGGAGCCCTCCGGTCCGCCCGCTGCGATATCTTCGCTCCGGTAGGCCATCGCGGGGGCGAGCCGCGCGATGTGCGGGGACCATTGCGCGCGCAGGTCGAGATAGGCTTGCACGGCTGCGTCATCCCGCACGACCGCGATCCCCGCCTCGGCGAGCCGGGATGCGGCTCTGTCCCAATGGGCGCGCCACCGCTGCCGCGCCTCGGGATCGGCCGCCAGCGCCCGCGGCGGAGCCCCCGCCAGGAAGGCCGTTTCCAGCGTGACGACCAGCCTGTGAGCCACCCGCCAGAGTGCTTCGACCGCCGCCGCCTCCCTCAGCAACGCCGCCTCCTCGCCCGCAAGTGTGCTGCGGATCAGCGACGCCGTATCGAGTGCGAGGTGAGCCTGCGCCGAGACCGAGTAGTACGGCTGCTGGAATCGGAAGTAGAACAACACCGGGTAGAAGTGATGCGCTTCCTTCATCTCGGCCATCGCGTCGCCCAGCGAGACCAGATGGCTGTACCTGACCTGACCGGTATTTTGGACCGAGCCGATTGAGAGGCTACTGCATGGTGGCGGCCATGGGTAGCCGGAAGGCCAG
>NZ_CEEDEA010000032.1:0-36506 GCF_979253755.1 Methylobacterium sp. AC315
TGGACCAAGCCCGCCGCCGCCATCTTCGACGCCCTCAATCGAGCCCCTGAACCATCCGTCTGAGTCAGTGCACTAGGTATCGTCGATATTCTCGTCCGCCATTCGGGGAAAATCGCTTTCCTCGTTGAGGCGAAACGCATCGCGAAGACCCTTTCCCAAAAAGACCGTGACCAAGCCGTCGCCTACGGCGCTGACGTGAAAGCTCCTTTTGTCGTCCTGACGAATGGCACTCAGTTCGAGAGCTACAATTCCGCGTCCGGGAAGCGCATCCGCTGGAACGGCAAGCTAAGCGATAAAATTCCTAGCAAGAAAGAACTTCCGGACGCCCTGAAGGCGCTTCGAAAAGACCCGACACTTACCGAGGTGCCGCCGGCGAAAGATTCGTCGCTGCCGTTCAGGCCCGGCCTGCCCCTAAAACAGCTTAACGCTCTTTTTGCCCGCTGCCACAACACCATTCGGAAAATCGAGCGGAACGAAGATCGCGCGTTTACCGACTTCGCGAAGATCATTCTTCTCAAACTGCTCGAAGAAAAAGCGGACAGCGAAGGCGCGACCCTCACGTACACGTATCGCTTTCACGAGTTGGCCGAAAAACCTGACGTCCAAGCCGAACAATTGAAGACGGCGGCGGTCTCGATGCTCGACGACGTCAAGAAAAAGACCCCTTACGGCGACGTTATTCGAGAAGATTTCTATCTAAAGAATGCCAAGACCTTCCAGAAGATCGTTCAAGAGCTTGCCGCCGTATCGTTCCGCGACAGCCGTGCTGATACGAAGGGACACCTCGAAGAACCCTATAATTGCGGGGTTTACCCGTCGATTTGACGCCACTCGCAGCTTTGGCGTGATTGGACTGGCGTTCTGGTAATCTGGCGGTGGTCGTGAACGAGCTCAGGGGGCTATCCCGAGCGTCCCTCAGGCCGCCACCGGCCGGGTTTCGATCCAAAGGAAGCGCTTGAGGTTGTAGGCGAGATTGGCGAGCCCGATCTTGGTCCGGGCTCGGGCCAAACCGATCGTGCGTACGAACAGGCCGAAGCGGTGCTTCTGCCCGGCGAACACCGTCTCATCCTGAGCCTGTCGAAGGATCGACGGCCGAGCGGACCTTGGAGCGGGCGCGGTTGGCCTTGCGCTGCGTCGGCGTCAGATCGAGGCCGGGCTGCCGCCGGAAGTGGACCTTCGAGCGCCGGCCATTCTTGGCGAGATGCGCTTCGTTAGTCTTCGAGCGGTCGGCGGTATCGGCCCATACGTCGCTCGCCGTGTTGGTCGCGTCGAGGACGTTGGCTAGTTGTGCCCCGTCGTGGGCGGCCGCGCTGGTCACGGTGAAGCGGCGGACGAACCCGTGCCTGCGGTCGATCGAGACGTGGGTCTTGTAGCCGAACATCGGAACGGCGATCTCGACCTTGGCCTTGGTGCCGTCCGCCTTTGCGGGCCGCGCCTTGGCCCGCTTCAAGGTCCAGCAGGCATCGCGATCTCATCTCGCGCCAGCTTCTTCGGTTTGGCCGCCCACGCGTCAGGGATCTTGCCCTCCCTGAGGGCCGCCTTCTCCGCATCGGTGTTGCGCTGACGCGGAGCCGCGATGATCGAGGCATCGATGATCTGGCCCGACATCGCGAGGTAACCCTTGCCCTTCAACCAGGCGTCGAAGGCTGCAAACAGCTCGTCGATCGCGCCGGCCCGGGTCAGGTGCCTCCGGAACAGCCACACCGTCTTGGCGTCGGGCACGCCATCCTCGAAGCCGAGACCGAGGAAGCGCATGAACGAGAGCCGATCCCGGATCTGGAACTCGGTGGCGTCGTCCGAGAGCGTGTAGAGTGTCTGAAGGACCAGGATCTTGAACATCAGGACCGGGTCGTAGGGCGGGCGGCCCCCCTTCGACCCATCGGACCGCTTCAGTGCGGTGGCCAACTTCGGGCGGAAAGCCTCGAAGTCGATCAAGGCCGCGAGCTTCACCAGCGGGTCGCCGTTCTCCGACAGACGCTGATAGCGCTCATCCAGATCGAAGAACCCTGGCTGACCCATCCGAGCCTCCCCAACGCCGACAGCATCAGGGAATCACGACACCGCACCGTACGGAAGGGGGTATTTCGAGGTGTCCGATCGAAGTCGAGAGACTCTCGCCGATGCGGATCGAAATAAATAACGCAGTCGAGGCTACTGCGGCCTGGTGTGACAACAAGCTGATCGTCGATCAGGTCGTACTGCTCCCAGGGCCGCAGATCACATACATCGTCATTGGACGCTGTATTGCTGCGAAATGCCACAGGGATACCTTTTTGCTTAGGAAATGACTTTACCGGTTTGTCTGCCCAAGGCGGGCTCGAACCGACGCGAGTTCGGTATCGGTCAGCTCCGGATCCGCCGTCCGGTCGGATCGCTCCGAGCGTCGCTGGCCCGGAGGTTCGACGCCTCCGGCCTCGGTCGGCTCAGAAGGCGCCACCGCGAATCGTTCAACGAAGCCCGCGCTCGGAAGACGCCTCGTTGCCCAAACCTGGGCCTAAGCCCTCTCGGCAGGTACCGTTTGAACGCGAAGGCGATGACGAGCAGCCCGCGAATAGCTCGCGCGGAGCTGATCGGCCGAGATGGCACCTCCGTCCGGGCGTCGTGCCCCTGCTTCGGCGAGAAGCCTCGTGAGGCTTGTCCAGCGTAGCCGCGCCGCGCGCGCTTCGCTGAGTAGCGGCAGATGACGCGCGACCACGGCATCGAGCGCGATCGGCTCTCCTGCCAAGTTCAGGTCCGAGGCAAGTCGTGCCAAGCCCGATCGAAGGTGGTCCGTGTCCATACCCCAGGATCTAAAACGCAGCTATTGTGATCCTCTCACGGAAAACGGAGCAACTCGAAGCATTCCGAAACCGTTCGAAACGCTGCAAAATGCTTCATAAAGATTCATTTTTCATGCACACCTGTGCACCTGTGATGCGAGGACCAGTGTCTCTGACATGTCCGCTATCGGGATGCCGTCATAGGCCGCCGAATAGCCGGAATGGGCGCACTGCCGAACGTCGGCTTTCTGGCAGCGACCCAACGGTGACTCACGACCGGGAGCGGACCTTGACGGCTGTCACCGACAGAGGCCCATAGAGGCTTCGCGCCTACGGCCGGAGGGCATCGGCCTTGGAACCACGACTGAGCCTCATCACACTCGGCGTCGCCGATCTCGGTCGAGCGACTGCCTTCTACGAAGGGTTGGGATGGCCCCGGCGCGTGCGGTTGGCGCAGGGTGTCGCCTTCTTTCAACTCGGCGGCTTGGGCCTGTCGCTGTATCCGCGTGCCGACCTCGCCGAGGACACTGGCGTGCCCTTGGAGAACCGGCCCTCTCAGGGCTTCACGCTCGCCTACAACACACGCAGCCGTGACGAGGTGGGCAGGGTGCTCGCGCAGGTGGAAGCTCTCGGTGGACAGATCACGCGACACGCGCAAGATGCAGTCTGGGGCGGCCATCACGGGCATTTCTGCGATCTGGACGGTTTCCTGTGGGAGGTCGCTTGGAACCCGGATTTCATCCTCGCTGACGATGGCTGTCTCGTCCTGCCCGCGTAGTCTCCCTGCGCGCGAAGGCCATGTCCGATTGCAACCCTTCTCCCAAATTCAGAGGGGCCGCTTGCGGATAGCTTGATCCAACTCTGTGATCGATACTGCCTGGCTTGACCACGTCCTCACGATTCTGCCGTGCCCCCGCGTCATCGTTGCCCTAAACCCTCCGAACCGTGCCACTCCGACGACGATCTCTGGCGGGAGCTGCCTCCTCCCATTCACGATCTTGGTCCGCCAGCAATGCGGCACGACGGGCCTCGATGGTCTCCATTTCCGCTGACAGCGCTTCCCGGGCCCCGTCGCCGGGGCAACGAGCGGTCGTTTTGCACGCTCCCAGAAAACGGGCGAGCGTCATGACGAAATGGTCTACCTCGATGGGCGTCACAATTCCTGTGCCGAGGAGGTTGAGGCGCGAACGGCCGGCCATATCCGCACAAGAGCCGCCAGCGAACCCGAGCGCTGCGATTGTGTCGGCGTCCAGTGCCAGACGTTCGATTTGCGTTTCGCGCAGCAGCTCGAGCCTGCGTTCCCGGGTAGCCGCGACTGCGTGCGTCTGACGTGCGCTCGGCAGCCAATGTGCAATCTCACCGAGGATGAACGTCCGAATAAGCTCGACCCGGACCGGTCCAAACTTCCTGACTCGAGCAATCTCTTCCGGGGAAGACTGAGCCAAATGAGATAGGTCGCGAAATCCTGCTTTGCGCAGGCGGGCTCGGAGGGAGGCCGTCAGGAAACCGCGACCGAATCCCAAGGCTGAGAGATGCTGAATGTTGTCGACCGAGAGGCCCTCGAACAGCGGGAGCCGCAAGCTGACCTCGTCAAAGAGGCTATCGTACCGGATGGTGCGCGTTGATCGCCTGGGCATCGCCATCGCGCATACGGCGATTTCCGGATGTCCACAACGGTCGGTCGCCGCTGGCATTCGGAAGCTCTGCTTGCCTGCGATCTGATCGCGTTAGAAAGGGCCAGATTGGCCGATTGCGGTCTGTCCGCTTCGGGGCAAGGCTGCCGGGAAAGCAAACGATCTCCTACCGACCCGATCTTGCCGTTCAGACCATTCCACTGCCTGCCGAGTAAGGAAATGTTGGATCAGGGCCACGCGTCATCTTTCGCCGCCGTACAGGGTTCGCCCAAAGAGCGTGAGCATTGCGCTCCAGCCACGCTCGGCAGCGGCATGATCGTAGACTGGAAAGTCCGGCATCATCCAACCGTGCGCGGCTGGATACGTTTGCGATGTATAGCGTACGCAGGCCTCCGTCAGAGATCGCTGCAGCCGCTCGGCCATCGCAGGCGGGTAGCTGCCGTCGTTCTCGGCAGCGCCAATATAGACCTCCGCCCTCAGCTTCGGCGCGAACAGGTGGGGGCTCGTGGGCGCATCGGTCGCGAGATTGCCCCCGTGAAAGCTTGCGGCTGCAGCGAACCGCTCGGGGTAGGTTCCCGCTGTGGCTAAGGCCATGCCGCCGCCCATGCAGAAGCCCACCACCCCGACCGCCCGACCTTTGACGTCGTCGCGCGTGTCGAGATAAGCGAGCATGGCCTCTGCATCTTCCGCGGCCTTGAGGGGACTGGTTGTAGCCATGAGCGGCCCGAGGACGGCGCGAAAGTCACCTGCGAACACCTCCTTGGGCACGAATGGCCCGTAGGGTCCGTAGCGGTAGAAGAGATCCGGCAGCAGGACGATGTAGCCAGAGGCAGCGAGTTGCTGTGCCATGTCGAGCATCGCCGGCCGGATACCGCCGGCGTCCATGTAGACGATCACCGCGGGCCATGGTCCGCCGCTGGCGGGGATCGCCACGTGCGAAGGGCAATCGCCATCGCGTGTCCGGATCGTGACTTGTTCGATTGGCATGAGGGGCTCCTCGGCGGGACGTCTGCGATGTCCGCTTTGAACCACTGGCGACCGTCAGCCAATGGACCACAAACCATTTGATCCAGTTACCCTTCTATGGCCTGCAATCTGTGGTTGGATAATAAATAGGGTTTAGACATAATATACCATAAGTCACATCCCGTTCAAGATTAACGATCTAAAAACGCGTGCATGCCAAGGATAGTATCATTATACCTGCTTGGTTACATCGCATGCTTAAGGTTATTGGCTGTTTCTCGGACTCACATGATTTTTGGCTCGTCGGTCTGGCGGCTGTCATGTGTGCGCTCGCTGCGATCACATGCGTCGAGCTGCTGCGCCACGCTGGCAAAGCAAGCCCGCGGATGCGCGCGATCTGGCTCGGCGTCGCGGCTGTGGCCGGTGGCTCCGGCATCTGGGCGACACACTTCATCGCGATGCTTGCGTTCGAGCCAGGCCTGCCGAGCGCCTATCACGTCGGCCTGACCAGCCTCTCGCTCGTCTACGCCATCGCCATGACCGGGCTTGGCCTTACCATCGCGCTCGCTCGCGCCATCCCGTTCGCAGCCACGCTCGGCGGCGCGATCCTGGGGCTCGGCATTGCGGCCATGCACTACACCGGGATGGCCGCGTTCGAGATCGCTGGTCACATCATATGGGACCCCGCCCTCGTGGCGGCTTCATTGATCCTCGGCGGTGTGCTTGGCAGCGTTGCCCTCCCGGTCGCCCTCGTAGGCGAGAGCCTGCGCGGGCGCACGACTGGCGCGCTGTTGCTCCTGCTCGCGATCTGCAGCCACCACTTCATCGCCATGGGTGCGGTCACGATCGTTCCTGATCCGAGCGTCCTGATCTCAGAGAGTGCCATCCCGGCCCGCTGGCTTGCGGTCGGCATCGCCCTGGCGAGCCTCGCCATCCTGTTCCTCGCAAGTGCGGCGCTGGCCCTCGACATCCGCGACCGGCGCCACGTGGCGCTGGAACGGGATCGCCTACACAGCCTCGCCAACGCGGCCGTCGAAGGACTGGTCGTGTGCCGGGGTGACCTCATCATCAGCGCCAACGACAGCTTCGGCAAACTCGTTGGCCTCGCTGCGACTGAACTCACCGGGGCTGCGCTGTCGCGGTTCCTGCCCGAAGCTGCAACCCGCCTCGCGCTGACTGAACCGTCGGATCAGCTGATCGATGCCGAGCTGACGCGCGCGGACGATGGCACGATCCCCGTCGAGTTGATCATGCGTCCGGTCACCTACGGCAACCAGCCGCACTACGCGGTCGCCGTGCGCGACCTGCGCGCTCGGCGACGGGCCGAGGGACAGATCGAGTTCCTCGCCCATCACGACGCGCTCACCGGGCTCGCCAATCGCGCGAGCTTCAATCAACGCCTCGACCAGGAGCTGAAGGTCGCCGAAGCGACCGGCCGAAAGCTCGCGGTTCTCTGCCTCGACCTCGATCGGTTCAAAGAGGTCAACGATCTCTTCGGTCACGCGGCCGGTGACACCATGCTGGTCACCGTCGCCCGCTCCGTCACGACACTCCTCGACGAGACGCAGTTGATGGCCCGTCTTGGCGGCGACGAGTTCGCGATCCTGATCCCCTGCGAGCAAGCGGTCGCAGCCGGGCGCCTGGCCGAGCAGGTCCTAGAAGCGCTGCGCAGCAGCAGCGCCGATGCCACCGGTCCGATGATCGCCACCAGCATCGGTATCGCCCTCTACCCGGACGACGCGGATGAGCGCGCGCTGCTCCTGAGCTACGCCGACACGGCGCTCTACAAAGCCAAGGCCGAGGGTCGAGGCACTTACCGCTTCTTTGAAGCCAAGCTGGGTACGCAGGTTCGAGAGCGGCGCCTCCTCGAACACGACATGCGCCACGCCGTGGCCCGCGGCGAGATGCACCTCGTCTACCAGCCTCAGACCGACGTGCAGACCGGTACCGTACTCGGCTTCGAGGTGCTGCTGCGTTGGCAGCATCCCCAGCGCGGTCCAGTTTCGCCTGGCGTGTTCATCCCGATCGCGGAGGAGAGCAGCGCGATCCTGCAGATCGGCGAGTGGGTGTTGCGGGAAGCTTGTCGTGAGGCGACGAGCTGGCCGAACCCACTCACGATTGCCGTCAACGTCTCCGCCGTGCAGCTACACGCGCCGCACTTCGCCCAGCTCGTTCACGAAGTCCTGTTCCAGACTGGGCTCAAGCCCAATCGCTTGGAGATCGAGATCACCGAGACGGCACTCATCCGTGATCCTGGTCGGGCCCAGTCCACCCTGCGCCAGCTGAAGGCTCTCGGAGTCCGCATCGCAATGGACGATTTCGGGACCGGTTACTCGTCCCTGTCGAACTTGCGCGCCTACCCGTTCGACAAGATCAAGATCGACGGCTCTTTCATCCGGGCGGTCGATCTCAACGAGCAGACGGCCGCGATCGTGCGGTCGGTTCTCGGGCTCGGCCGCGGTCTGGGACTTCCGGTTCTCGCCGAGGGAGTCGAGACGCAGGCGGAGTTGAGCTTCCTGGCAGGCGAGAACTGCCAATCGGCACAGGGCTACCTGATGGGCCGACCCGCTGCGATCAAGACTTTCAATGAGCACACGCATGGTGCTCGATCTGATAGCGACCGTCACGCCTTGGTAGCCTAGCGCAGTTTCAAATGCGTCGCGGCGGGGAGCGGCACGAGGCCGTCGGTTCTAACCGTGTGAGCTAGAACTCAGAAAGTCGATGTATGGTGAGCCATCTCGCGCTGATCACGGATGCCCCGCGCCGTGGCGAGTGCCCTGTACGCGCCCTCAGCGCGGTCGACGCCTGCCGTATGCACGACCTCGACCAGGCGATAGCTTCGATCTGGAAGGTTTATGCAACGCTGATCGACCGGCAGCCCTACCGGCAGCTCATGTCTGCGAAAGCACTGGCAATCTTGAACGATCTGGTAGGTCCAATCGCCGGCTCGCTCGGGGGTGCTTACTGTCCTGTCGCTGCGGCGATCGACGCATGAGCGAGCGTCGAGCCGCCGCTCGGCACCCCGTCGTCGTCCCCGCTCTGTGCCTTCGCAGCGACGGATCCGAGTTCCACGCGGTCACTGTGGACATCTCGTCTGAAGGGTTGAGACTGCGATCAGCAACGCTGCCGGTGGTCGACGAGCGTTTAATCTGCAACATCCGTGACATTGGATCCATTCAGGTTCGTGTCGTGTGGGCGGGGAGCTGCGACTTTGCCGTGCGCGTCGTCGGCACGACTCCTTCACCCGGCGACGTGGCGCGACGCTTCATCGAGCTGGCGCGCCGGCAAGCGAAGTTGTCCGAGGTCGTGCGGGTTCACCGACGGATCGTTCCAGAGCGCACGGCCGTAGAGGTCGAACTGGCGGATGGTCGGCGCGTGCCGGCGCAGATCCTGAACCTGTCGGCCTCGGGCGTGGCGCTCTCATTGGATACTGCTCCAGCGCTGGGCGAAATAATTCGAGTTGGGCGCCGTCAGGCGACAGTCGCGCGTCGAATTGAGCGAGGCGTCGGCGTGGCCTTTCTCGAACCGCTCGAGGACGCGGCGGTCGGCGAGCACACTGTGCTTTGAGGCGCGGTGTTTAGGCTGTCGCGTACATATCAGCGACTGTGATCCATGACGTCAATGATCAAGATTAAATCCGAGCTTCGCGGGTACTGAAAGTCGCTCTTATGTGAATGGCTCGGCGTAAAGGCCGTGACGCGCAATGTCTGCTTTGAGGGAGCTGCCAAGACCGCTTGAATGACTGGGATGGGCGCAGAGCCGAACGACCGCTTTGGCGCGGGTCGGCGATCCGGCATGGCGTAGTCTGGCCGAACGCAGAACGGCTGCTTTAGAGCGCCTGGAATCAACAACCGGACATGCCGCAGCCGCGGCGCAAATCCAGGCGCTTACAAAAAATGTCCGCAGTCTCGTGCGAAGCAAAACACAGAGCTGGACGCTGGCTGCGCGAGGCGGTGTCTGCCAAGCGGGTGCGCCGATGCTGGCACCTGTAAAAACTTCGGAACCGAGGCGTCGAAGCCGGTCCGCTTCTTGCTCCTCCTGCGCTCGCTGGATGCACTCATGGCTGCCGAATCCGGAGATTCCGCATGCGTCGATCCCTGCACACGGATCAGGAAATCGCCTTCCTGCTGGACGAGGCCGCGCGGGGCATCCCCATCGCCGACATCTGCGCGAGCGCCCATGTCTCGCTCGGCACCTTCTACCGCTGGCGTCGTCGGCTCGGCGGGCTGATGCCTGCGGGCCTGGTCCGGCTCGATCAGGTCGAGCGGGAGAATGCCGGCCTCCGGGCCGAGGTGCAGCGACTCCGCGCTGCCCTGCTCATGCAGCCGTTGCGCGCGGAGCCAACGCAACCGACATCGACGGAGCGCGTGGCCCTGCATCAAGGCCCGCGCTACCGCGGCGCCCACGCCTGTGTCGGCAGGTTTGCCTTCGTTCGAAGCGCCAACTGAACGCCGGAATCCCGTAGTCAGGGTCGGCGTGTCGCGGTCCCGTGTTTCCAGCCTCAGACCAATCCGGATGGCGCCGACTCGAGGGCCGATTTGGGCATCATCATGTGCACGCCCTTGTTGCCGTCGACAGTCTGGGTGATCCGCAGGTTCCCGGCGAGCGAGCAAAGCATATAGGCCTGGTTGCGGGTGAGGCGCGTACGCGCGCAGACGAGGCGGACCATCTCCCGCACGGCTTGGCGCATGGCCTCGTCGAGGCTCTCGTGCAGGCCGATCGACATCAGGTCGGCGGGCGTCTCGGCGAAGGGCCACGCGCCCGGAAGGTCCTTGCGCACAGTGAGCCGGAAGGTGCCGCTTAGCCCCGTCTCCAGGGCGGTGATGCAGACCTCGCCGTCGCCCTGCACGCCGTGGCCGTCGCCCGCGTAGAAGCCGCCGCCGGGGTTGAACACCGGGAGGTAGAGGCTCGTACCGACCCGCATCTCCTTGTTATCCATGTTGCCGCCGAACGCGCGGGGCACCGGCGTCCCGACCCGACCCCAGGCGGCAGGTGGTGCGGTCCCCATGATGCCGAAGAACGGGTCGAGGGGCAGTTCCGTGCCCCAGGGCAGGCGGCAAACACCGCGCGCCGTGTCGATGTCGGCGTGGACTGTCTCGTAGTCGGTGAACTCGTCCGGCAAGGTGCCGAGCAGCGGCAGGATCGCCACGAAGCCCCAGTCGAGGCGGAACTTCAGGTCGAGGATGTCGATCTGCAGCATGTCTCCGGGCTCGGCGCCCTGCACGTGGACCGGGCCGGTGACGAAGTGCGGGCCGGGGCCGCGCTCCAGCGTGTCGAGGGCGTGCAGCAGGTCTGGCGGCACGCGGGCCGGGTCGGGGTGGAGCGACTCACGTCCACCCGCCGGATGCGAGTGCAGCGTGACGGTGTCGCCCGAGGCGACCGTCAGCACGGGCGGCAAGGCGGCGTCGAAGTAGCCGAGCACCATCGTTTCGGGCGTGGCGGGGATCTCGTGATGGGCGGACACGGCGTCTCCTGGGTTGTCCGTCAGATGGCGATGTGACGGGTAAGGATCTCGTGGTTCAGCGTGGCGGGGTCACCGCGCACGACGACGCTACCCCGGGACAACACCACCACGGCGTCGCCGACCCGAAGGGCGAAATCGAGATACTGCTCCACGAGCAGCACGGTGATCCGCCCTTTGAGCCCGGCGATCACCGCCTCGATGGCGGCGACGATCGAGGGCTGGATGCCTTCCGTCGGCTCGTCGAGCAGCAAGGCGCGGGGCCGTGTGGCGAGCGCTCGGGCAATGGCGAGCTGCTGCTGCTGGCCACCCGATAGGTTGCCCCCCGGACGGTGCCAGAGGTCGCGAAGCGCCGGGAACAGGGTGACCGCCTCGTCCACCGCGTCGGTCCGCCCGAGGCCGTGGGCCCGGGCCGCGACCCGCATGTTCTCGGCGACGGTCAGGTCGGGGAAGATCTCGCGCCCCTGCGGCACGTAGGCGAGGCCTGTCCGGGCGCGCCGGTCCGAGGACAGGCGCGTCAGTTCGGTCCCGTCGAGGGCGATCCGGCCTTGGCTCGCCGGGATCAGGCCGGTGAGGCAGCGCAGAAGCGTGGTCTTGCCGGCGCCGTTGCGGCCGAGAACGGCAAGGCAGCGCCCCGGCTCGACCGCGAAGCCGACCCCGCGCAGCACCTGCGCGCTGCCGTAATGCTGATCGAGCCCCTCGACGGCGAGGCGTGCGGGTGCATGCGTCATCGGCCGAGGAAGACCTCGATCACGCGGGCATCGCCGCGGGCACCCTGCATGCTGCCCTCGTAGAGCGTGCGGCCCTCGTGCAGCACCGTCACCCGGTCGGCGATGGCCTCGACGAAGGCCATGTCGTGCTCGATCACCAGGATCGCGCGGTCCGGCCGGCGCAGGTCCCGGATCAGCGCGGCGGTCTGGGCTGTCTCGGCGTCGGAGAGGCCGGCCACGGGCTCGTCGAGGAGGAGGAGCGCGGGCTCGGCGGCGAGCACCATGCCGATTTCCAACCACTGCTTCTCGCCATGCGCGAGGGCGCCGGCCTGCACGGCGGCCCGTGGGGCAAGGCTGATCTCGTCGAGAACGGCGGCCACGCGGGCGACGCGGGCGCGCGCCTTCAAGGCGGGTCCGCAGCCCATCTCGATGTTCTCGCGTACGGTGAGTGCCGGGAAGACGCTGGGCTTCTGGAACTTCCGCCGCACGCCGGCCCGGGCGATCTCGGCCTCCGAGCACTTCGTCAGGTCGATAGAATCGCCCAGCATCACCCGGCCGGAAACCGGTTTGGTGATCCCGGAAATCACATCGAGCAACGTGGTTTTGCCAGCGCCGTTCGGGCCGATCACAGCCCGCACTTCGCCCTGATCGACCGCGAGCGAGACGGCGTCGAGCGCCGTGAAGCGGCCGAAGGCGACGGTCAGGGCGTCGACCACGAGTGCGCTCATCGCCCCCTCCGCAACCAAATCGGGCGCGGGCGCAGGGCCGCCAGGTCGAGGAGGCCGTTCGGCAGGACCAGCACCACGAGGAGCACCAGCCCGGACAGGATGAAGGGCCACGCTTCCGGCATCGCTGCGCTGAGCCAGAACTTCAGGCCGTTGACGAGAACGGCGCCGATCACCGCCCCGCCGAGCCGCCCCAGCCCGCCAACCGCCACCCAGACGGCGATCTCGATGGAAAGGTCGGGGGCCAGAACGCGCGGGTTGATGATGCCGACCTGCGGCACGTACAGGATGCCCGCGAGCGCGGCGATCATGGCTGAGAGGCACCAGATCCCGAGCTTCAGCCGCGTGGTGCTGTAACCAAGAGTGCGCAGGCGGATCTCGTCGTCTCGGCAGGCGAGCATTCGCCGTCCGACGGCGCCGCCGACGAGAAGCCGCGTTCCGGCGAGCACCGCCGCCAGCGTCAGGAGGGCGGCGACGGCCAGCCCGGTGCCCACGCGCGGCGAGCCCATCGGCCAGCCGAACAGCAGCGGGAAGCCGGTCATGCCGTTGTTGCCGCCGAGCCCGGTATCGTTGCGGTACATCAACAGCATCGCGACGTAGACGAGAGCTTGGCTGATGATCGAGAAGTAGACGCCGTTGACCCGCGAGCGGAACGAGGCAAGCCCGAATACGAAGGCGACGAGGCCGGCGAGCGCAAGGGCGAGGACGAACGCGTAGGCGGCGAGGTCGAGGCCCGCCCAATAGGTCGGCAGGGTCTTCCAGCCCATGAACTGCACGAAGTCCGGCAGGACGCCGGTCACGGCTGCGCCGTGGGCCAGCAGGTGCATGGCGCAGACGTAGCCGCCGATGGCGAAGAACAACCCATGCCCAAGGCTCAGGATTCCGAGATAGCCCCAGACCAGGTCGAGGGACACGGCGAGGATCGCGAAGGCGGCGAGTTGGCCCAGAGCGTTGACGAGATACGGGGCGGGGGGCGCTGCGAGGAGCGCTGCGGCGGCCACGAGGCAGAGGACCACAAGCCCGGCCACCAGGGGATCGCGTACGGCGCGTAGCGCCGGTCCGGCGGGGCGCGCCCGGATGGTCTGCATCGCGCCGTTCATCGCCGTCGCCGGACGGCGAACAGGCCCTCGGGCCGTCGCTGCAGGAACAGGATGATGCCGACGAGCACGATCACCTTGGCGGCGACCGCACCGGAAATCGGTTCGATCAGCACGTTGGCGCCGCCGACCGCGACTGCCGCCACGAGGGTCCCGATGAGGCTTCCGACGCCGCCCAGCACCACGACCATGAAGCTGTCGACGATGAAGCCCGAACCCATACCGGGATTGACGCTGTAGATCGGGCAGAGTGCCACTCCGGCGAGCCCAGCCAGGCCCGAGCCGAGGCCGAAGGCAAGGCGGTCGATCCGGCGGGTCGGCAGGCCGAGGCAGGCGGCCATGTCGCGGTTCTGTGTCACGGCGCGGATGTCGAGCCCGAGCGGCGTGCGGCGCAGGATCAGCAGCGTCAGAATGAGGGTGGCCCCCGCAAAGCCGATCGCGAAGAGCCGGTTCCAGGTCATGACGAAGTCGGCATAGACCGGTACGCCACCGCTGACGTAGGCGGGCATCGAAAACTGAAGGTTCTGCGTGCCGACGGTGACGCGCACGAGGTTGACCATAAACAGGCTCACCGCCCAGGTTGCGAGCAGGCTCATCAGCGGTCGCCGGTAGAGGTGGCGTAGGACCAGCGCCTCGACGCCGATGCCCACCAGAGCGACCGCCACGAAAGCCAACGGGATTGCCGCCACGAGGTAGAGGTCAAGCAGTCCTGGGACAAACCGGCGGAAGGCCTCCTGAACGCCATAAGTGGTGTAGGCACCGAGCATGATGAACTCGCCCTGGGCGAGATTGATCACGCCCATGAGCCCGAAGATGATGGCGAGCCCGGCCGCCGCCATGAACAGGATGCTTGCGAAGCTCAGCCCGTTGTAGACGATTGCGAGACCATCGCCGATCGCGACCGCGCGCCGGACCTGGGCCAGACCCGCATCGAGGGCGACCCGGAAGGCCGGGTCGGCACGGTAGGCAGGGTCGCTCTTCAAAGCGTCAAGCCGCGCCGCGGCAGCCCCGGACGGGCTCGCGGCCACGGCGGCGATCGCCGCCCGGCGTCGGACCGGATCGGGCGAGGACAGGGCGGCCGCCTCGGCGAGGCTGGCGATCGTACCCTTCAGCGCAGCATCACTCTCCGCATCCCGTGCCCGGTCGAGCACCGCTGCCGGAACGATGGTGATGCGCCGTTCCAGGACGGCAAGACCGACGGCGCGAGCGGCGGGCGTCCCCTCCGTGAGCAGGGCCACGACGCCGCGCGCCGTCTCGACGGCGGCACGTTGGCGTAGGCCGAGGACCGGCGCGCGCGCCTCCGCGGCCGGCCGGCGCGCGCCGGTCACGGCGTCCTGGCCCTCCGGCGCGTTCTGGCCCGCGAGCAGCAAGGCACCGTCCGGCAAGCAGGCGAGGCGACGCTCGACGAGGGCGCCGAGGAGCCGCCCGGCGTAGGCGAGGTCGTCGGCCGGCAGATCGCCGCCGGCGCGGACGAGGCCCTCTGCCGCCCCAACCTGTGCCGCGCCATCCCCGCACAAGGCCCCGGCAAGTATCGCCCGGTCGAGCGGCGCTGCAAAGGCCGGCATTGCCGGGAGCGCCAGACACAGGAGCGCCAGGTACCAGAACGCCGGGTACCAGGGCGCCAGGTACCAGGGCGGCAGGCCTGCCTGGCGAGGACGCCCCCTCGGATCAGCCATAGGGGCTGAACGGGACCGGCTTCGGCGCGTCGGCAGATTGCCAGAGCACGTCGAAGCCGCGCTTCTCGTTGACCGAGCCGATGAAGACGCCGCGGGAGACGTAGTTGTTCTCGCCCGTCATGGTCAGCGTGTAGCCCGACGGATCGTCGAAGCTGAGGTTCGCGAAGGCTTGGCGCACCTCCGGTACTGCGAAGGAGCCCGCCTTGGCGGCGGCGAGCGCCCAGAGATGGACGCTGTCGTAGGCTGAGACCATCGGATCGATGACTGTGTCGGCGCTGAACGGGACGTTCTTGGCCTTCACGTAGGCGGCCCAGTCGCCAAGGAATTTCTTGTTCCGTTCGCCCTTGGCGGCCTGGAGATAGGCCCAGCAGTTCAGGTGGCCGACGAGCTTGGCGGTATCGAGCCCTTCGAGATCGGCCTCCACCATGTCGAGGCCGAGGATCGGCACGTCGGTGGCGGTGACGCCCTGGTTGGCGAATTCACGCAGGAAATCTGGGATCGAGGATCCGACGACGGTAAGCACCACAATCGCTTGGCCGCCGGGCTGGCTGGCGAAGCTGCGCACCTGGTTCACGAGCGTCTGGAAATTCGAGAAGCCGAATGGCACGTACTCCTCGCGCCACGCGGTCTCCGGGATGCCCTTGCTCTTCCAGTACCCCTTCAATTGCTTGTTGATCGTGCGCGGCCAGACGTAGTCCGAACCGATCATGAAGAAGCGCTTTGCGCCGACTCCTTCGGGGCCCATCAGGTAATCGACCGCCGGCAGCACGGAACTCGCGGGCGGCGAGTTCATGTAGACGACATTCTTTGAATTCTCGTCGCCCTCGAAGTGGAGCGGGTAGAACAGCAGCCCGTCGTTCTGCTCGACGACCGGCAGCACCGACTTGCGGGACACGGAGGTCCAGCAGCCGAACAGGGCCGCGACCTTCTCCTGTTGAAGCATTTGCCGGCCGACCTGGGCGTAGAGCGGCCAGTCCGAGGCGGGATCGGAAGTCAGGACCTCGATCTGGCGGCCGTTGACGCCGCCGCGTCCGTTGATCTCGTCGGCGGCCATGCGAACGACGTGGTTCAGCCGGCCCTCGAGATTGGCCATCGTGCCGGAGGACGAGAACAGGCACCCGAGCTTGACCGGGTCGGCTGCGAAGGATGGGCGGATGAGGGCTGGTGCCGCGAGCAGCGCCGCTGCGCCGACGAAGCTGCGCCGCGTGAGATGCGTCATCGATCCCGAAGCTCCCGTGGATTGGCCATCCGATTGTCGGCCGCCGTCCGGTCGACGGGAAGGGGAAAGAGGCCGCAGTCCGGCGAGGACTTTGCGCATATTAGCGGCACTTGCGCGCGTGGATGGCGGTATTCATCGGAGAACGTCAAAATTATCGTATTGAATACGAGCTTCTCCGCCGCCTGAACCGGGACGCGACGTCTTCAACATCACGACGGCGGGCGCACCCCGCCCCATCGCCGACGCGCAGGGATGTCTGGGTCCGCCGAAGCGCGTCTCATCGGACGTATTCGGTCGCGAATGGCACGCTTCTTGTGAGGAGCTCGCTAGCGCAGCGTCGCGTAGAGCGGCGACTACGGGTTGGCGTGCCGTCGATACTGAGAGCTGCCGGGTGACCGGATCTCCTCGACCGCTCTGCCCCCGTCACGACCTCGACATCGTCGCGCGTCCGGCCGGGAGCCGGCGCACCGCCTGAAAGACTCCGACATCCGCCTCCTGAGGAGAGCCGATATGTGCGACCGTCACGGCGATTATCGCGTTCCTGATTTCTCGCAGTTCAAACCCACCCGCAGACGCTTCCTCGGCGGAACCGCCGCGGCGCTCACGCTCGCCGTCGGGCCCGGCACGATCGGCCATGCGATGGCGGCCAACGGTATCCGAGCGACGCACGGGACCGGCTTCTGCAACCTGAACTTCTTCCTGGCCGAGGCGATGCAGCTCGCCAAGGACGACGGTCTCACCATCGACTTCGTGAACACGCCGACCTTCTCCGATCAGGTCACCTTCCTCGGGATGGGTCAGGTCGATGCCGGCGTGATGCCCTACACCAGCTTCATGGCACTCTACGATGCGGGTGCCCCGGTGAAAATTGTGGCGGGCGGCGGCATCGAGGGCTGCGTGCTCGTAGCCCAGCCGGGCCTCGACAGTCCGGAGAAGCTCAAGGGCAAGACGCTCGGCACCTTCCAGCTCGATACGCTCGAAGTGCTGCCCTACGACTGGCTGAAGAAGAATGGCGTCGCCTTCAAGGACATTACGGTCCGCTACATGGGCTCGACCCCGGAGGCCGTGGAGGCGTTCCGCGCCGGCGCCCTCGACATCATCTCCACGATCGAGCCCTACGGCACGGCGCTGTTGACCGACGTGAAGGGCGCCGTAAAGCTCTCCGACGGCACCGACATCTACGGCAAGGGCTATACTGACTGCGTGCTCGCCGTGCGCAATGAGCTGATCTCCAAGAACCCAGCGGCAGTCAAAGCCCTGATCAAAGGCATGATGAAGGCCCAGGCCGTGGCAGAGGGCGACCCTCAGACCGCCCTGAACAAGCTCGTCGGCTCCTACTACAAGACCTCGATGAGCAACGCCCAACTCGCCATGGGCCGGCAGCCCTCGGTGGTGGACGCCCGCAACCAGACGCAGTTCATCCTCGACCGGACCGATTCCGTCGCCGAGATGGGCTACATCAAGAAGAAGCCCGGCCGCGACGCGATCGACTGGACCCTGCTGGAACAGGTCATCGCCGAAAACCCGGAGCTCTACGGCAAGCTCAAGCTGAAGTCGGCCTGAGCGGATGGCCATCGATCTCGCCCGCGCCGCCGCCGTCCCGCACGGCCAGCCGCGTCTCCCGTTCGCACGGCGCCTGGCGCTGCCCGACGGGTTCGTCCCACTGCTGCAACGGATCGGCTGGATGCTGGTCTCGGTCGGATGCTTCGCCGGCCTCTGGGAGCTGCTCTGGGCGTTCGGCATCGCCGATGCCAAGCTGCTGCCGCCACCCCACATCTTCCTCGGCAACCTCGTCGAGCAGGCGCGTTTCTTCAATACCGCGCAGCGCTGGCAGATCGGCACCGGCATGAACGCCGGCCCGAGCCCCGCCATGGCGGTGTTGATCACCGTGCTCGCCTCCACCGGGCGGGTGTTGGCAGGGTTGTTCCTGGCCGCAACCCTGTCGATCCTAGTCGGCGTGGCGATCCGCTACGTCGTGCTGTTCGAGCGGTTGACCCTGCCGACCATCACGCTCCTGGCCCCGGTCTCGCCGATCGCGTGGCTGCCTGTGGCGATCTTCATGTTCGGGATCGGCAACGCTCCGGCGATCTTCATGGTGTTCATCGCCCTGTTCTTCACGATGGTCCTCTCGACCATCCATCAGATCGACGGGGTCAACCGGAACTACATCAACGTCGCCCGGACGATGGGTGCGTCGAAGCGCCAGATCTACGCGCGGGTGATCGTGCCGGCGATCCTGCCGGGGCTGCTCGCGGTGCTGCGCCTCAACCTGTTCGGGGCCTGGATGGTGGTGCTCGTCGCCGAGGCGACCGGCGTCGGCTACGGTCTCGGGCAGGTGATCATGCTGGCGCGCAACACCTTCAACCCGTCGCTGGTCTTCTTCACCATTACGCTGATCGGCTTCCTCGGCTTCGCCTTCGACCTGATGTTCCGGCTGGTTCAGCGGCGGATGCTCTATTGGCTGCCACGCGACGCGGGGTCTTCCCTTGGGCTCTGACCGTCTCTCCGTTGCCGATCGCCCGGCCGTGTCCGGCGAGAGCGACGCCGTGTCCTGCCGTGGCGTTTCCAAGGTCTGGGCCGCTGGCACCGCCCGCGCCCACGAGGCCCTGCGCGACATTGACCTTAACGTGCAGCCCGGCGAGTTCGTGGTGTTCCTCGGCCCGTCCGGCTGCGGGAAGAGCACGCTGCTCTACCTGATCGCCGGGCTCGAGGCCGCCACGGGGGGGCGGATCCAGTCCTTCGGCGAGCCGGTGGCTGGACCATCCCCCGAACGCAGCCTGATCTTCCAGGAGACCTCGCTCTTCCCTTGGCTCAGCGTCTGGCAGAACGTCAGCTTTGGCCTGTCGCTGAAGGGTGTGCCGGAATTGGAGCGCCGGAGCATCGCGCGGGCCGCACTCCAGCGGGTCGGCCTCGCCGAGGCGTTCGACAAGCGGCCCGACGAGTTGTCGGGCGGCATGCGTCAGCGCGTAGCGGTCGCCCGGGCGCTCGCCATGCGCCCCAAAGTCCTGCTGATGGACGAGCCCTTCGCGGCGCTCGACGTGCAGACCCGCCAGAAGATGCAGGACTTCCTGCTCGATGTCTGGCGCGACAGCGGCGCCTCGGTGCTGTTCGTGACCCACCACATCGACGAGGCGGTGGCGCTCGCCGATCGCGTGGTGGTGTTCACCGCTCGCCCGGGGCGGATCAAGACGATCGTGGTCAACACCCTGCCGCGCCCCCGCGACCCGTTCTCGCCCGACGCCGAAGCGATGCGGCGGCATCTCACCGAACTCCTGCGCGATGAGGTCGACAGGGCCTTCGCCGAGCAGGAAGCCCTCGCCTGACCAATTCCGACCATAACGGACCGAAGCATGGCCACATCGTTGATTCGCAGCCGGCAGATGATCACCCGCACCCTCGACCGCGAGCGCTGGGAGGAGGTCGCCGACGGAGCTGTGCTCCAGAAGGACGGGGTAATCGAGGCGGTCGGCACCTACGCGGAGTTGCATGCGCGCTATCCCGACGCGCCCGTCATCGGCTCCGGCCGCGAGATCCTGCTGCCGGGCTTTGTCAACGGGCATCATCATGTCGGCCTGACGCCGGTCCAGCTCGGCTCCCCCGACATGCCGCTGGAGCTGTGGTTCGTCACCCGCATGGTGGCGCGCAACCTGAACCTCTACCTCGACACCCTGTACTCGGCCTTCGAGATGGTCGGCTCCGGGATCACCACGGTCCAGCACATCCACGGCTGGATGCCTGGAAGCCTGGAAGAGGTCGAAGCGCGCTCGAACGAGGTGCTGCGCGCCTATCGCGACATCGGCATGCGGGTCTCGTACTGCTTCGCAGTGCGCGACCAGAACCGACTCGTCTACCAGGCGGACATGGATTTCGTGGCGAGCCTGCCGACGTCGCTTCAGGACCCGATGAAGCGCTGGTTCGAACGCTTTCAGATGTCGCTGGAGGACAATTTCGCGCTGTTCCGTAGCTTGCATTCAGGCCAGGCCGGGGCTGCCCGGGCCAAGATCCAGCTTGCTCCGGCCAACCTCCACTGGTGCTCCGACGCGGCGCTCGAGGGCCTGTCCGGGCTCTCCGAATCCTACAATGTGCCGATGCACATGCATCTGGTCGAGACCGCCTACCAGAAGGCCTACGCGGAAAAGCGCAGCGGCGGGACGGCAGTGGAACATCTTGACCGGTTCGGCTTGCTCGGGCCGCGCATGACGCTCGGCCACGGCGTCTGGCTGAACGAGGCCGACATCGACCGCGTGGCCGCGACCGGAACCTGCATCTGCCACAACTGCTCCTCGAACTTCCGTCTGCGTTCGGGCGTGGCGGCGCTCAACCGCTTCGAGGCAAAGGGCATCAACACCGCGATTGGCCTCGACGAAGCAGGCATCAACGACGATCGCGACATGCTCCAGGAGATGCGGCTCGTGCTGCGCGCCCACCGGGTGCCCGGCATGGACGAGGCCGACGTGCCGGGCATGGCCCAGGTGCTGCGCATGGCGACTGTCGGGGGCGCCCGCACCACCGGCTTCGGCGACAGCCTCGGCACGATCGAGGTCGGCAAAGCCGCCGACCTCGTGCTGCTGGACTGGGACCAGATCGCATATCCCTACCTCGACGCCGAGACGCCGCTGCTCGACGCGGTGATCCAGCGCGCCAAGACCGGCGGCGTCACGACGGTGCTGTGCGACGGCGAGGTGCTCTACGCTGATGGCCGTTTCACCCGGGTCGACCGCGACGCCGCCCTGAAGGCCCTGCACGACGACTTGGCACGCGCCCTGTCGGACGATGAGGTCGAGCGTCGTCAGCTCTCAAAGGCCCTCCTTCCCCATGCCCGGCGCTTTTACGCGGACTATATCGACCCCGGTCGGCACGAGCCGTTCTACCGCCCGAGTTCGCGCGTCTGAGGCGTGCGAATCCTCCTCGTCAACCCGAACACCTCGGCGGCCATGACGGCCCGGATGGAGGCTGCCGCCGCCAGCGCGCTGGCCCCGGACGTGCAGCTCACTGCGCTGACGGCGGCGCACGGCCTCCCCTACATCGCGAGCCGAGCGGAGGCGCAGCTCGCCGGCGCAGCGGTGCTGGAGACTCTGGCCGAACATCAATCCGGCTTCGACGCCGCCGTGATCGCAGCTTTTGGCGATCCCGGCCTGATCGCAGCACGCGAGCTGTTCGACCTGCCCGTCGTTGGGATGGCCGAGGCGGCGATGCTCACCGCCTGCATGCTCGGCCAGCGCTTCGGTGTCGTGACGTTCTCGGGCACCCTGCTGCCCTGGTACGAGGATGCGGTGCTGCTGGCCGGACTCTCTGCCCGATGCGCCTGCGTCCGGTCTGTTGCGGCCGGCTTCCGGTCGGTCACGGAGGTGCAGCACGAGCTTGAGGCCGAGATCATCGCCCTCGCGAACCGCGTTGTGACCGAGGATGGTGTCGACGCGGTGATCCTGGCCGGAGCGCCGCTGACTGGCCTGGCCGCTCGGATTGCCGAGGCGGTCCCGGTGCCGCTGATCGATCCGCTCTCTGCCGCGCTCGGGCAGGCGCAGGTCATGGTCCGGCTCGGCGTGAAGCCCCCGCGGGCGGGCCGCTTCGCGCGTCCGCCGGCCAAGCCGGCCACCGGCTTCGCGCCGTCCCTGCGGCGGTGGATCGAGCGCCGCAAAGCCGAGGATGACGCCTGCTGAGGCAGGTCGCTTAGGCGGTCGCGAACACGTCGCCCCATCCAATGAGGGCCTCGGTGCTTGCGCCGGCAAGGTCTATCGCCTTCCACAGGCTGACCGCGACCGAATCGTAGACCGGGATGCCGAGTTCGGCCTCCAGAGCTGCGGCGATCGCGCCGCCCGCGAGGTTGGTGCAGACGATGGCCGCGGCCTGCGCGCCCTCGGCCGCGACGGCGCGCACCATCCCGGCGATCTCGCTTGTGCCGGCCAAAGCGAATTCGAAGTTCTCTGACAGACCGAGATGCCGCTCTGCCGAGCAGTCGAACCCGTCGGAGCGCCAATTCGCCTGGATCCGCGCCTGGACGTCCCCGGTATAGGGGGTCACCAGCCCAATGCGTTCGATGCCGCGTCGCCGAAACAGGTCGCGGAAAGCAAGCGCGGAGGTCGAGGCCGGCACGCCGGTTCGCTTGGTCACTGCCGCTGCGAGCGCCACGTCATTGTCGAAGCCAAGCCAGGCACCCGCAGTCCCGTTCCAAAGGATCGAGGCGACCCGCGCATCGGCGAGCAGGTCGGCGGCCGCGAGCATCGGTTCCTGCGCGAATTGGCCCAGTGCGACGGCTGACAGGCCGATCTGGGTCACACGCACGCGCGAGAAGTGGGCCGTGACCCCGTCCTGCCCGGCCAGCATGCGCGCCGTCATCGGTTCGAGCACGCTGTTCGACGAAGGGGTGAGCATCCCCAGTCTGATCGTCCGTCCGGATTCGCGCATTGTGACCAAGGGCTCCAAGCACGAGCCAGGGACGGCTCGGCCGCAGCTCATGGCAAGGTTCGTTCCGACGCGAACCTCCGGCATCCGGCATCCGGCCACCGAGATCAAGGTTTCCTCCCAGTCTGCTTTTATGCCGTATTCGAGGCTCGGCACAGATCACCCCCGATCAATCGACATGATACCGGGGTGAATCTACCAATCGGGTGGCACGACCGTTGCTGAGTCCCCCTACAGCTTCAGGGGTCCTTCGGCTTGTCTCGCACACCTCACGTGACTGATCTCTCTCGCCGCACCGTTCTGGCGCTCCCGCTCGGCCTCGCCGCGGCCTCGAACGGCGCAAGCGCCGCCGAACCGCGGCGGGGCGGCACGATGGTGATGATCGTGCATCCAGAGCCTTCGACCTTAGCGCATTACGCCGTATCGGCCGGCAACATCCCGCCGATCGCCACGCAGGTCTATGAAGGGCTGTGCACCTACGACTGGGATTTGAACCCACGGCCCAACTTGGCCAAGTCGTGGGATGTCGCAGCGGACGGGAAGACCATCACATTCACGCTCCAGGAGGGCGTGACTTTCCACAACGGCAAACCGTTCACCAGCGCGGACGTGCAATACTCCTTCATGGAGATCTTGAAGAAGTATAATCCGATCGCCCCAGTAATACTCGCCGAACTGGTAGCCGTCGACACGCCCGATCCGATGACCGCGGTGCTGCGGCTCGCCAACCCGGCTCCGTACATCATGAAAGCGCTCTCGGGGCGCGACCTGCCGATCTTGTGCCGATCGGTGTTCGAGGGAACTGATGTCCTCCAGAACCCGACCGCCAACAAGCCGATCGGAACCGGCCCGTTCAAGTTCGTGAGCTGGGAGCGCGGTCAGTCCGTGCGGCTGGACCGCAACGAGAGTTACTGGAAGCCGGGGCTGCCGTACCTCAACCGTATCGTCGCCCGCTTCATCCCGGATGCCGCCACGCGTTCGGCCGCCATGGAGGCCGGGGAAGCCCATTTCGCCGGCTACAGCGCGGTGAACTATGCCGATCTCGCGCGGATGAAGACCAATCCAGTCCTCGACCTGACCACCAAAGGCTACGAGATGACGCCGGCTCAGAGCGTCCTGGAGCTGAACGGCCGCCATCCGCAGCTTCAGAAGAAGGCGGTGCGCCAAGCCATCGCCTACGCGATCGACCGCAACGTCATCCTCAGGGACGTGATGTTTGGCTACGGCCTGCCCGCCTCGGGTCCACTCAGCCGCAAATTCAAGACGGCCGGCCTCTACACCGACGACGTGCGCCAGTATGACGTGCCGGATCGGCTGGAGATCGCCAACCGGCTGCTCGATGAGGCCGGCGCACCCCGCGGCGCGGGCGGGATGCGCTTCGCCCTCCATCTGGAGGTGAACTCGTTCGGCGAACAGTGGCTGCGGCAGGCCGAATACTTGAAGCAGGCCCTCGCCGCGGTGGGCATCGACGTGACTCTGCGCTCAGAAGACACCGCCACCTGGCTGCGGCGCGTCTACACGAACTATGATTACGACATCAACGAACCGTTCCTGAGCCAGGGCGTCGATCCGGTCTACGGGTTGAACAAGCAGTTCCTGACCTCGCAGATCCGAAAAGGTGTCACCTTCGTCAACGACACGTTCTATTCGAACCCGGAAGTCGACCGCATGCTCGGCGAGGGCGCGCGCGAGCTGGATCCGGAAAAGCGCGGGGCGATCTATAAGAAGGTCCAGCAGATCCTGGCCGAAGACAGCCCGATGATCTGGCTGATCGACGTGCAATACGTGAGCGTATTCAACCGGCGCCTCAAGGATCACACCACGGGTCCGCTGGGCACACAACAGGCGTTCGAGCGAGCCTGGATGGACAAGTAATCCGGTGCGGCTTGTGCGCTTTCTCGGTCACCGATTTTTGCTGGCGATCCCGGTGATCCTGGGTATCGTCGTGCTGAACTTCTTCCTGATTCACCTGGCGCCTGGCGACGCCGCGTCGGTTCTTGCTGGCGAAAGCGGCGCGGCCAGTCCGGAATACATGGAGCAGCTGCGCCGCAAGTTCGGCCTCGACCAACCGATGGCGACGCAATTCGGCGTCTACCTGCTCAATATGCTACACCTCGATCTCGGCTACTCGTTCCGCAACGACAGCCCCGTGGCGAGCCTGATCCTCGACCGGTTGTGGCCGACGAGCCTGCTGATGCTGACCGCCTTCGGGACCGCCCTGGTGATCGGTACGCTCCTCGGCCTCGTGGCGGCCACCGGGCGCAACTCCTGGCGCGACGCGGTGATCTCGCTTGTGAGCCTGGTGGCCTATGCCACGCCGGGGTTCTGGCTCGGGCTGATGATGATCGTGATCTTCGCGATCCGGCTCGGCTGGCTTCCCACCAGTGGCTTCGACACGGTGGGGGCCGACAACGAGGGCTGGGACGAGGTCTGGGACGTCGGGCGTCACTTGGTCATGCCGGCCGTCGCCCTCTCGCTCTTCTACCTCGCGGTCTACGCCCGGGTGATGCGCGCTTCCGTGCTGGAACAGGTCGGCATGGACTACGTCACCACGGCCCGGGCCAAGGGCCAGACCGAGGCCCGGGTGATGACCGGCCACGTCCTGCGCAACGCCCTACTGCCGGTAGTCACCATGGCGGGGGTACAGGCCGGCAACCTGATCGGCGGCTCGATCGTGGTCGAGACGGTGTTCGGCTGGCCGGGGGTTGGCACCCTGGCCTTCAACGCGCTCCAGTCGCGCGACCTCAACCTCCTGCTTGGAATCTTTTTTGTCTCGGCCTGCCTCGTCGTCGTGATCAACCTCGCCGTGGACCTCGTCTACGTCTGCCTCGATCCTCGGATGGAGCTGTAGCGATGCGGGCCGCTCTGGCGCGTTTTGCGCGCAACCGTCTGGCGCTCCTCGGTGCAGCTGTACTGCTCGGGCTGCTCGCCCTGGTGGTGCTGACGCCTCTGCTGTTTCCCGGCGACCCGTTCCGCCTGGTCGGGCCCGCGCTCCAGCCGCCGGGCGGCCGCTTCCTGCTTGGCACCGACACGCTCGGGCGGGATGTGGCCGCGGAGATCGCCTACGGCGCGCGCACTTCGCTGATGATCGGGCTCGGCGCGACGCTTGCCGCGATCCTGTTCGGAACCCTCGTCGGAGGGTTGGCCGGCTATTACCGGGGTGGCGTCGAGCTCGCGCTGATGCGGCTCACGGAGTTCTTCCAGACGATCCCGGCCTTCGTGCTGGCGATCCTCATCGTGGCGATCCTGTCGCCATCGCTCACCAGCGAGATCGTGGCCATCGCGGCGGTGTCCTGGCCGGGGATCGCCCGTCTGGTGCGGGGTGAGTTCGTGGCGCTCGGCGGGCGCGAATTCGTGCTCGCCTGCGACGGCCTCGGGGCAGGCGACGCCCGCATCATCTTCCGCCACATGCTGCCGAACTGCACCTCGGCGATCATCGCCGTGGGATCGCTGCTGATCGGGACGGCGATCCTGATCGAGGCGGGCCTCGCGTTCCTCGGGCTCGGCGACCCGAACGTGATGAGCTGGGGCCTGATCATCAGTGCGGGACGCGCGGTCCTTCGCTCGGCGTGGTGGATCTGCACCTTCCCGGGCATCGCGATCCTGCTCACCGTCCTCGGCATCAATCTCGTTGGCGATGGCTTGAACGAGGCACTGAACCCGAGGCTCCGCGAGCGATGAGCGACTCCGTCCTCGACATCGAGAAGCTGACGATCGCGTTGCCCCCGGGTGCGGACCGGCCGAACGCGGTCACCGACGTGGACCTTGTGCTGCGGCCGGGCGCCGTTACCTGCCTCATCGGCGAGAGCGGATCGGGCAAGTCGCTGGTAGCGCGGGCGATTCTCGGATTGCTGCCGGGGCCGCACGTGCGTGTCTCCGGCGGGCGCATCGACTTCGAGGGCGAGGACCTCGCGACGATCACGCCGAAGCGGATGCGCCGCATCCGGGGGGCGCGCATTGCGATGATCTTCCAGGAGCCGATGACGGCTCTCAACCCGCTCCACACGATCGGGCGCCAGCTCGACGAGGTCCTGCGCATCCATACGGCGCTCGGCCGCGCCGACCGGCGGGCCCGGGTCGTCGCGCTGCTCGACAGCGTCCACCTGCCTGAGCCCGCTCGGCTCCTGCGCTCCTATCCCCACCAGCTTTCCGGCGGCCAGCGCCAGCGCGCGATGATCGCCATGGCGCTGGCGCTGAACCCACGGCTTCTCATCGCCGACGAGCCGACCACCGCGCTGGACGTGACCACCCAGGCGCAGATCCTCCACCTGATCCGGGAATTGCAGCGCGAGCACGGGACCAGCGTCCTGTTCATCACCCACGATTTCGGCGTGGTCGCCGACATCGCGGACACGGTCGCGGTGCTGCAGAAAGGCACACTGGTCGAGCAGGGCCCCGCGGCTTCGGTTCTCGGCGCCCCGAAGCATCCCTATACGCGCGCCCTGATCGCGGCGGTGCCCAGGCTGACGCCGCCGCCGCAACGACCGCCCAGCACGGCCCCTCGGGTGGTCGAAGCCCGGGCGGTCGAGAAAACCTACGGCGCGCGCGGCCTGTTCGGCGGGCGCGTCACCCGTGCGCTCGACGGCGTCGATCTGGAGCTGCGGCGGGGGGAGACCCTGGGGCTCGTCGGCGAGAGCGGCTCGGGCAAGAGCACCTTGGCGCGGGCGATCACCCGGCTGATGCCCGTCGATAGCGGCGAGATCCTTCTCTCCGGGCACAGCGTCGCCGCGCTGAGCCGCCGCCAGATGCGTCCGCACCGCAAGCGGGTGCAGATGGTGTTCCAGGACCCCTACGGATCCCTCGACCCGCGCCAGCGCGTCGTCGACATCGTGGCCGAGGGCCCGATCATACACGGCACCATGCCTGAGGTCGCCAAGGCCCAAGCCCGCGAGATGCTGGCGCTCGTCGGCCTCGACCCCGCGGCGGCGCAGCGCTTCCCACACGAATTCAGCGGCGGCCAGCGCCAGCGGATCGGCATCGCCCGAGCTCTGGCCATGCAGCCCGAGGTGCTGGTGGCCGACGAGCCGGTCTCAGCCCTGGACGTCTCTGTGCAGGCCCAGGTTCTGGCGCTGCTCGCCGACATCAAGGCGCGATTGCACCTCAGCATGGTGTTCGTGACCCACGATCTGCGCGTCGCCCTGCAGGTCTGCGACCGGATCGCCGTGATGCGGGCCGGCCAGGTGGTCGAGGTCGCGCCGACATCCGAGATCTTCTTCGCGCCGAAGCACCCCTACACCCGGGCGCTGTTCGCGGCCGTGCCCGGCGCCCAATGGCAGGAACCGATCTCCGCATGATGCAAGAGCAGCCCATCGTATCCACCGATCCATTCCTGCCGGGTCCGCGCACCCGCGTCGCCGGTTCCGCGACGGGGCCGCTCGCCGGGCTCGGTTTCGCCGTCAAGGACCTGATCGACGTCGCCGGGATCCCCACCGGTGGCGGCAACCCGGATTGGCCGCGCATCGACCCGACTCCGGCGCGACACGCCTGGGTGGTGCAGACGCTTCTCGACGCAGGTGCCTCAGTGGTGGGCAAGACGATCACCGACGAGGTCTCGCTGGGGATCCTCGGCGAGAATGCCCATGACGGCACCCCGCTGAATCCAGTCGCGCCGGACCGGGTGCCCGGGGGTTCATCCAGCGGCTCGGCATCAGCCGTCGCCTCGGGAGCCTGCGATTTCGCGCTTGGGACCGACAGCGGCGGCTCCGTGCGTGTGCCGGCGAGCTTCTGCAGCCTCTACGGAATCCGCCCGACCCACGGGCGCATCGATTTCTCCGGGATCTGCGTCCAGGCGCCGAGCGCCGATACCTGCGGCTGGTTCGCCCGCGATGCGGCCACCTTTGCCCGGGTCGGGGAGGTCCTGTTCGGCGCGTCGATGCCGGATCGGCTTCCCGATACGCTGCTGGTGGCCGCGGACGCGCTCGGCTTCGCCGACGAGGCCGTGCAGCAAGCGCTTATGCCGCTCATCGATCGTCTAGCCGCGCTGATCGGCAACCGGCGTGACGTGACGATGGCGCCGCAGGGCCTGTCGGTGTGGCAGCGGGCCCAGCGCGTCCTGCAGAGCAGCGAGGCTTGGCAGACCTTCGAGCCCTGGCTCGACACCTGCAATCCGCGCCTCGCCTTTTCGGTCGCCCGAGCGCTCGTCCAGGGCTCGATGATGACAGAGGGCGAACGCAACGCCGCGATCCTGATGCGCATTGAGGCACAAGCCCGCCTCGCGCGGCTTCTGCCCCCCGGGACCATCCTGTGCCTTCCCACCACGCCGTTCCCGGCTCCCCTGCGCGGGCTGCCGCTCAGCACGCTCAACCCGCTGCGTGAGCGCATAGGCTGCTTGACGAGCCACGGAGGCCTCACCGGCGTCCCGCAGGTGAGTATCCCGGGCGGGCGGGTCGATGGCGCTCCGGTGGGCCTGTCTCTCATCGGCACGCGTGGATCCGACCTCGACCTGATCCGCACCGTTCTCGACTTGGAGGCCTGAATGGACACAACCCTGAACCGCCCCGAGGTCGTGGCTGAAGTCACCGCCCTGTTCGAACGCTACGAGCAGGCGCTGATCGACAAGGATGTCGGGGTGTTGGACGCAACGTTCTGGGACAGCCCTCACACGATCCGCTACGCCGTGGGTGAGAATGGCTACGGCTTTGCGGCGATTCATGCCGCGCGCATCGCGGCCGATCCACCGCCTGGAGGCACGAAGGAAGCACGCATCCGGTTGGAGGTCCTGACCGTCGGCTCGGACGTGGCCACCGTGAATCTTGAGTTCAAGCCGCGCGGCAAGACCGGTATCGGGCGCCAAAGCCAGACATGGATGCGCCTCCCCGATCTTGGTTGGAAGGTGATCTCTGCACACGTATCGATCATGGCCGCGCAGGCCTGATGACCCGACCACTGGGTCATGATGGCGAGCCCAACGGGACCGCGTGAAGGCCAGGGGCCATTGCGCGGTCAGGGAGAAAACCATTGGAACACGCAACCGTCACCGCCGTTAGGGAGGCGGTCAGCGCACAGCGAGGCCGGATCGAGCACCTGCTGGCACAACTCGCCCGGTGCGGCCACGACGATCCCGGGTTTACCCGGCCTTCCTACAGCCCGGAGGAAACAGAAGCCCACGCGCGCGCGACGCACTGTGCGGCCGAGCTGGGTCTCCGGGTCCGCCGGGACGCGGCCGCCAACACCTACATGACGCTGCCCGGCCGGGATCGGACCCGGCCGCCGATTTTGATCGGCTCCCATCTCGACACCGTGTCGCACGGTGGCAACTTCGACGGCGCCGCCGGGGTCGTCGCCGGGCTCGCAGCTGTCGCGGCGATCCAAAGCCTCGGACTGATCCCGGAGCGCGATATCACCGTCATGGCGGTGCGCGCCGAGGAGAGCGTCTGGTTCCAGGTGTCCTATCTCGGAAGCCGAGCGGCGCTCGGCACCCTGCCGGAGGGTGCGCTCGCCATGCCCCGGGCCGATACGGGGCGCGACCTCGCCGATCACATCGCGGCCTCCGGCGGCGATCCCGAGGCTTTACGCGGCGATGCGCCGCCGCTTGATCCGTCCGCGATCCACGCCTTCCTCGAGGTGCATATCGAGCAGGCGCCGAGCCTCGTCGAGGCCGGAATTCCGGTCGGTCTCTGCACCGGGATCCCGGGCAACTTCCGTTATCCGGATGCTCGAATCCTCGGCCGCTACGACCATGTCGGCACGCCCCGCCGGTTCCGGCGCGATGCGGCCATGGCGGGCGCGGAGATCGCCCTGGCGCTCGACCAGATCTGGCAGGCCAACGAGGAGGCCGGCCGCCCGATGGCCGTCACGTTCGGCCGGTTCCACACCGACGGTGCAGCCCACGGGCTGACTACAGTCCCGGGCGAGTTCCGGTTCAGCCTGGACGTGCGCGCCTACGCAGCGAACATGCTGGCGGAGATCGAGACGCAGTTCCTGAGGCACGTCGCGACAATCGTGGCACGCCGCAACGTCGAGATCGTGCTCGGCCCGCGCGCCGAGGTGGCGGTCGGAGATGTCTCGCCACGGATCCGCAGCTGTCTGGAGGCCGCGGCCACAGCCCTCGGCATCGCCACCATGCCTCTCGGCAGCCCGGCCTCGCACGATGCCGCGGCCTTCGCCAAAGCCGGTGTTCCAATGGCGATGCTGTTCGTGCGCAACGCCAACGGCAGCCATAACCCCGATGAGGCCATGGAGATCGACGACCTCATGGACGCCGTCGCGATCCTCACCACCTGGCTGGTGGCCGAAACCGGATGCGCTTGATCCGGGCGCCTCGGCTCAGCCGGAGAAGCGCGCCAGGCGCCCGACCGGATCGCCCAAGACCTCGTCATCACGCATGACGGATCTGCCCCGGACAACGGTGGCGACCGGCCATCCGGTCACGCGTAGTCCCGCAAACGGAGTCCAACCGCAGGGCGACGCGATCCAAGAGTCCTCGATTGTGCGACGCGCCTTCAGATCCACCAGGGTAAAATCCGCGTCGTATCCGACTGAGATTCTCCCCTTGCCGAGCAGGCCGTAGACACGAGCCGGACCGGCCGCCATCAGGTCCACGAGGCGCGCCAGCGACAGGCGCCCGGCTGCGACATGATCGAGCATGACCGGGACCAGGGTCTGAACCCCCGTGAGGCCGGCCGGACAATCGGGCCAGGGCTGCTCCTTGGCTGTCCGGGCATGAGGCGCGTGGTCGCTGCCGATCGTATCGACAGTCCCGTTGCGCACGGCAGCCCATGCGGCTGCTCGATGCCGCTCGCCGCGGATCGGTGGGTTCATCACCGCGAGCCCGCCAAGCGTATCGTAGCAGTCGGGCGCCACCTGGGTCAGGTGGTTGACCAGAACCTCGACGGTCGCGACGTCGCGGAAATCGCGCAGGTATTCGAGTTCCTCGGCGGTCGAGACGTGGAGGATGTGCGTCGCCCGGCCGGTCCTGCGGGCCAGGGCCATCAGGCGCTGGGTCCCTAGGAAGGCGCATTCCTCGTCGCGCCATTCCATGTGGGTCCGGTACGGCTGCCCCCGGGCGAATAACGGCTTGCGCGCCTGCAACCGGAACTCGTCCTCGCTGTGGAAGGCCATGCGCCGGTGGCCGGCTCGCATAGCCTGCTCGAGATGGGCGTCGTCCTCAATCATCAGCGCCGCCGTGGAGCTGCCCGCAAACACCTTCACGGCGCAGACCCCTGGCTCGCGTTCCAGCGCCGCCAACCTGTCAATGTTGGTCTTGGCGCCCGCCACTTACAGGCCGATATCGCACCAGCTACGACCCGCCACGTAGCCGCGCTTCCACGTCAAGCGCTCGGTATCGGCGATTGGCGGAACCGTGTTGGGCATGTCGAACAGGGTGGCGATCCCGCCGAGGATCGCGGCCCGCGTGCCGGTCTCGATCGTTTCCACGGCTGGGTCGCCGGGATCACGCAGGTGGACGTGGCTGTCGATCAGGCCGGGCAGGACGTGCAGGCCTACCGCGTCGATCACCGTATCCGCGGTCGCGCCGATCGGCGCACCGAGATCCGCGATCCGTCCGGCGCGGACGCCGAGATCGATCCCCTCGGTCCCCCAAGGCGTGACGCAGGTGCCGCCGCGGATCAGGAGGTCGTAGTGCATCGCCGGGTCCTTCCGAAAGAGGCGGTCTCGAGCAGAACGGCCCCGAGGGCTGCCGCCACCGCCTGCTGACAGGGCTCGACGACCGCGCACCCGACCGCGTCCTCGATTGCGCTCTGGTGCGGCGCCATGCCGGCGCAGCCGAGGACGATCACGTCGGCGCCGTCGCGCGCGATCAGCATGCGGGCCGCCGCGACCAGGCGGTCGCGGATCGCCTCGCCGGCCGTCTCGTCCGCCCGCGCCTCCACCGGCCGACTGCCGGCATAGCGTTCGCCGAGGCCCATCTGGCGGACCATCCGGCGCTGGCGCCGCACGCTGCCCTCCGATAGGGCGACGATGCCGAAGCGCTCGCCGAGGGTGAGCGACCGGAGGATGCCCCATTCGGCGATGCCCATCACGGGCCGGCCCTTGGCGACCTCGCGGGCCGTGTGCAGGCCCGGGTCGCTGAAGCAGGCGATCACGAAGGCGTCCGCCCCGTCCGCTGCGATGCGCCGGGCGAGCGGCATCACGACGGAATCGGCGTCCTGCTGGGACGCGATGCTCGCCGGCCCATCGGGCAGGTCCGTCACCGCGATGGCGGGGCCGCCGGCCAAGCGCAGCGGGTCGAGCGCCGCGTCGATGGCGGCGGTCACGGCCTGGGACGAGTTCGGGTTGATGACCAGGATCCGTGCGGGCTCGGTGGTATCGCGCTGGTGCATGCTGCCGTCCTTCCGAACACCGAATTTCACAGCGCATTCGGGCCTCGCCCCGTCGGCAACGGCGTTGCGCGGGCCAATCCCACTTCCAACCTCACCCTGAGAGGCTGTGAGTTGAACGGCCTCCTGGGGCTATGTGGGCGTCCTGAGGCCGCCTCGTGCTCGTGCGTACAGCCGCCCGGTAGACCGACACGCCGTTGTTCAAGACGGCCTAGCGAAACCCGGGCCGCAAACCCCTCGGTGCAACCGAATAGGCACCGATCTTGCCCGCCCCCTCGACCTGAGGAAGAGGTGATCGATGCACGACGATGCTGCGGACGGGGCTGTGGACGTCACCCTGGTGACGGGGGCCCGGTGGGTCGTCGCCTGGGACCCGGACAGCGGCGGTCACGTCTACCAGACCGGCGCTGATGTTGTCTTCGCGGACGGCGTCCTCACGCATGTCGGCCCGGGCTATACGGGGCCGCCGCCGGACCGAACCATCGACGCTTCCGGCTGCCTGGTCATGCCAGGGCTCGTCGACATCCACACGCACCTGTTCTCGGAGCCGATGAACAAGGGCATGTGGGACGAGGTCGGCAGCCAGCGCCTCTACAACACCTCGCTCTACGAGTATCTGCCGATCCTGCGGCCCGACGCGGAGGGGACGCGGGCCGCCTACGGGGTGGCGCTCTCCGAACTTGCCCTCTCCGGCGTCACCACCGTCTGCGATCTCGCCCTGCCGAGCGACGGCTGGCTCGACCTTCTCGGTGCTTCAGGCCTTCGGGTCTGCATCGCCCCGATGTTCCGGTCCGGCCGCTGGCTGACGAGGAACGGCCACAGCGTGGAGTACGAATGGGATGAGGCGGCGGGCTATCGCGGCCTGGAGCAGGCGCTCGCCGAGATCACCGCGGCGCAACGGCACGCGAGCGGGCGCCTGTTCGGCATGCTCTGTCCGGCTCAGGTCGACACCTGCACGGCGGCGCTGCTTCGAGATGCCCATGACGAGGCGGTCCGGCGCGACCTGCGTTTCCACACCCACGCGGCGCAGTCCCTGTCAGAGTTCCACGAGATCACCCGCCGCACCGGGATGACGCCTATCGAATGGCTCGACGATCTCGGCGTGCTGACTGAGCGCACCATCGTGGGCCACGGGATCTTTCTGGACGACCATCCCTGGACCCACTGGCACAGCCCCGGCACGGACCTGCGGCGCATGGCCCAGCGCGGTGCCACGGTCGCCCATTGTCCGACCGTCTTCGCCCGCCGCGGCATCGCGCTAAACGATTTCGGCCGATATCTGCAGGCCGGCGTCAACATGGGCATCGGCACCGACGTCTACCCGCACAACATGCTCGACGAGATGCGCCTCGTCTCGTATCTCGCCCGGGTCGTAGCCCAGAATCCGCGCGACACCCGGGCGGCAGACGTGTTCCACGCCGCAACCGTGGGAGGCGCCAAGGCGCTCGGACGCGGCGATATTGGCCGGCTCGCGCCGGGCTGCAAGGCCGATTTCGTGCTCGTCGATTGCGCGCATCCCGCCATGCGACCGTGCCGGGACCCCGTGCAGTCCCTGATGTACTCGGCCGGCGATCGCGCGGTCCGGCAGGTCTTTGTCGGCGGCCGCGAGATCGTCCGCGACGGTCGCGCCCTGTTGGTCGATTACGCAGCCTCCGCCGCCGCCCTGGAGGAGGCGCAGGTCCGGGCACTGGCGCAGATCCGGCAGCTCGACTGGGCGGGCCGCGGCGCCGATGCCATCGCGCCACCGACCTTCCCGGGGTTGTAAGGCGTAGCGGCCCGCCCCTCAGGCAGGCCGCACATTCCAGAATGTTGGGAACCCGTCGAGGATGCCGGTGAGGCTGGACCGGTAGGCAGTCGGCTGCAAGTACTGGCCCAGAGGGTAGTAGGGCACGTCCTGCATCGCTTGAAGCTGGATGTCCCGGCAGACCGCGGAGCGGGCCGCCTCGTCCGGTGCGGTGAACCATGCGTCACGCAGGGCCTCGATCCGCGGAGTCGTAGCCCAGCCGGCATAACCGGTCTCGCCGGTGCCGCGCAGGGCGATGTAGCCGGCGGGGTTCAGCCAATCCATCCCCGACCAGTTGGTCACGAAGGCGCTCCAGCCGCCCTCGGAGACCGGCCCCTTGCGGTTGCGCCGCTGTAGCATTGCATTGAACTCGACTGCGTAGACCTCGACATTCATGCCGACGCGCTGGAGCAGGTCGGCTGCGACTTGGCCGAGCGCCAGGAGAGGCGCCGAGTTCGACGGCACCATTAGCAACACGGTCTCTCCGGTATAGCCGGCAGCTTTGAGGTCGGCGCGCACCCTGTTCGGATCGCGTGGCTCCGTGAGCGGCCCGAGCCCATCGGTCGAGGCCATCGGTGTGTCCGGACAGAAGAATCCGAGGGGTACGTGGAACAGGCTGGGATCATCCGCGCCCACAACCCCCTGCATGCAGGACGTCTGGTCGATCCCACCCCAGAGGGCCCGCCGGATGGCCGGATTGTTGAACGGCGGCTGCAGGTGGTTGACTCGCAACATCGTCACGAAGCCAGTCGAATCGAGGACGCGGGTGGTCACGCCCCTGGCCGCCTTCAAGAGACCCAGCTGATCGTGAGAGGCGTATTCCTGCCAGTCGGCCTCGCCGGCGATCAGCGCCGAGGTGGCCGTGGAGGTATCGCCGATCACGCGCCACTCAACTCGGTCATAATGGACGACTTTCGGCCCGGAGGTCCAAGTGGGCGCGCCGTCCTTGCGTGGCACGTAGCCCTCAAAGCGGGTGTAGACTGCGCGGTCGCCGGGCACACGCTCGTCCGCCTTGAAACGGAACGGCCCGGAGCCGATCAGCTCCGGCACCTGCTGGAACGGGTCGGTGACAGCAAGGCGCTCCGGCATCATGGCGCAGAGCGGCACGGAAGCCTTGCCCAGAGCGATCGGCAGAAGTGGAAACGCGCGCTTGAGCCGAAACCGGATGGTCCGGTCATCGGCCGCCGACAGTTCGTCGGTGGCCTCCATGAGTGAGCCGCCGAACGAGTCGCGCTTGGCCCAGCGCCGCAGGGAGGCAACGCAGTCGCGAGCGAGAACGGAGGTCCCGTCGTGGAAGCGCAGGCCTTCGCGCAGTGTCAGGTCCCAGCGACGCCCATCCTGCTCGACGCGGTGGCCCTCAACCATTTGCGGCGTGGCGCGGTAGTTTCCGTCCATGCCGTAGAGGGTATCGAAGACCATGTAGCCGTGATTGCGGGTAATGTACGCGAAGGTCGTAACCGGATCGAGTGTGACGAGATCTTGCTGTGGGATGAAGCGTAGGGTCGTGGCGGCCTCGGCACGGACTAGGGCTGGTGCCCCGATCGCATTGGCCACGAAAGCCCCGGCTCCCTGCAACAGTGTACGCCTTTTCATCGGGCAACTCTCACTCTGCTTGGGCGGTCTTCGCTCGACTGCCAGCGCTGATCCGGAACGCACACCGAACCCGTCGCACCCCGGCTTGCAGGAACGAGGCCGCGGCCTAGTCGGGGGAGAAAGCCCTTGACCTGACCGGCTGGCTTTGGACCGGGCTGATTGAGAGGATCAGCCAGGACTGAAGGAGCTGGACATGAAGCGAGG
>NZ_CEEDEA010000033.1:0-34918 GCF_979253755.1 Methylobacterium sp. AC315
GATCGGCAAAGCTTGATCGGATGCCAAACCTTCAGCACCGAAAGTGCGGAAGAACCAAGGTTGCACGCCGAAACACAATCAGCGAGCGTCGGGCCTGCCGGGCCACCGGTTTTGGCCGCTCGTCCCAGCGTTACAGGAAGCGCTCTGACCCGCAGGTGGCACTGCGGATGCGGCTGAAGGAACTCGCTGCCGCGCGGGTGCGCTACGGCTACCGACGGCTGCATATCCTACTGCGACGGGAGGGCTGGGAGGTGAACCACAAGCCCACCCCCTCGCAGATCCGGAAGTCGGTCACTCCCGATGTGCTGATCAGCTTCGTCGACGGCAAGCCGTACAAGACCCTGAAGCGGCACCTCAATGGCGTCGGCATGACGATCGAGCAGTACCGGGAGCGCTACAGCTTGCCGCGCGACTATCCCTCGACGGCCGCCAGCTACTCCGAGGCGCGCTCCAAGCTCGCCCACAGCTTCGGCCTCGGTCAGAAGCGTAAGAATGCGGCTCCGAAGGCCGCCGAGCCCGCTGAGACCGTCTCCGAGAAGCCCAAGCGTGCCGGCCGGCCGCGGAAGGCCAAGGAGGCCTAAGGAGGGGCTGATTAGCGCCTTCTGGAAAAGGTCGCGCCGGCGATCCTGACCGTCACGTTGATAGACATGGCGGCAGGTCCGTAGGGGATATGAAGGCCTCAAGCTTGTCCGCATGATTTGAAGTGTGGTTGTGATTGTCTCGCAAATAGCGTAGTGGTCACTTATCGATCTTTGGCCAAATATTGGGCCGCCTCGCCTCAACAGGGCGAGCGCTCGGCATTTCTCCCATTTTCGACGAATAACAATCGAGCGCGTGCAGTGCATGCGCTCAACCTATCGGCTTGCCTACAGCAATACGGAATATTTATGCCTATCGGTACTGTGAAATGGTTCAACGAAACCAAGGGCTTCGGCTTTATCCAGCCTGACGATGGCGGCAATGATGTGTTCGTGCACATCTCGGCCGTAGAGCGTGCAGGGATGCGTAATCTCATTGAGGGACAAAAGATCTCTTACGAGATGGAAAGCGACAAGCGCAGCGGCAAGCAGTCTGCTGGCAACCTCCAGTCCGCTTGAGCGTCGCTTATCTATCTATGACCAGCTTCGAAGCCGTTCCCCTGGGAGCGGCTTCATGGAGGACGATTGATGT
This sequence comes from Methylobacterium sp. AC315, assembly GCF_979253755.1. NCBI lineage: Bacteria > Pseudomonadati > Pseudomonadota > Alphaproteobacteria > Hyphomicrobiales > Methylobacteriaceae > Methylobacterium > Methylobacterium sp. AC315. The sequence goes on from NZ_CEEDEA010000033.1 coordinate 1,171, forward strand.
CTCATAAATTCAAGCTTGGTCAGAGCGTTCGGCAGCTCGGTATCAACTACGGCAACAATAAAAGCACCGTCGTCGACGGCCTTTACGAGGTTGTTCGGCTCATGCCTGACGACCGGTCCGGCGAGCCTTGCTACCGGATTAAGTCTGATGGTGGCGAGCGTGCTGCTCGGGAAGGCGAACTCGCTCTCGTCTCCTAAGAAACCTCAGTCGAGCGGGTCCTATCGTGCAACCAGGCAGCCTATAAAAACCCGCTTCCTGAGTGCCCCTTAAAGGCGTTCGCTCGCAGAATGTATCCGACGACGGTCCGCGGATCCCGGTAGCCGGACTGATCCATGATCCGCGCGAGATCGGCCCCGCGCTCGGCTGCTGTGGTAATGTAGCCGGCTCGCAGGCTGTGAACCCCGAAGGTCGAGGCATCGAGCCCGGCAGCCGTACAGTACCGCTTGATGATATCGGCCACCGCGTGGGTGGTCAGCCGGGGCGTAGCAAGCGCCTCCTCAGTTTTGAGGGTGCCTCGCACATTCCCTGATCGTGACACCGGCCGGAACACTGGCCCCTGGACGATTCGGCCAGTTCTGCGCACCAACCAACTGGCAGATCGACTCCGCGCATCCGCGCCCGCGCCTCGACGGAAGCCGGCAGCCGCTGCTAAAGCTCCGGCGCCAACTGCTGTGCGTCAGAAGAGAACCCGGGGTTCCGAGGCGCGGCCAAGGCGGCTTCTCGGGGGAATCCAATCGTCGTTCACTACCCGCCGCCCTGTTGTCCGCGCCCGAATTTGCGCGCCAACGCTTCCTGCCAGCCGATCGGCGGGTCGATGATCCCGCGGAGCCGCGCTGCCTCTTTGACGTTGCGCAGAATGACGTCCCATTCGGCTTCGCTGGCCTGGGCAGGCGGTGCAAACCCCATCGCGTGCGCGATGGCCTCGGCCGATCGCCGCCACTCCGCTGGGAGGAACGGAAGGCTTTCGTTGTCGTCTGTCATGTGAGGCGATCCACCACTGCCCTTGCTCGAACGGCGAACCCTACAGAGGGCTTCGATCCTCGGCATATAGCCTCGGCTTCATTTCTTCACGGCTGCTTCGCGAGCGACATCCGAGGCCGACACGCCCGGCTCGAACGAGGCAACCACAAGCCGCTCTTTCACCGCCCGCGTCCAGCTTCGCCGCCGCTTCGACCTCACCAGTTCGATGCCCGACCGCGTCATGCTCAAAGTCCTAGGATTACTCCTATGACCTCAACCCGACCCGACCATCACACAAGGCGGTCCTCACCGGACGCGTACCCCCTTGATGGCGTACTCGCCGGCTCGGCCCCGTCGCCCGATCTGATCACGGGCCGGCGGGGGAGGTCGTCTATCTCACCGGCGTCTGCATAGGCTGCCGGGACTGGATGATATCCGGCCGAGCTACGATAGGTGCTACCGGCAGGCCATGCGGTCAGAAGCGGGTCTGCCGGATCTTGGTTGAAAGCTGCTCGGCGCGCCTCTTGTGGCTGCCACGTTTTGCTTCCTGCCGCGCCACATCCAGGACACGACGACGACCCTGGTTGTCCTCGATCTTTGACCAGAGGCGCACGAGGGCGAGAAGGTCGTCCCCTTCGTCGACAGACCGCTCGTCTATGAACTCGGCGACCGGCGCATCGAGTGCGCGAGCAACCCGTTCCAGGATAGAGGCGTGGTCGGCGAGACTGGGATCAAGCGTGTCCATAATCGCGCAACACGCCATCGATCGGTCAGATCGCGCATGAATTCAAGATACCGTGAAGCACCTTTGCTCGGCCCTTCCCATTGAGTCCATCCCGGAATTGGGGCGCTTCGTACCCACCCTGAGGCGCAAATCCAGAACTGGGCATGAGCAGCAACAACCGATCATGGTTGTAGTTCATTTAATGCAACTCATGAGCGAGTCTGTTAACTAACTGTTAACTTTGCCTTCACATCATAAGTGAGTTTTGAGGGTAGGGCTATGGATACAGATCGCGCGTCTGCTGACTTCATGAGGATTGATAGAGCGATCGTGCTGGATCGTGCCGTTCTTCAGGCAATCGATCTACGGGAAACTATCTTCGGTATTGATGATGGCGATTTGACAGTGATGATTGATGTTTTGTTGCTCTACCTGGGGCAGATGACAGCAAATTGCGTTCAGCAGTCAAAAATTAGAACAAATATGTCCGATGCGGCGTGACAGAAGTTTATTTTCTAGTACTTGGTTGCGAATAGATTTTAACTAATCGTTTTTGATTTTGCTGATGCGCAGATCTGTATAGTCTTCTTTGGCCGGCTTGAGCTTGTGATCTGATCACGGATGGCGGGGTGCGTAGGCTATCTCTTCGCGAGCACGCCGACTATGAGGCTCCATATCGTTCGATCAATTCCTGGCGTCCTGATGCGGTGATTTCGTACTCGGCGCTGTCTTCTGCCGGCCGCGCTCGACCAGTGCCCACCACCAATCCCAGCGTTTCAAGGCGCCGCATGTAGACGTTGATCTGATAGAACCGCGGTCCGGTCGCCGCGAGGGTTCGGAGCCGAGAGAGACTGCTGGGCGCGAGCTTATGCATCGCCGGAGAGTGTACCTATAGGCGGCTGTTGCGTCAGTCCTTGCTACCGCAAATCCACAGTGCCTTCCGCAATCGCACGCCGGGCCCTCACCATTCTCTTCGGGAAAAATGACCTCTGCAGCTTTACGATGCGGCGGGCTCGATGCACTTCTGAACCAATCGAGCGGCACGTAGCTGCGCGGTCCGCTCGCCCAGCACCTGTTTCTCGGCGTCGAGATCTTGGTTGACCTGATCTGCGTGTTCTCGGCGAACTGCGTCTCTGGCGGTGAACGAGCTGAGATGACCTCGGGCACGGGGATGCAATTTGGACATGGTGTGCAGTACCTCGTCAGCTCGACCGTGAGCTAGTGCACTGACTCAGACGGATGGTTCAGGGGTTCGATTGAGGGCGTCGAAGATGGCGGCGGCGGGCTTGGTCCAGACGAAGGGTCGTGGGCTTTGGTTGTGCTCACCGATGTAGCGTTTGATGGCGGCCTGCAGGTCGACGATGCCGGTGAAGGTGCCTCGCCGGAGGCGACGGCGCGTCAGCGTGGAGAAGAAGCCCTCGACGGCATTGAGCCAAGAGGCCGAGGTCGGTGTGAAGTGGAACGTCCATCGCGGGTGGCGGGTGAGCCAGGCGCGCACCTTCGGGTGCTTGTGGCTGCCGTAATTGTCGAGCACCACGTGGATCGCCTTGCCCGCGGGGACTGCCGCCTCGACGGTGTTGAGGAAACGGATGACCTCACCGTGGCGATGGCGCTGCATGCAGCGGCCGAGCACGGTGCCTTCCAGGACGTCGAGGGCGGCAAACAAGGTCGTGGTGCCGTGGCGGGTGTCGTCGTGCGTCTGAGCAGCGGGATGCCCGGGTCCGAGCGGCTGGTCGGGACGGGTTCGCTCCAGGGCCTGGATCTGGGACTTTTCGTCGATGGACAGCACGACGGCGTGGGCGGGCGGTTGCATATAGAGACCGACCACATCCTCGACCTTCTCGGCGAAGGCCGGGTCGTGGGAGCGCTTGAAGGTCCGCACCCGATGCGGTTGCAGGCGGTGCTCCTGCCAGATCCGCTGCACGGAGCGGAGTGAGATGCCGGTCCGCGCAGCGACGGCGCGGCCGGTCCAGTGCGTGACCTCGTCCGGCAGTTCCGAACACGTCAGCGCCAGCACCTTCGCCACTGTGCGGGTGGAATGCGGCGGGGTGCCGGGTGGGCGGGTCTTGTCCCGCAGCAGGCCCTCAACACCCTCCTCGGCAAAGCGCTGCTGCCAGCGCCAGACCGCGGGCCGGCTGTGACGCCGGCCTGCCGAGCCACGTCCCGCACGCTCAAGCGTTCGAACGAGAGCAGGACGATGCGCGCCCGCAGGATGTGCTTAAGGGGGCGGGATCGATCTCCGGCGATCGTGGACAAAGTCAACTTGGTGGCGTCGTCGAGGAGCACGCAGACGGCCTGAGCCATCGCCCAGACACGCATGCATCCCCCCCGTGTGAATCCTCTGACCGCGTCAGTGCACTACGAGGCTGAGGAGCGCGGTGGCGAGTGCCAACATCCAGACTGTCGAGCCTTGTTCGTTAGGCGGGTCAGACGGATCTGGGTTTAAGGGGGTAGGAGACATAGGCGGGCTGCAGCCTCAAGCGAGCGCTCAATCACTGCCACAACGACGAGGCGCCAAACGCTGTTGCAAGAAACGTAGCAGCCGGACCGCAAACGCCTCGCGGCATCAGCACGCAGGTCGAACGGGGCCAAGCGGCTGAAGCTCAGGGTGGGGTTGGATGGGCTCCCATGATGGCGGCCGCCAGCAACGTCCGAAACCCCTTCACCTGTGGCTGAGACCGATCCGCCATCGTGGAAGCTGGAGAGGCGCTCACGAGGGCTGCGAGGTCGAGGCTGTGGCCGCTGACGAAGCGATAAGGCCAAGCCGCTGAGTCTCGCATTTAGATATAGCGAGGGGAAGATTACCGCGGCCGAGGCTGAGGTACTGTCTGGACTTATTGACGGCTGCCACTCCTCGGTCGGTGGACAGAAATGCGGACAGAGCCTGAACCCAACGGCAACAGCTGACGCGAGCTTGACACTTTCGCCCCCAAATCGCGCAGGAAGCCCCAGGAGGCCCGGCGTTGACTTCCGGACACTACACACGTGGATGTCTCGATGGAACGGAGCCGCCGCTGGGCCGCCTCTGGCCGCCTTCCCCCCGGGTCTAGCCTCCAGTTCACTCTGGCCGATCCGCGCGCGTCGGGCCATCCGAGCGCGTGGCCTCGTCCGTCTGGGAGGCGCCCGCCCCTGCGCTACCGGTCAGAACCGATGCGGATCCCGGTGACGGTTCGCGACGCGCAAGCGTCGCTGAGACCCGGCCGAGGCTCCTCCGCGCAAGCCCGGGACGGCGCGCGTCACGCGCCCCGGCGCTTCGCCGCCCGGCGGTAGCGGTGCAGGACGAACTCGGTGTAGCCGTTCGGCTGGGCCGCACCCTCGAAAATCAGGGCCTCCGCGGCTTGGAAGGCCGGCCCGTCGAAATCCGGTCCCATCGGCCGGTAGGACGGATCGCCGGCGTTCTGGCGGTCGACGATACCGGACATCCGGCGCAGGGCCTCGGCGACCTGCACGCGGTCCACGATCCCGTGCCGGAGCCAGTTGGCGATGTGCTGGCTGGAGATGCGCAGGGTGGCGCGGTCCTCCATCAGCCCGACATCGTGGATGTCGGGCACCTTCGAGCAGCCGACGCCCTGGTCGATCCAGCGGACCACGTAGCCGAGGATCCCCTGGCAGTTGTTGTCGAGCTCCTCCCGGACGGCCTCGGGCGGGAGCGCCTCCGTGGCCAACGGCAGGGTCAGCATGGCGGCGCGGGTCGCGGGCGCCCGGCCGCGGAGCTCGGCCTGGCGGGCGCGCACGTCGGTCCGGTGGTAGTGGAGCGCGTGGAGCGTGGCCGCCGTCGGGGACGGGACCCAGGCGGTGTTGGCGCCGGCCTCCGGGTGGTCGCCCTTCGCGGCCAGCATCGCCGCCATCCGGTCGGGGGCGGCCCACATGCCCTTGCCGATCTGGGCGTGGCCCGGCAGCCCGCAGGCCAGCCCGGCATCGACGTTGCCGTCCTCGTAGGCCTGGATCCAGGCGGTGGCCTTCATGGCGTCCTTGCGGACCACCGGGCCGGCCTCCATCGTGGTGTGGATCTCGTCGCCGGTCCGGTCGAGGAAGCCGGTGTTGATGAAGAACAGGCGGTCGGCCGCGGCGGCGATCGAGGCCCGGAGGTTCGCGCTGGTGCGCCGCTCCTCGTCCATCACGCCGATCTTCAGGGTCCGCGGCGCCAGCCCCAGCAGCGTCTCGACCCGGCCGAAAAGCTCCGCCGCGAACGCCACTTCGTCGGGCCCGTGCAGCTTCGGCTTGACCATGTAGACCGAACCTGCCCGACTGTTGCGGAGCGGGCCGGTGCCCTTGAGATCGTGGAGCGCGATCAGCGCGGTAATCGCCGCGTCCAGCATCGTCTCTGGGATCTCGGCGCCGTCCAGCTTCACGGAGTCCGTGACCATGTGATGCCCGACATGGCGCACCAGCATCAGCGACCGGCCCGGCAGGCTCAGGCCGCCGCCGTCGGGGGCCGTGTAGGTCCGGTCCTCGGCAAGCCGCCGCGCGATGGTGTGGCCGCCCTTGGGCAGATGCGCGACGAGGTCGCCGCGCATCAGGCCGAGCCAGCTCCGGTACACCGCGACCTTGTCGGCGGTGTCCACGGCGGCAACCGAATCCTCCATGTCCATGATGGTCGAGAGGGCGGATTCGAGCACCACGTCGGCGATGCCGGCCGGATCGGTGCGGCCGATCGGGCTGGTCCGGTCGAGCCGGATCTCGATGTGCAGCCCGTGATGGCGCAGCAGAATGGCGTCAGGCGCCTGCGCGGCACCGGTATAGCCCGCCAGCGCGGCCTCGTCCGCCAGCCCAGCCGTCCGGCCGCCGAGATCCACCGCGAGGCGTCCCGCCGTCACCGCGAAGCCGGTGGCCTCGGCCCAGGCGCCGGCGGTCAGCGGCGCGGCGGCGTCCAGGAACGCCCTGGTCCGGGCGACCACGGCCGCCCCGCGGGCCGGGTTGAAGCCCTGGCCCGGGGCGCGGTCGCCGTCCTGCGGGATCGCGTCGGTGCCGTAGAGCGCGTCGTAGAGGCTGCCCCAGCGGGCGTTGGCGGCGTTGAGGGCGTAGCGCGGGTTCGAGATCGGCACCACGAGCTGCGGGCCGGCGATCCCGGCGATCTCCGCATCCACGTCCGCGGTGGTGACCCGCACGGCCTCCGGCTCCGGCTGCAGGTAGCCGATCTGCGCCAGGAACGCCGCGTAGGCCGCCGGATCGTGCGGCTGGCCCGTTCGGTCGCGATGCCAGGCATCGATGTCGGCCTGGAGCGCGTCGCGCCGGTCGAGCAGCGCCCGGTTGCGCGGGGCCAGATCCCGGAGGATCGCCGCGAAGCCCGACCAGAACCGGTCCGCGTCCACGCCCGTCCCGGGCAGCGCCTCCTCGGACACGAAGCGGCGGAGGTCTTCGGCGACGACGAGGCCCGACATGGCGATCCCCTGGGCTGGCGCGCGCATGTCAGAAAAACTTGAGCGGCGCGTGAAGAATCTTTGACGCCCCAGCGATAGGACCCTTGGCTCCGGCGAAAAAGGCGCCAAAAGGGATTTGATTCTTTCCGCGGCGTTGAGAATGCGGATCCCACCCGATGCACGACCACAGCGATCTGGAGATCTTCGCCCGGGTGGTCCGGGCCGGCAGCCTCACCCAGGCCGGGGCCGAACTCGGCCTGTCGGTGGCGGTGGTCTCGAAGCGCCTGAAACGGCTGGAGGAGCGGCTGGCGGTGCGGCTGCTGCACCGGACCACCCGGCGGGTCGCCCCCACCGATGTCGGCCAGGAGTTCTTCCAGCGGATCGCCCCGATCGTCGATTCCATCGCGGAGGCCGAGACCTTGGTGTCGCAGCGGGCCTCCCGGGCCCGGGGCACCCTGCGGGTGACGGCGCCGACCTCGTTCGGGCGGCTGCACATCGTCCCGCACCTGCGGGCCTTCTTCACGCTCCATCCCGAGATCGTCCTGAACCTGGAGCTGAGCGACGATTTCGAGCCCATCGTGGAGCGCGGCTACGATCTCGCGATCCGGGTCGGCGCCCTGGAGAGTTCCGGGCTGACCGCGCTGCGCCTCGCCCCGGTGCGGCGGGTGTTGTGCGCGCGCCCGAGCTACCTCGACGCGGCCGGGCGCCCGGCCGGGCTCGACGACCTGCGCGGCCATGTCTGCCTCGCCACCGAGAACCAGAACCCGTGGCGGCTGGTCGGGCCGGACGGGCCCTGCACGGTCGGCGCCGCCGGGCCGCTGCGCACCCATTCCAACGAGGTCGTGCGCGAGGCGGTGATCGGCGGGCTGGGGATCGCCCTGCGCTCCACCTGGGACGTGCACGCGGAATTGCGCAGCGGCCTGCTGGAGGTGGTGCTGCCAGCCTACACGGCCGCCGCGCAGGCCGGCATCTACGCGGTCTATCCGAGCCGGGCCTTCGTCCCGGCCAAGACCCGGGCGTTCCTCGACTTCCTGAAGCGCACCTACCGGTCGAGCGCCGCCTGGCCGGAGCCGTGAGGCGCCCTGCCCGGCTCGCCGGCGGGTAAAAAAGGACCTGGCTCGGGTCCCCTCTCCCGCACGGGGGTGAGAACCTGCGCGCCACGCACCCGCGGCATGATCACGGCATGATCACGGCATGGTCACGGCTCCGGTGGAAACCGGTGTAACCCGTAGCCACAAGGGGCCGGAGAGCGCCGCCCGTGTTCCAGACGACAACGTCCCACGCCCCAAAACCTCCGCCATCCGTAGCCGGCTCACTGAGCGCAATCGGGATCGGTGCGGGCCAGCATCCGCTTGAACGCGGCCCACTCGTTGTCGGGCGCGCCCTGGACGGCGACGCGATCGTAGCCGGCTGCGTATTGCCCGGCGGTCTTGGCCGCGATGGCGGCGGAGGGCCGGGTGATCGGCGCCCCGGCCGCCTGGATCGCCAGCTGCGCCCGGCACGAGCGCTCCAGGTTGTGCATCAGCTTGAACGCCTCGCCGACCGAGCGGCCGCAGGTCAGCAGCCCGTGGTTGCGCAGCACCATGACGGGCTTGTCGCCGAGGTCGGCCACCAGCCGCGCCCGCTCGTCGAGGTCGAGGGCGATGCCCTCGTAGGCGTGATAGGCGAGCCGGCCGGCGAACTGCATCGACCACTGGTTCAGGGCGAGCAGCCCCTCCTCCTGGCACGACACCGCGACGCCCGCGACCGTGTGGGTGTGCAGCACGCAGATCGCGTCGTGGCGCGCGGCGTGGATGGCGCTGTGGATCGTGAAGCCGGCGGGGTTGATGCCCAGCCCCATCGGATCCTCGAGCACGCGCCCGTCGATATCGACGGTGACGAGGTTGTGCGGCGTCACCTCCTCGAAGCGCATCCCGTAGGGGTTGATCAGGAACCGATGCCCCTCTCCCGGCAGCCGCGCCGAGATGTGGGTGTAGATGCTGTCGTCAAGGCCGAGCCGGTGGATCAGCCGGTAGGCCGCAGCCAGGTCGAAACGCATCGCCTCGACCGCGGCGGGGTCGGCTGCGGGGTCCGGGGCGCTCGAATGGGCGGCTTCGATCATGCGACGGCTCCTGGCTCGCTGGGCGGCATCGCCGACAGGGTGCACCAGGGGCCGGCGGCCGGCAATGCATCGGGGCCGATCGCTGGAGTCCTGGATCCGCACAAGGTCCGGGACCTTGTGCGGATCCAGGGCGGAGCCCGGGTGTGGGGCATAGCCCCATGATCAGGGGCTCCTTCCCCGAACCCCGCCAAAGGACTTGCCTTTTGGGAGCCCTTTACTCCGCGATTTTTTATATTATTCCTATCTTGTGCTCATGGTCTTACCGCCTGCCGCGATATGTCGTGAGACGTCCCACAGCCGCCGGCCCGGTTAGCCGCCGGATCGGCGGCTGTGGGACGGGGCCCGCGTCTGCCGTCGGCTGCGGCAGCCTCGGGCGCGGGAACGCGACACCCCCCGACTCGGGCTGGGCGGCGGTCGGCGGAAGAAATTCCTCCGGTCGTTCAGAGGCCCGCGGCGACCCTGTCCTGGCGACCCTGGCCTGGGCGGTGCGGCGGTTCTGCAGCGCTCTCCACTACGAGGGGGCGTGCGACGAAGGCTCGCTCGGAAGTGCTGAGGGGCGATGAGCACCTCGGGTCGGATCTTAGCGCAGGCGCGTTCCCGCGTGACGAACACCAGACGTAAAAGACGGATGGGGTGGTGCGATCAGCCTATCGGCGGCGGCGCCACCTGTCCGCGGGACGCCGGGGAGCCGGCTTTGTGCAACGTTGCGTTCGGGCTTCGCGGCGTCCCGCGTCACCCCGGTTGCGCCTGGGTTTTTTAGGCCATGCCCCCGGCGGTGTTTTCCGCGCGGGGCCGATGCGGTGTGTCGAAAGCCGTCGAGCCCCGCACCGTCGCAGACCATCCCCCTCATCCTGAGGGACCGAAGCGGAGCGGAGGTCTCGAAGGAGGGCTCCGGGAATAGCGCGGTCGGCTTGAGGCTCCTTCGAGGCCCGCTGATGCGGGCGTCTCAGGATGAGGGAGAGATGACGGGATGGGTGGGATGGGCCGGCCGGACAGGCGTTCACAACGTCCCGGGATATGCTCCGCCGTCCATCAGCAAGTTCTGGCCGGTGATGAACCCGGCGTGGCGGCTGCACAGGAACGCGCAGGCGGCGCCGAACTCGTCCGGCTGGCCGAAGCGGCCCGCGGGGTTGTCGCGCGCCCGGGCTTCGAGGAACGCCTCCACGCTGGTGCCGGCCTTGGCGGCGCCGGCGGCGGCGTTGCTGCGGATCCGGTCGGTGTCGAACGGGCCGGGCAGGAGGTTGTTGATCGTCACGTTGTGCCGCACCGTCTGGCGGGCGAGGCCGGCCACGAAGCCGGTCAGCCCCGAGCGGGCGCCGTTGGACAGGCCGAGATGCGCGATCGGCGCCTTCACGGCCCCGGAGGTGATGTTCACGATCCGGCCGAACCTGCGCCCGATCATGCCGTCGACGGTAGCCTGGATGAGGGCGATCGGCGCCAGCATGTTGGCGTCGAGCGCCCGGATCCAGGCGTCGCGGTCCCAGTCGCGAAAATCCCCCGGGGGCGGGCCGCCGGCATTGTTGACCAGGATGTCGGGCTCCGGGCAGGCGGCGAGCGCGGCGGCCCGGCCGGCCTCGGTGGCGATGTCGCCCACCACCACGGTCACGGCGGCGCCGGTTTCCCGGCGGATGGCCTCGGCGGTCGCCTCCAGGGTCTCCGCGGTGCGGGCGGTGATCGTCACGGCGACGCCCTCGCGGGCGAGCGCCAGGGCGCAGCCCCGGCCGAGACCCTTGCTGGCCGCGCATACGAGCGCCCGGCGCCCGCTCAACCCGAGATCCATGGATGCCTCCGAGAACCGGTCTTCCCGGCGAGGACCTTTGCGGGATGGTAAGGCGCGCCCGTTGCCGCCGGCACCCGGGGCGGGGCGTATGCGGGACCGGGCGTGCCGATCCGCCGAAAGACTTATCGAACCCGATGCAACCTGTGGGATTGGTCTCTCATGGAGGTGCCCATGATCGTGCTTCGGATTCCTTTGGCCGGGTTTGCGCTCTGGGCGCTCTCGGCCGGACTGGCCTGCGCGCAGCCGGACGTCACCGGGACCGGCGGAGGCCCGCTCTCGACCGAGAAAGTGCCGAACACCACCGCGGTGGGACAGACCAAACCGCCGAGTCGGGACGCCAGCCCGGCCGAGATCCGGCCGATCGCGCGCCGGACCCCGCGCCAGGTCGCGGACAACGCGATCAGCACCCGGATCTGCATCGGCTGCCGGCCCGATCCCGGCACCACCGGCTCCTTGGCCGAGCCCTTGCCCAGCGCCTCGCCTGCCTCCTTGCCCAACGCGTCGCCCGGATCCGGACCGGAGGCCGGCGTGCCGGCCAAACGCGACGTCCAGCTCGACGAACTCCGGACCCTGGCGCCGCCCAAGCAGCAAGCCGACCTCGACACTCTGCCGCTGGCCTCCGCGCACCGCGAGCAGGCGCGCTCGGCACAGGATAAGACCGATGGCCTCTGGCAATCGTGGCTGGTCTCGGTCTGCGACGGCTGCGGCGATCAGAAGCCGGCCCGGCATCTGAAGCTCGAGGATTGGCCGGACCGGGAGGCTGCGATGGCCCCAAGTGCGGCCGACCACGGCAGGACGCCGCCGACCCGGGTGCGGGCCGCCGCAACCCCGCCGCACCGGAGTCTGGCGGCCGACCTTTCGCCAGAGAACATCACCGGGATCCGACGCATGCCGTGAGCGGCCCCCTCCCCGCCCCGTCCCCGGTGGCGGGCCCGAAAAGTGAGGTGCGCGCTACCAGGTCCGCAGGTCGCGGCGCGCGCCCGCTTCCGGCACCTCGTCAAGGCACGGGGCTACGAACCCAGCCCAGAGCAGGGCGCCGACGCCGGTCAGCAGCGGGGCGGTGATACTGAGAACGAGACTGAGGGTCACGGTGGCCTGCTCGCTGGACAGCTTAGAATTGCCCGGATGCAGCAATCATCGTCGAAAAATATTGTTTTGCCCTTAAAATGAATGGTCGTTTTGAGGTGGATTCAGCATGTCGCCGGGATCGATACCCGTTGCGCACAGACTGGGCGGCCGGCGCCTCGCAGGAGCGCGCGGTCCCGTAAGGATAGGGAATCGTTCCGGGTCGGGACGTCTGTTGGGCGGTCGGCCGCTTATAGCGGGAGCGGCGGGCGCATCGGCGACGACCGGGAGCCGGGGGTACCGGCGAGGCGGGCGAGCAAGGCTCCCCCTCCCGCCTCGCCGGTACTGGCCTGCGTGGGGGGTACGCAAGTCAGTAATCTACGCCTATCATTCCGGCTATGGAGTCGCCAATCAGCGGTTTATACTGAGCGATAGAGCATAGGCCGCTATTGGCGTGTTTCTGTATTGCATCGGGATGGATTGATGGCGGCCCTTCTTGCGGATCCGTTCGGCCGGCAGCTGTTGAGTCTGCTCACCGCGGATTACGGGCTCCCCGGCGATCCCGGGCGGCGGGTCCTCCGGCACGAGCTGCAGCAGCTTCAGCTGCGCGCCCAGGCCGCGAGCGCGCCCCGATCTGTGACGCTGGCGATCCGCGCGGCGCTCGCCGCCCTCCGGGCCGAGTTTTCCGGGCCTCTCCCAATTGCACCTTGCCCAATCGCGTCCGGCCCGGGCGCCCTGCTCGGATTGTGACCGTGTGGCGGGGCGGTCGGCACTCTTCATCGGGCTGTTACAACCAGGAACTAGAGGCATCCTGCGTAACATCATCTCAGGAGCGAAGGCGGATGCCGGCCCATTATTGTATTAACCCGCTCGATCCGTATGCCGAACAGGAAGTCCTCGTCACCTACGACGATCACCGGCCGTTCGTGACGGTCCGGTCCGCGGTGGACGAGGAGGGCTACGACATCCTGACGGAGCTATCGGCCGAGTGCATCCGGATCCTGCAACTCGAGATCGCCGGGTATCACGGCCATACCGCGCCCTACGCCTGGACACCGCACGCGGTCGACGTCGTGGCGGCTCCGGAGGTTGCTTGACCGCGGCGGCGCGTCAGGGCCGGGGCGGGTCCGCGGCGAGCGTGCCGAACTCGCTGACCATGCATTCGTGCATGCGTCGCAGCCACATATGCGCCTCCGTCGCGCGGGCTTCCGCCCGGTCGGCCCGCTCGGCCGCCAAGCGGACCTGTTCCTCGGCCCGCTCCGCGCGGGCAACCGCCTCGCGCATCGTCGCCTCGGCATGGCGGGCCCGGTCCTCGGCCGCCCGCGCCGCCGCATCCGCCTCGCGGACCGAGCGCTGCGCGTCTCGGGCGGAGTCCCGCGCGCGCTTCTGCATCTCGCGGACCCGAGCTGCGACGCCCCGGACGGCCAGCAGCGAGGCCGACCAATCCTCGTCCTCCGCGGACGCGACGGCGTCGGGTCCGGAGAACAGCGCGACCACCCGGTCCACCGGCTCGACTTCCGGGGGGACCGCTTGCGCTCGGGCCGGGCTGCTGCTCATGCGGCGGCCTGATCGGTCAGGTCGGAGAATTCGGACATGATCGCGTCCTGGACGCGGGCCAGCCACTCCTCGGCGTGACGCGCGCGATCCTCCGCCGCCCGGGCTCGCGCCTCGGCCGCCTTGGCGCGCTCTTCGGCGGCGATGACCTGCGCTTCCGCGCGAATCTGCGCTTCCCGCGCCTGAACTTCGGCGATGCGGGCCCGTTCGTTCGATGCATTGATGTCGTCGCGGACCCGCTCCAGCACGTGCTCGATGCGCTCCTCGCGCTCCCGAGCCTGGGCCTCGACTTCCCGCGCTTGCCGGGCCGCGGCCTGCACCCGGTGGATCAGCGCGTCCCAATCCTGCGGCGACGATTGCGGTGTCGGCAACGGGGCCTGCTCGTTCAGCGACGACACCACCCGCAGGACGTTGCCGAGATTGGCTTCCGGGGCTGCGCCCGGCTCGCGCTTCGATTTGTCGGCGGTGCGGAAGCGCGGATCGTTCAAAAGCCGCTGCAGCTCGCTCACGGGGCGCCCTCTCCCTGCCTGTAGACGTTGGGTGATTAAACGACGCGCAATGATTAACAAACCATTAAAATCAAGTCGGCAGGGTGAGGGTTTGTTAACATAGGCTGCGCCCGGTGCTGGAATTCGCGCGGGTTGGATGGACCGCGCCGGCCGGCTCCGCGACACCGGAAAGGCCGACGCTCCCCCGGTCGCTCGCGGAACTGGATGGGCTGCTGCCGGCTTCCCTTCAGACGGATTCCTGCCGGAGAACAGCTTGATGCGGAACAGTGCCCAGGATCGAGGTCCGACCTCCTCCGGGCCGGACCGGGACCCGGCGCGTGGGTTCGCAGACGCCCTGCGCGATCAAGCACACGGCTATGCCGGTAAGCGGCGGGCCGATGCGGTCCGGGTCGTCTCCGATGTCGGCGATGCCATCCGGGATTCGGGCGCGGGCTTCGATGGGCTGCCGCATGTGAAAGCCTTCTTCGAGCAGGCCGCTCTCGGTGTCGACGGGCTGGCCGAGGACATGTCCCGCCGCTCCTTCGGCGAGATGTACGACGCGGTCCGGGCAGCCGCCCGGCGCCGGCCCGTCCTGACCGCGGCCGCCGCCATGCTGGCCGGCGTCGCGCTCTATCGGCTGATCAACCCGCCCGGGATCCGGCCGGTGCCGCGCTCGCGGGCCCTGGTCCCGGTCGACGTCCTGCCGACGCCGGACCTGTAGGGCCGCGTCGCGGAGCGCGGATCCCGGTAGGCGGCGGACCCGGATGGGACGGCAGATCAGCAGAGTTGCGCAGGGTCTCGCGGATCGTCCTGGACATCCGCTCCGGGACGAGGCCTGAGAGTTTCGATTTCGTATTGTACCGAGGGCCGGAAACCGGCACCGCGGGACGATGCCCCACCGGAGTACAGGACCCATGACCAACGCGGCGGACGAACTCGAGCAGGACGTGGAGGCGAGCCGCGGGCGCCTGGATCGCACGCTGGGCGATCTGCAATCCCGCCTTCAAGGTCCGGGCATCCCCCGGGATCTCGGCGACCTGAAGCGGTCCGGGCAGGCCGCCGGCGAGGCGGTCGAGCGTTTCGTCGCCGACGTGCGGGTCAACCCCGTGCCGGCCCTGCTGATCGCCGCCGGGCTCGGCCTGCTCGTCTACGACGTGTTCCGGTCGACGGCGCGCCGGCGTTCGACCGCGCTCGCGGCCGGATTCCCGGCTGCGGATCGGGGTCTCGCCG
Organism: Methylobacterium sp. AC315; assembly: GCF_979253755.1. Taxonomy (NCBI): domain Bacteria; kingdom Pseudomonadati; phylum Pseudomonadota; class Alphaproteobacteria; order Hyphomicrobiales; family Methylobacteriaceae; genus Methylobacterium; species Methylobacterium sp. AC315. Next base: position 16,433 of record NZ_CEEDEA010000033.1, read on the forward strand.
CGAACCAGGCGGATCGGATGGAAAAGCGGCTCGACGAGGCGCTGGAAGAGAGCTTTCCCGGCAGCGATCCGGTCTCGGTGCGGATCACCAAATAGCGCGCATCGGTCTCCCCGAGGCCCGGGGAGAGCGGGCCGGCCCCGCCCTCCCCGCTTCGGCGGGCGCCCACCGTCGCCCCTCGTTGGGTCACCGCCGAGAGAGACCGCGCCGACCGGGCCGGTGACCGATCGATCATCGGTCTTCGCCCTGACAACGCCGAACAGACTGAAAAATCTGCTTTCGATGAACCCGATTGTCATGTCATCGGGCAACGCCGTCGATCGGCGATGGAACATGCCTGCCGCCGAACCCGTATTCATCCGGGTGGCGCGCGGCTACGAAGCGAAGGGGGGCTGACATGACCGACAGGGACCCCGACGCGCATTCCAGCCCAGAATGCGATCCCCGGACAGCTCGGATGCCGGAGGTTCTGCGCCTCTCGACGGCCCTGGCGGAGCAGATGCTGGCTTCTCAGATCATGGGGCGGGCGATCTCGGGCGATCAACTCGCCGCGCTGGTGTGTGCGGCGCGCCTCCTTCAGGACAGCAACGTGCCCTGGCCGCCCCTCGTCCACGAGGTCGTGCAGGATCTGGCCGACCGCATGGATACCGCGGGACCGCAGCCGGACGGGGTGCTCTGACAGGCATCCGACACCCCGTCGGACCATCCCCGCGCGGTTGTCGCGGCAGTATGAGAGGTCACCGACCTCGGTTGTGCGCCGCCACGGCCCCGACCGTGTCGCCAACCCGTGCCGTCACAGATCGGGATCTCAACCATGTGGTACCTGTACGGCTTCGTTTTGCTGGCGGGCGTCGCCAATGCCGTCCAGGCGGGGCAGAACGGGGCGCTCTCCAAAGGGCTTGCCGAATCGCTGACCGCGGGGCTCGTGGTGGCGGCCGGGACTGCCACCTGCATCCTCGTGGTCGGCCTCCTCTCCGGCAGGCTCACCTGGCCCACGGCGGATCAGGTGATGGCGATGCCCTGGTGGGCGTGGTTCGGTGGGATCCTGGGCGGCTGCATCATCCTGGCGCAATTCATCGTGGGGCGGCAGATCGGGGCCGCACCGTTCCTCGGCCTTCTCGTCACCTCTGGTGTGATCACCTCGATCGTACTGGACCATTTCGGCTGGGTCGGCTTCGAGACGCATCCCGCCGGCCTGTGGCGCATCCTCGGCGGCGTCCTGATGGTCGCCGGTGTGGCGCTGGTTGCAACCTTCTGACAACGGGGCCGACTGCACCGCCGGCATGCCGGAACGGTCCCGCTCCGCACGGGGTTGCCCTTCGGAGAGTTCAAGGAGAGCGCGATGCTGACGGGTGGTCTGCTGTGGCTGATCGGGGTCCCGATCCCCGTCCTCATCCTGATCTGGTTCTTCTTCCTGCGCGGGCGATAGCGTGCCCGACCGGCGGTAAATCCCTGAGATGCGGACCCCTGTGATGACCGCGCGCCCTAGTGAGCGGACCGGCCGCCGTGCCCGCTCGACGCGGTCGTCGTCTCGACAAGGCTCCGCCGGCCTGTATCGTGCCGGGATGCGCACCGCCCTCGCCGCCCTCACCCTCAGTATGGCTGCCGGGGTCGCACTCGCACAGCAGCCGCCGCCCACGGTGCCCGAACTGCTGAGCGCGGAGGCGCGGGCCGCGCTCGGATGCGAGGGATCCGGCGATCCTGCCGTCATCCGCGAGCAGTGCCGGCTCCGGGACCGACTAAGCGGACGCCTGGCCCAGGCCGGCTATTGCTGGGGTCGCAAAGGGCAGACCGACGAGAAGAAGGACTGGCACGCCTGCCAGCCCGACTCGATCTTCGAGGACGACATCGAGGCGGTACAGCGCTGAGTCTCGATCTCGAACGGTCGCGGAGCTTCGGTGCCCCCGATGCGCCGAGCATCGGGACGGCTTCCGCTGAAAAAACGGCAGACCCTCGTCTAGCTGATCGCCGCCGGGTGCCGCGATGGCGCGCCCTTGTAGTGGCGCGGGATCAGCGGGCAGCCATCGTGGACGCGGAAATGTGACGGCGAAGCGCGCCGCACCGCCGTATAGCCACCCTGAATCATCAGGCGTCCGAAGCAGGCCGGGCAGCGCTTGAGGGCGTCGCGATGGCGCGCTTGCGCCTCGTCGACCGTCATGGCCACCCAGGCTCCTTCGACGGAGACTTCGCAGGTCGGGGTTCCGGGCTTCACCATGACGCGACGATGCCGTCTGTCGGCGGGCCGCGCCAGCGCAGGGACGCCACAGCGGGCCGCCGACAGACGGTCAGGTTATGCCGCAAAGCGTCGCGGCCAGACCCTGTCCGGGCATCCTCACGCCGAGCTCGTATGCCGGATGGTCGATCGCACTCTGCGCGGTGGCGCAGCAACTACTTCTGCGCCGACCGGGTCTTGATACAAAGCAACACGCGCCGGATGTGGTTGCGCAGCTGGTCTTTACTGTCCGACGGCGCGTCGGTTTTCTTGGCCGAGTCCGGTTTGTTACACGTCGACATGGCAAGTGCCCCAAGGAAGGAGCGCCACCTCAGCGGGCCTTAGGGCCTTGGTTCGGAAGGCGATCGCTAAAAGCTTTAGTGGATCGTCTCGCCAAAATCTCGACATAATTGCAACTCGCGCAGCCAATTCAGATTTGAGATATTTTAAGGTTTATCGTTGTTTTTGAATGCTGCTGTGCTGTTACGCACTACGTAGCCGAATTCATGGACCCTTACGGGGGATTCGATCTGGGGGACCTGCCAGATGCCCGAGCGCTTCTACTTCGACATCGAGAACGGCGCCGAGGCGATCCGCGACGAGGACGGCGTCGAGGCTGTCAGTCTAGATGCGGCCCTGGAGGAGGCCCGGAGCGTGATCCGGGAGATGGCCGCCGAGTTGGCGACCGCAGATCCCGACGAAGCGTGGATCCTGATCGTGCGCGACGCGTCCGGATCCGTGGTCGGGCGGTTGCCGGTCACGCCCTAGGATCCGCGCACGATCCTGCGTGGATCGGCGGGGCCGCACCGCCGCCGGCGCCAGGCGCGTCAAAAATGCGCGGGCGGGCGGCGGATCTTGGCCGCAGGTCCAAGAGCTAGCGGAGCATGTGGTATCTTTACGGACTCACCATCCTCGCCGGCCTCGCCAATGCGATCCAGCCCGGCCAGAACGCGACGTTGTCGAAATCCCTCGGCTTGCCGATTACGGCCGCCCTGCTGACGCTGCTGGTCAGTACGGCCGCCCTTCTGGTGGGCGGCCTCGCCGTCGGCAAGCTCGAGATCCCGAGCGGGCAGCAATGGGCGCAGGTGCCCTGGTGGGCCTGGCTCGGCGGGTTCCTCAGCATCCTGCTGATCCTCGCCCAACTCTACGCGTCGCCGGCCATCGGCGCCGCGTCCTTCCTCGGCATCATCGTCACCGTGGGCGTGGTCGCGTCGATCGTGCTCGACAATTACGGTTGGGTCGGCTTCGCCGTGCACCCGGCAAGCCTCTGGCGGATGCTGGGTGCCGTCCTCATGATCGCTGGCGTGGCGCTGGTCGCGCTGTTCTGAGCGGCGGACGCCCTTCAAGCCGGGGCGGCGGCGGCCACAACCTCGGCGGCGTAGCGGGCCCGGCCTGGCCCGTCGGCTAGCACGCCGCTATCGGCGCACCACGCCGCGAACGCAGCGGGCTCGATCGACACGCGTATCACGGCGACGCCGCTGCGCTGGACCTCGCGCTCCATCTGCTCGGTGGCGATCCGCCAAGTCTCGTACCGAGGCGGCAGCCGCGGTCCGTCGGCGAGGCTGGCGCGGAGCGCCTCGTAATGCTCCGGGGCGTACCAGGGCAGGCCCACGCGACGCGGACGGGTCATCGGAAGCTCGCAGGCCATGGGCGTGGATATGCGACCCCGACCGCTCCTCGGCCGGCATCACGTCCCTCAACGGCGCAGCGCGGCGTTCGGTTCTGCCGCGCTTCCGGCATCAACACTCCGCCGGCCCTCGACACGTCGCTCGGTCGTGGCGTGGAATCGTATCTGCGGAACGATCCGGCCGTACTGAGGCGTGCGCCGACGCTCTCCCGTCCGTCATCGGTCCGACCGGCTGCCCTTACCGCAGCCTTGCGGGCCCCGGCGGCGCGATCGGGAGCGGCTCTAATCGGTGGCCTCGGCCGTCCGTGAAATGGCGCCACCGCGCCCGAAGGTCTCGTGGGCCGCCTGCGTCAGCTCCCGGCGGGCGACGACGTCGGCCAAGGCCATCAGGATGCCCATCAGCCCCAGGACCAAGACAATGCGGCGGAGGATCGGTCGATTGGACATGCGCGGCATCCAGAGACGTCGAGCTGTCTAGCAGCGCCCCCGAAAAGCCGCTGCCGCCCCCGGGCCACAGTGGGTACGGAATGTGAACGCGAGCACTGCCGCCATCCTTCTGCTGCCCTCCGCGAACCCGTTCTGTCGCTCTTCGGCCACAGGGGCTCGGCAACCGTCGCCGTCGCCGCAACCGATGCGCGGCGTCGGCGTTGTCACAGTCGGCCCAGTATTCCCGAATGATGTCTGGCGGACCGCAGCCATTTACCGCCGGTTTACTATGATGCCCGGTGTCGTTGCCGGCGGGTGTGTCCGTAAAACTACAGCTTTCTTCCCGACGGATTGGTAGTCATGGCGTCAGATTTCACGTCCTGGATTACCCCGCATGACCAAGCTTCTCGCCTCCCTGGCCGCCTTCACCGCCCTGACCGGCGCCGCTGCCGCCGCCGACCTGCCGCGTCGCGCCGCCCCGCCGCCCGTGTTCACCCCGGTGCCGGTGTTCACCTGGACCGGCTTCTACGCGGGTTTCAACGCCGGCTACGCCTTCGACGCCAGCAGCCGCTCGAACAACTCCACCTTCGGCGTCCCGGCCCCGTTCGCCGTTCCCGGCACCACCGCCACCTTCCGCAACCGCAGCCAGGACGGCTTCTCCGGCGGCGCGCAGATCGGCTACAACGTCCAGTTCACCCCGGGTTCGGGCGTGGTCGTCGGCATCGAGGCCGACGCCCAGTACCTCGACTTCGGCCGTAGCCGGAACAACGCCTTCGTGAACGGCGCCGTCGCCCCGGGCTACTACGTCACCGACCCGCGCGGCCTGTCGAGCCTCGACTACTTCGGCACCGTGCGCGGCCGCCTCGGCTACGCCTTCGACCGCACCCTCGTGTACGGCACCGGCGGCTTCGCCTACGGCTCGGGCAGCGCCGACCGCTCGTTCGGCGGCTACGCCGGCAACGACAGCTTCCGCACCGGCTACGCGGTGGGCGGCGGTGTCGAGTTCGCCCTCCCCACCGAGTCGTTCCTGAACTTCTTCCGCTCCTCGGCCGTGACGTTCAAGATCGAAGGTCTGTACGTCAACCTGGAGCGCGGCAACCGCAACCAGGGCGCCCTGGTCGTCAACGCCGCCAACCTCGTCCCGGTGGCCTACAGCGCCATCGGTCGCCGCGACGACGAGTTCGCCGTCGTCCGCGCCGGCCTGAACTACAAGTTCGGCTCGTACTAGGACCCGCGACGCTCCCGGCCTTAACGCCGGGAGTCGTCTTCGCCGGAAGTCGTCTTGGCCGGGAGCCGCTTCGGCATCCCAGCCCGGTCAAATCGGCCGCTCCGGCCGTGCAGAACCCCGGGTGCCCCTGGCACCCGGGGTTTTTCCATTGCGCAAAGGTGAGCCGCGGCCTCGGATGACCCGGGACCGGTACCGCCCTTAGTGCCGGTAGCGTTCGGCCAGGGCCATGAGGGCCTGGGCGAGTTCGGTGAGGTTGGCCGAGGCCGCCTCGACCTCGCGGGTGCCGGCCGCCGTCTGCTGGCTGGCCTGGCGGATGTTCTGCAGCGCGCCCATCACCTGCTCGATCCCGAGCTGCTGCTGGTTGGTCGAGGCCACGATCTGCTGGAACGTCTGCACGTTCTCCTCCACCCGCGCCGTGATCTCCTCGATCGTCCGCTGGGTCGTGTCCGAGCGCGTCTTGCCGGCCGCCGCGCGCTTGACCGCCTCCTCGGTGAGCATCACCGACGTGTTGATGCCCCGCTGGATCTCGCCCAGGATCCCCCGGACCTGACCGGTGGCCGCCTTGGCCTGGTCGGCCAGCAGCTTCATCTCGGAGGCCACCACGGCGAAGCTGCGCCCGCTCTCGCCGGCCGCCGCCGCCTCGATCGCGGCGTTCAGCGCCAGCAGGTGCGTGCGCTCCGAGATGTCGTTGACCGTCTCGATGATGTCGCCGATCGTCTGGGTCTTCTCCGACAGGCTGACGATGTTGCCGGCCACCGCCTCGGCCTGCTCGCGGATCGCGTCCATCGCCTTGGCGGTGTCGGAGACCGCGCGCAGGCCCTGCCGGGAGGTCTGGGCCGTGGCTTGGGCGGTGGCGATCACCTCGGTGGCACGCTTGCCGATCTGGGCGCCGGAATGGGTGATCTCGTCCACCGTGGCCGCAGTCTCCTGCACGGCCGCGAACTGCTCCTCGACCGACGCCGCCTGCTGCTGCGCCGAGGCGCGGATCTCGGCCGCGGCGGCGTTCAGGTCGGCGGTGGCCGCCCGGCTCGTGCGGGCGAGGTCCGACAGGTTGTCCACCATCGCGTTCAGGGTCCGCCCCAGGCGCGCGATCTCGTCACGCCCGCCGGAGCGCAGCCGGCCGGACAAATCGCCCGCGCCGACCCGTTCGACGAAGCCCAACACGGCCCCGAGGGGCCGGACGATCAGGCGGTTGATGGCAAGCCCGATCCCGGCGCAGATCAGGAGCGTGATCAGGGTGCCGCCCCACAGGGCGAGGCTCTCGTTGCGCTCGGCCCGGGCGACGCGCAGCTTCAAGGCGACCCGGCGGGCTTCTTCGGCGGTCTCGATGGCGCCCAGCTTGGACCGCAGGGTGTCGAACAGCTGCTTGCCCGCGCCCTCGGCCTCGATGCGGATCGCCTCGGGCCGGGTCGCCGGGTCGGCTGCGCCCTTGATCGCCGCCTCGCTGATCTCGGTCTGCCAAGTGCGCGCCGCCGTGGCGGCATCGGCCAGAAGCCGCGACGCCGTCGCGTCGGTGCCGATCAGGAGGCCGAGGCGGTTGATCGCCGCGTCCAGGGCCGGCCGTCCCTGCCGGTAGGGTTCGAGGCTGCCATCCCGTCCGGTGATCAGGTAGCCGCGCAGCCCCGTCTCCTGGTTGAGCATGGCGTTGCGGAACGCGTCGAGGCCGCGGATCGTCTGGTTCGACCGGTCGAGGACGTCGTTGGCGTCCTGCAGCTGCCCGCGGGTGACCAGGACCGCCCCACTGCTGAGCACCGAGACCAGCGCGATGACGCCGATGGCGCCGCCTAGGGTGCGGTTGAGGCCCAACGTGTTCTGCATGCTCGACTTTCCCTGCCTGGATTTGCGGACGGCCGCGCGCGGCCGCGGCTATCGATGGCGGGTAAGCCCATAACGCCCAAACCCCGCCGGTGCGAGCGACCGGCGGCGACAGCGCGCCGCCCTTCCGGGCCGGGGCCCTCCGCATGACGGTACGGCGGTCTGCGATGCCGCCACGAACCAGTGGACCTTCCGGCGCGTACGCGGTAGAATGTCCGCGAGGTTGATGACCGGTTCATAATAACGTTTCAGGACCCGGGGGCGGTACCCGGCGCCTCCACCAAAAACATCCTGCCCGGTGATTTTCACGGGGCAGCGCAGACGGACCTTAACGGGCGTCGATTGCGGCCAGGGTGTTTCTGCTGGGGGCGAAGTTAGGTTCGACTGGACGGTAAAGGGACCGCGAGTTCTACCCTGTTTCGGCAGGATAAGATGCGATCTTCGGTAAGGACTCGACCGGTTCGGCGCAGGCAACCCCTGTTCCGGGCACCTGACCAAAACTCTAAATGCCAACGATAACGTTGTCATGGATGCCCGCCTCGCGGCGTAAGCATCTTGCGGCAGGGCAGCCGTAGAAACAGAACCCGGGGCTTCGGCCCCGGGGCCCACCTTTTTCCTTCATCGCGATGATCGACGACGCTCAGTGGCCAAGCCGTGGGCGGTCGATGCACGTCCGGACGCTCGGATCGCGCCTTGACCGGCAGCGGTGCAGACTCTTCCTCAGCCTGGGCGAGACTTCGGCGGCGCGGCGCATTCCGGCTTTTCGCGCGTCCACGTCCCCCGTAAGGATGGGCCCGCCTCGCGCATTACACCGGAGCCGTCATGGCGCGCACCTCGTCGTTGAAATCCTGTCTCGGCATGCTCGCCTTGGTCTCCCTCGGCACGGTCACGAGCCAGACGGCCCAAGCGGACGCGACGCTCGACCGGATCAAGGGGCGGCAGAAGTTCACGGTCGGCATCATCCTGTCGGGTGCGCCCTTCGGCTACATCGATCCGCAGAGCCGGGCCGAGAAGGGCTTCAATATCGACCTGGCGAAGGCGCTGGCCGAGAAGCTCGGCGTGAAGGTCGAGCTCGTCACCGTCACGCCGCCCAACCGCGTGCAGTTCCTGCAGCAGGGCAAGGTCGACGTCCTGATCGCCAACATGCAGTTCACCGAGGATCGCGCGAAGATCATGGATCACGTGCAGACCCCGTATGACCGAGCCGGCGGTGCCGCGCTCGGCCGTAAGGACAGCGGGATCAAGGACTGGGCGGACCTGAAGGGCAAGCCGGTCTGCATCTCGCAGGGCTCGAACTACGCGCAGCCCCTGGCCGACACCTACGGCGCCGAGGTGAAGGGCATCCCGAGCCAGCCGGAATCGATGCTCGCGCTCCAGGGCGGCAATTGCGTCGTCGCCGTCCACGTGGCGCCGACGATCAAGCTGCTGCTCGCCGACCGCCCGAACGAGTGGAAGGACTTCGCCATCGTCATCCCGACGGAGCTGGAGCCGGCCGATTCGGTGATCTGGCTGCGCAAGGGCGAGCGCGACACCGGCGCGGTGCTGGACGCGGCGGTGCGCGATCTCCATGCCTCGGGTGCGATGCTGGAGATGGCCAAGGCCAACCGTCTGGTCGATCCGACCTTCCTGGAGGAGGCACGGCGCAGATACGCCGCGCCCGCCAAGCCGTAACCGCGTCGCTGCCGGCATGATCGACCAAGCCGTCCGGACCTTCATCGCCCTCGCGGGCGAGGTCGGCCTGCACTACGACTTCCTCCTCAGCGCGTCCGAGGTCCGGCCCTGGATCGCCGGCATGGGCACCACGCTCCTGCTCGTGCTCGTGGCAATCCCGCTGAGCCTTGCGGCCGGCGTGGCCTTCGCGGCGGCCCTGACCTCGGGCCGGCCCTGGCTCGCCGGCCCGGTGCGGGCCTATGTCGAGCTCACCCGCAACACCCCGACCCTCGTCCAGCTCATGTTCGCGTTCTTCGCGCTCAACATGCTGCTGTCGAAGGCGCTCGGCGGCGCGGCCCACAACCCGTTCACGCCGTTCTTCTGGGTGGTCGCAGTCACCGGGCTCCACGTCGCCGCCTTCCACGCCGAAGCTTTGCGCGGCGGGATCGAGGCCGTGCCGGCAGCCATGGTGGAGACGGCGCATGCCATCGGCTTCTCCGCCTTCGAGGTCCTGCGCTTCGTGACGCTTCCCCTCGCCCTGCGCACGGCGATGCCGGCCATCGTGAACAACCTCGTCAACCTCGTGAAGCTGACGACCATCGGGTCGGCGATCGCGGTGGGCGAGGTCACCTATGCGTCGATCATGATCTGGACGCAGCGCGACAACGTCCTCGAACTGATGATCGTGATCCTGCTGTTCTTCGGCCTGATCAACACGGTGCTGTCGCAGGTCGGCCGGTACGTGGAGCGTCGCCTCGCCGTCCCGGGCTACGGCGTGTGAGCACCGCCGCGCTCCCCGCGCGAAGCCGCGCCACCCTCGGTCCGGCCCTGGCATGGCTCGGTCTCGCCGCCGCCGGCTTCCTCCTGTGGTTCGTGCTCGACGCGCGGCTCGCCCGCGACCTGCTCGACTGGCTGCCCTATCTCGCCTCGGGCTTCGCCATGAACATCCTGATCAGCGTGCTCGCCATGGGCGCGGGCACGCTCGCGGGCGTCATGCTGGGGGCGATGGAGCTGTCGGCCTCGCGGCTCGTGCGAGCCCCGGCGGTGGCCTACGTGCAAGTCTTCCGCAACGCGCCGCACCTCGTGCTGATCTTCGCCACCACCTACATCTTCCCATTCGAGATCGTGGTGGCTGGCAACTACCTGCCCTTTCCCGACTGGCTGAAGGCGGTGTTCGGGCTCGCGATCCCGGCGAGCGCCTACGTGGCCGAGATCGTCCGCGGGGCGATCCAGTCGGTCCCGACCACGCAGTGGGACGCCGCCAAGGGCGTCGGCATGTCCCGCGGGCAAACCCTGCGCTGGATCATCCTGCCCCAGTGCCTGCGCCGGGCGCTGCCGCCCTGGATGAACCTCTACGCCTCGATCACCATGAGCACGGCGCTGGCCTCCCTGGTCGGCGTCCACGAGCTGCTGCACGCGGCCACCGACGCGAGCACGGCGGTGCGCCGCGACGACTTCACCATCGCGGTCTACCTCACGGTGCTCGCCGCCTTCTTCCTCTTCTGCTTCCCGATCTCGCGCCTGACGCGGCGCCTCGAACGCCGCCTCGCCCCGCGCTGAAAGTCGATCGCCGCCCCATGGCACAGGATTCCACCCCCCGGCCGATCCTCGTCGAGCTTCAGGACGTCCACCTGTCCTTCGGGGCGGCCGAAGTGCTCAAGGGCATCGATCTCACGGTGGCGAAGGGGGATGCGGTCTCGATCATCGGACCGTCCGGATCGGGCAAGTCCACGATCCTGCGCTGCATCAACGGGCTCGCCCAGCCTCAGGCGGGCCGGATCACGGTGGCCGGCACCCGGGTCGACACCCTGCGCACCGAGGCCGAGCGGATCGCCCTGCGCAAGCGCATCGGCATCGTGTTCCAGCAATACAACCTGTTCCCGCACCTCACCGTGCTGGAGAACATCACCATCGCGCCAACCCGCATCCTCAAGGTGCCGCGGGCCGAGGCCGAGGCCCTGGCCCGCGACCTGCTCGCCCGGGTCCGCCTCGTCGACAAGGCCATGGCCTATCCGGGCGCATTGTCCGGCGGCCAGCAGCAGCGCGTCGCCATCGCGCGGGCGCTGGCCATGCGGCCGGACCTCGTCCTGTTCGACGAGGTCACCTCCGCCCTGGATCCCGAGATGGTCGGCGAGGTGCTTGCCGTCATCCGGGAGCTGGTCCGCGACGGGCTGACCAGCATTCTCGTCACCCACGAGATGCGCTTCGCCGAAGAGATCAGCGATACGATCGCGTTCACCGAGAACGGCCGGATCGTGGCGCAGGCCCCGCCGGCCGAGCTGTTCTATCGGTCCGGCAATCCGCGCATCCGCCAGTTCATCGGCGGCTTCCAGGGCTACCGGGACGCCGTGCAGGACCGGGAGGGGATCTGATGCCGAACCCGTGCACCGCCGCCCTGGCGGAGGCGATCGTCGCCGCCCGCCCGGACGCCGATACCGCCGCCATGATGGCGGCGCGGGTCGCGCTGGTGGACTTCCTGGCCTGCGCGCTGGCGGGCAGCACCGACCCGTCGCTCGCGACGTTGCGCGGCGTCTTCGGCGATGCGCCCGGCCGCGCCCTGGTGATCGGCTCCGGGCAGCCGGCCGACCCGTTCCTCGCCGCCCTCCTCAACGGCCATGCGGGCCACGTGCTCGACTACGACGACGTGCAGGTCAGCGTGCGCGGCCATCCGACCACCGTGATCGTCCCGGCGCTGCTCGCCACCCTCGACCCGGACGCGCTCCCCACCGCGGTCGCGTTCCTGGCCGCCTACCTGGTCGGGCTGGAGACGATGGCGCATCTCGGGCGCGCGATCGGCCCCGCCCATTACGAGCGCGGCTTCCACGCCACCGCCACCCTCGGTCCACTCGGCGCCGCGGCCGCGATCGCGCATCTGCGCGGCTTCACCGCCGGGACGACCGCGATCGCCCTCGGTCTCGCCGCGACGCAGGCCGCCGGGCTGCGGCTGCAATTCGGATCCGACGCGAAGCCGCTCCATGCCGGGCTCGCCGCCCGCAACGGCCTGGCGGCGGCCCTCCTGGCCGAGGCCGGCCTGTCCGGCGCCGACGACGGCCTCGATGGCGCGAACGGGTTCCTGCAGGCCTACGGCTTCGGCGAGGCGGCGCCCGAGCGGCTGCTGGAAGATTGGGGCGCCCCCTGGCAGATCGTCCGCCCCGGCCTGACCCTCAAGGCGTTCCCGTGCTGCACGGCGGCCCACCCCGTGGCAGTGGCCGGCCTCGCCTTCCACCGCGAGGGGATCCGCGACTTGGCGGGGGCGACGATCACCTTCCCGCCGGGGGGCGACGCGGCCCTGGTGGTCCGGACGCCGCGCACCGGCATCGAGGCACGGTTCAGCCCGGAATACATCCTGGCCGCGGCCCTGGTGGACGGGGCGGTCCGGATCGACAATTTCGACGCGCGTCCGGTCCGCCCCGACCTCGCGGCGCTGGCGGCGCGGGTCGAGCGCCGGCACGATCCGTCCGCCCGCCGCCTTTCCTCAGACCCGAGCACGCGCTTCGTCGTGGTGGAGATCACGGACCCCGCGGGCCGCACGAATTGCCGGCGCATCGACGGCCTGCCTGGGCTCACTGATCCCGACGACAAGTTCCGGGACGCGACCGCCGGTTCGGAGGCCTTGCGTCCGGTGCCCGACCTCGTGCGCACCATGCACGACGGAAACGATCTCGCCCGCCTCCTCGGCCTTCTCGCGCGACGGCTGCAGCCGTGAGCATCCCGGCCGCCCCCGAACCGCATCCGTGAGCCCGCCTATGACGACGACCCCGCGACAGATGCATCTTGGCCTGTTCCTGCAGGGAGCCGGCCATCACGTCTCCGGCTGGCGCCACCCGCGCGCCGAGGCCGGCAGCGAGAATTTCGACCTCCTGCGCCGGGTGACGCAGATGGCCGAGGACGCCAAGTTCGACATGGTGTTCCTCGCGGACGGCCTTACCAGCGCGGTGGACGCGCATCCGTCGATGATCGCGCGCTTCGAGCCGCTGACGCTGTTGAGCGCCCTGGCGATGGTGACGAGCCGCATCGGCCTCGCGGCGACCTCCTCGACCACCTACGGCGAGCCGTATCACACCGCCCGCGCCTTCGCGTCGCTCGATCATTTGAGCGGCGGACGGGCGGCGTGGAACGTCGTCACCACCTCCTACGCGCGCACCGCCGACAACTTCTCGAAGGACCATCCCGCGCATGACGAGCGCTACGCCGTCGCCGAGGAGTTCGTCGACGTGGTCTGCGGCCTCTGGGACAGCTGGGACGACGACGCCTTCGTGAAGGACAAGGCACGCGGCATCTACGCCGATCCCGCGAAGGTGCGGGTGCTCGACCATGTCGGCCGCTACTTCCGTACCAAGGGCCCGCTCAACATCCCACGTTCGCCGCAAGGCCACCCGATCCTGATCCAGGCCGGTTCGTCCGGTCCGGGCCAGGATCTCGCCGCCCGCCGGGCCGACGTGGTGTTCACCGCCCAGCAGACCATCGAGGAGGCGCAGACATTCTACGCCAGCCTCCGGCAGCGCGTCGCCGGCTTCGGCCGCGATCCCGCGACCGTGGCGGTCATGCCGGGCATCCTCCCGGTCATCGGTCGGACGCTGGAGGAGGCGAGCGCGAAGCTGATCGAACTCGATCGGTGGACGGAGATCGCCAAGGCGATGCCGCTGTTGGAAGAGCGTCTCGGCCATTCGCTGGCAACCTACGATTTGGACGGCCCGCTCCCGGACCTCCCGATCTCGGATCAGCTGCGCAGCCGCGCCGAACTCCTCACCGGGCTGGCCCGCCGGGAGCGGTTGACCATACGCCAGCTCGCCCTGCGGGTGGCAGCGGGGCGCGGCCACCACATGATCGTCGGCACGGCGACGGACGTCGCCGACCGCATGCAGGCTTGGTTCGAGGGTGGGGCCGCGGACGGCTTCAACGTGATGCCGCCCTTCTTCCCCGAGGGGCTGAGCGATTTCAATCGGGAGGTTGTTCCGTTACTCCAGGAGCGTGGCCTATTTCGTACTGAGTATGCAGGGACGACTTTGCGCGCACATCTGGATCTGCCGAAGCCGAAGCCGGAATAAAGACGGTTTGCGATTGGGATTGCCCTGGTGTCGGCGCGGGTGCGAACACCATCGATCGATTTGGTTCGTGGCAGAACGTCCGGGGGAGCGGCGTCGCTTAGATGGGCACGGCGTTCGGGGCCGCAGGCCTCGAATTCATCTCCGAGAAGGGCGGCGGGGCTGAGATCCGGCTTCGGGAGCCAACATAATAAACCCGCGCTGCGTTCGTTGTGGCGTCAGCAGACCGCTTTGGTCAGGGATTAAGAATGCGCCAATCTCATCCGCGCCGTCAGTCTCATCGCGTTCGCCGTCCCCCCCCTCGGCACAGGCTCCAAAACGTGGCAATGCGGAACTGCAGACCTATTGCGCGGGTGACGCGATCAGGTTCTGTGCCGGCATCAATCTAAATAGTTCACAGATGGACGCCTGCTTCAAGGGAAACACGATCCAGCTGTTCCCCCATTAGCCGCCGTGCCATCGATGCATACAAGGGTGGCGGTGGTAAGTAGCGCTGGGCCTTTGGCTGATGATTCTGAACGATCATCTTCGCTCAACGCGCTCGAACTTTCGCTTGCATATGCCGCCACCGACGGTTCCGGCCGGCGCAGCGCTTGCACCCGACGACGTTTTTGAGTTCATGTGATGATGCACCGCGTAGTTTTTGCCCTGGCTGCCCTCACTATCTTGGGGGCGCCGGCCGCCGCTCAAACCTTCACTCTGCCGTTTTCGGCCAGTGTGGCGAATTCAGGCCAGCCCGGGCTTCAGGAGAGGCCGCTTTTCCTCTCTAACAGCTTCGGCGGCTCGACCTTCGACGACCGCGCGACCCTGCGCGTGGATCGTGACGTCGAAACTGCGTCCGGCGGCGGCAAGCCATGGTGGACCTACAAAGCGTTCTGGGCGAACACGACGACGAGCTTCATCTCGCCAGGCTTCGAGTGGACCATCACGGGCGAACTGCACAACCGCTCCCGCAAGAGCGCGAATGCCCAGAACGTCGCCGTGAACGGCACAGCCTGGAAGAAGCCCACCGACAACGGCGAAGAGACCAGCACGACCTGGGCCGGCAACTTCAACTGTGTCGATCAGACAGGCAGGGCTGCGCCGACCACCTCCTGCGTTGCGCTCGAACTCGACATCGGTGGGGTCGTCGGGCCGGATCCGAACCGGCAGCGCGTGCTCGCGCATGCGGGCGGCGGCGGAGAGCCTGGCAGCCACGTGGCCTACGGCTACATGGTTTCGACCGGGCAAGGCGTGACCATCGACCGAGCGTTCTCGACGGCCAACGTCGGATCAACGTTTGGCATCGGCCTCGACCTTGCGGGCGGCTCCTTTAGCGGAGCCGCTGTGCTCTTGGCACCTGGCCAATGGGTTGGCCTCGACGGGGACGCCGACGGCAAGTTCACCCGCTTTCTCGGCTTTAACCCGGCCGATAGCACGCTCACCTACATGACAAGCGGTGGCCCTCTGCTGAGATTCACTGACGACGGGGCAGCCTACCTAGGACGGGTCGTCGAAACGATCCCGCACGTGCCCGCATCGGCGAGCACGCCTTGCGTCCCGGGGGAGCATGCCTGGGATCAGAGCTACGAATATCGCTGTGTTGCGCCGAACCGTTGGAAGCGGGCTGCGCTGAGCGACTGGTAGCAGGTCGATCGTCCAGCCTCATTCCTCCATCATCGTGGCCGCCGCGAGCGGTTGTGACGTAATTCGTCTTCGGTTCGGCAACTCAGCCGAGGGATGATCGAAGGATTTGCACTATCGCGCGATCTTGCTGCGGATCTTGATGTCGGGGCTCGACGCTCCGCAGGTCGGCAAGCTCTCGACGGGACCATGTACCGCCGAAGTCGACGCTGATAAATCGTGGTAGCAGATGCGGCCTTCCGCGAAATAGTGGTGCACCAAAGCTTTGCGGGAGCGCTGCAAGTCGGTCCGAGCAGAGCCGCCGTGCAGCAGGTTGGCATGCCAGAACAGCACGTCGCCCTTTCGCGCCGTGAAGTGAGCCGGCTTCGCGCCGTGCTCGGCGATCTCGTGCTTGATCGCGGGCTCATACCGCTCGGAGTAGGCGCTGTAGCCACGTTCACGAAAGTCGTCCGTGGAGATGCCGACGTCGTGGCTGAACAGGTAGGGCAGACGATGCGTGCCGGGGTAGTAGACCAACGGTCCCGCATCGGCGTGGATATCCTCCATCGCGATCCAGCACGCGGCCAAATAGCCGAGCGGATAGGTGGTCATATGGATTGAATCCGAATGCTCGGACTGCTGGCTGCCCTTGTGCGACGCGATCGTCTGAAACGGAATCGCCGGCCGGCCCAACACCAGGCTGCTGAAGTTGACCAGCACCGGATGTTGCAGAAGTTGATCGAGCTCTTCCACCTTCAGGTGTGGGTTGAGGTAGCGGCCCGGGTGAGGATCGTCCTCCGCAGCCTTCTCTTCCCCCAGGGTGACTTCGCCGCGAGCGATCGCAGCTTCGTAGGCAGCCCAGGCCTCATCAATCGTGTCGACATCGATTGCGCCGCGCAGGACGTAGTAGCCGTTCGCTTCCCAGTCCCGGCAGATCTCAGCCTGCCTGGGGGTTATTTCCCGGCGCGCTACGCGCCTTTCGATGATGTCGACGGCATCGGGCTGATCGAGCCACGGGCTCGGTCCGGACTCAGGGAAGCTCTCGGCGCGGAAGACCTTGATGCAGCCAATATCGACAGGAATGTCGGCATCGACCCTATGGGACCGAGCCGAGCTCGGCTCCGGTGCGACCGGAAGGGCATCGTCTCGTCCGAGCGCCAAATTGCGCGCGGCAACCCTCAGAGTACGCGCCACGCCTACAGCTCGCGCAAGGCTCGGTGCCATTCCTCGTCTCCAACCCGACCGAGTTTTGTTCTTCAAGCGATCAGGGGGGATGATCACGGCGTCACGATGGCAGAAATCCATGATCGCCTGACGATCGGGCTATCATGTGAAGGCGAGGTCAGGTCTGACATGCTGCTCCGCGAATCGAAGGAGTAAGCCAGCCACGGCAAGCCGAGGCCACGCCCGTGGTGAGGGACTGCACTGAGCCCCGCTGGCCAGCGATCGGATCGGGTGGCGCGGTCGAGCTGGGCGTCCTCGGCGCCGATGCGGGCGCTTGTCAGCAATCTTGCGGCGACATCTTATATCCTTAGGTTGTCCGCCGCCCTCACCGATTCAACTCAGTCGGATCCTGCGCTAGACGTCGTCGACGACCTGGACGGCCTCTGCGGCCTGCGATAGCCGTTCCAATGCGATCGTGTAGCCAGGTAGCGCGCGGAAAGCGTCGCGCGCGTCCGTGGTCCCGAAGACGACGGCGAATGCGTGCGTGAAGCCTATCGCCCGCACCCGCGGATCCGCATCCGGGCCGCAGGCGAGCGAAGAGACTTCCCCCACGTGGTCACACAGCGCGATGAAGGATTGCAGGACGGCATCGCGCTCCGGCTGCAGCGTTCCGGCGCCGAACCGTATGAAGAGGGCATGACGGATCATCGAACGGTCACACCGTCGACGCCCGCGCTGTAACGAGCGCGGCCAGTGCCGGGATCGATGCGGCGGATCGGACAGGAGGCGTTCGATTCTTCTTGTCCCTCATGCGTCCTCCCTCGACATCATCAGCAATCGATGTGCGCCGTTCCTCTAGCGTCCCCGCCGTACCCTCAGGGATGCCCGTTGAAGTCTCGATGGTCCTTAGCTCGGCTGGCCCCGGATCGCCATCGGTCCAGAGGCGGATCGAGATGTCAGCCAACAGTGTTCGAGCGGGGCGCGCCTCAGTGCCGCCAGCAGACGCCTGAGCGCAGGAGACGCGCCGGGTTGCCGACGATCAGGCTGTTGGGGCCGAAGCTGCCGGTGACGATCGAGCCAGCGCCAACGACAGAGTCGTGGCCAATGCTTGCGCCCTTCAACACCATCGCCCGCGCGCCGACCCACACGTGTTCGCCGAGTCGGATGTCCCGGGCTTCGTTGATGCGTTCGCCAGAAGTGACGTCGAACACTTGGTGAAAGTCTGAGGCACTGAACACCGTGTCGCCAGCGATCAGGCAGCGTGCACCGATGCTGATCTGACTGCCCTCATGCGTGCTCAAGCTCACCGTCCCCGCGAAGCCGACCTCACGCCCGATATCGATCCGCGCACCTTCACCGAACGCGTTCAGGCTGAGCCGACCGATCACGCAATCCGGGCCGATCGTGATCGAGGCGTGCGAGCCGATGGCGAGGGAGAAGTCACCGCTGGTCACCGGTCCGCCGATCTCGACCCGCGCGCCCTCGCCGGTGAACAGGATGGTGCCGGTGGAGTAGCGTCGGAATTTCTCCGACAGCACGATGGTGTTGGCGCTGAGGTTGCCGTGGATCTCGACCGTCATGCAAGCCTGTTCCGGGCGCGTAGAATGCGCCGCGGTTCGTTTAGAGCCGTCTCGATCCGCGCGGTGATCGCCCCCCACAGGGTGGTCCAAAGTTCAAGTTAGTGCGCGGTAGGCCGCTTCACCACGGGTAGCTTGGCCGG
>NZ_CEEDEA010000034.1:0-32107 GCF_979253755.1 Methylobacterium sp. AC315
AGCAGCCCGGTAGCTCGTCAGGCTCATAACCTGAAGGTCACAGGTTCAAATCCTGTCCCCGCAACCAAACACACACACAGACACGATCACCACGATCCAGCCAAACAGCCGGTCCGCTCACGCGGACCGGCTGTTTCGTGCTCGGCGTAAGGCTTGCCAAGCGGTCTGCCGGGCGGACGGCTCTGAACCGGGGCGCTGCGGCGTGATGGGCTCACCCCTCTCGGCCTGACCGTTCGACCACGTCGAACAGACCGCGTGGCCACGCTCCGAAGTGCGTCGAGCCCGATCCGGCACCGGTCATCCCGGGCCACGCGATCGGCGGCACGTGGGACGGGCGTCCTGCGTTGCCGCCGACAGCCGACGTGCGTCCCGCGCGGCGTGGTCCCGGAGCCGCGGTCGGGGCGACCGATGTGACAGGCGGGGATTGCTGTAGCCTCACGGTTGCGGCGCGAAAAAGCACGCTGGAGTTGCGCCAGGAATCCCTGCCACAGCCGCCCGGTGATGCCGGCGTTCCGCATTGCAGTTCGAATGCAGACCCGAATATCGATCTCGCATGAGACAGGGTCTTTATTTCACATCTTCCAGCCAGATCCTCTCGATTGATGACGGCTCACCTCCAACCGTTCGTGAGCCCAAGCAGGTTCGATTGCGCACAAGCAAGATGGTGGGCTATTATGTTCCTTGAGGTTGATTGTCCAATGCGCCTGTTCTTGGCCTGTTTCTGAATGTATATCGCGATATAAAATTTGAGACTTGACGGGTCATTGAAAAGCGATTGTATCGGCCCGCAGGATCGCGACGCTGTTCTTGCGTTCTGGCCAGTTTGGACATCACAAGAAGGCGGCGTACACGATATGACTCAACGCGATGGCGACAGGAGCCGCTTCGTTACGCTCGCATCCGAGATCGTCTCGGCCTATGTGAGCAACAACCACGTGCAGAGCGCGGATCTGCCGAAACTGCTCAGCGACATCCACGGCGCGATCCAGGGCGTCCACACCGGCGGCGCGGCCGTCGCGGCCCCCACCAAGGCGACCACGCAGGAGATCCGGCGTTCGGTGACGCCCGACTTCCTGATCTCGTTCGAGGACGGGAAGCCCTACAAGACCCTGCGCCGCCATCTCACCCTGCGCGGCCTGACCCCGGAAGCCTATCGCGCCAAGTGGGGCCTCGATGCCGATTACCCGATGACCGCCCAGAGCTATTCCGCGCAGCGCTCGCAGCTCGCCCGCTCGCTCGGCCTCGGCCAGCAGCGCCGGAAATCCGCCGCGCCGCCATCCCAGCCCGAGCCGGTCGCGCAGGCCCCCGAACAGCCGAAGAAGCGCACCGTGCGCCGCAAGGAAGACGCCTGAACGGCCCTGACGGCCGGGGCCGCCCGGCTCTTCCGGCGACGGCGTCGCGGGCCTGCCGCAATCGGCTCCGATAGCGTAAGGCCGCACGGTGCGCCGCCGCCGATCCGGACGGCGCGCCCGACCTGCCGCCGGAGCCCTGCATGCTGATCCGCCCCGTCCTGCCCGCCCTCGTCGCAACCCTGCTGGCCGCCGGCCCCGCCGGGGCGCAGATGGCCCGCACGGAGGCTCCTGCCGCCTCCAAGGAGGGGACGGCCAAGGTGGTGCCCCTCAGCCGGAGCGACGTCCAGCTGTCCTTCGCCCCGGTGGTGAAGCGGGCCGCACCCTCGGTGGTCAACGTCTACGCCTCCCATGTCGAGAAGCGTTCCACCGCGCGCGCCAGCGCCATGGACGAGTTCATGCGCCGCTTCTTCGGCGAGCCGGAGGGCGGCCGCGGCCCCCGGGGCGACCGGGCCCAGCGGTCGCTCGGCTCCGGCGTGCTGGTCGATGCCGACGGCCTCGTGATCACCAACAACCACGTCATCGACAACATGAACGAGGTCCGCATCGCGCTCTCCGACCGCCGGGAGTTCGAGGCGACGATCGTGATGCGCGACACCCGCACCGATCTGGCGGTGCTCAAGCTCAAGGAAGCCCCGAAGGGCCTGGTGCCGATGCCGTTCGGCGATGCCGACGCCCTGGAGGTCGGCGACTTCGTGATGGCGATCGGCAACCCGTTCGGGGTCGGCCAGACCGTGACGCAGGGCATCGTGTCGGCGCTGGCGCGGACCCAGGTCGGCTCGGCGGACTACCAGTACTTCATCCAGACCGACGCCGCGATCAATCCGGGCAATTCGGGCGGCGCCCTGGTCGACCTGCGCGGCCAGCTGGTCGGCATCAACACGGCGATCTACTCGCAATCCGGCGGCAGCCACGGCATCGGCTTCGCGATCCCGGTGGGCATGGTCAAGGCGGTGGTCGACGCGGCCCGCGACGGCGCGAGCGTGGTGCGCCGGCCCTGGCTCGGCGCGCGCATCCAGAGCGTGACCCCCGACATCGCCGACAGCATGGGCCTCGACCATCCGACCGGCGTCCTGGTGGCGAGCCTGCAGCCCAAGAGCCCCGCGGACGAGGCCGGCCTGAAGCGCGGCGACCTGATCCTGACCATCGACGGCCAGGAGGTCGCCGACCCGGAGGCGTTCGGCTATCGCTTCGCCCTCAAGGGTGTCCAGGGCCAGACCCGCTTCGGGATCCTGCGCGGCACGGCCCGCCAGACGGTCGCGGTCAAGCTCGCCCCCGCCCCGGAGACGCGCCCCCGCGACGTGCTCAAGGTGAAGACCCGCTCGCCGTTCCAGGGCGCGAGCCTGGTCAACACCTCGCCGGCGGTGGCCGAGGAGCTGCAGGTCGACTTCCCGGCCGAGGGCGTGGCCGTGCAGGCGGTGGACGAGACCTCCATCGCCAGCCGGCTCGGGCTGCAGAAGGGCGACATCATCGTGGCGGTCAACGGCGTGCCGGTGGCGACCACCAAGGACCTGGACCGGGTCACCCGCAACACCCTCAATTCCTGGGAGGTGGTGATCAACCGCAACGGCGAGATCATGACCTCGGTGTTCGGGGGCTGAGCCGGACGGCGCGCATCCGGCCGATGGCCGTGGGCAAGGCCCGGCTCCCGGGTTGCGCCCCCGCCCGCGCCCGGTGTTGATGCGCGGATGTCCGACCTGTTCGCCTCCGCCGAACCCCCAGCGGCCCCGGATTCCGGCCACGCCCCCGTCGCGGAGGCCAGCCGCCCGCTCGCGGACCGGCTGCGCCCGCAGAGTCTCGCGGAGGTGGTCGGCCAGGAGCACCTGACCGGGGAGGGCGGGGCGCTCACCCGCCTGCTGCGGGGACGCAGCCTCGGATCGCTGATCTTCTGGGGACCGCCCGGCACCGGCAAGACCACGGTGGCACGGCTGCTGGCCCAGGGCACCGACCTGCATTTCGAGCAGATCTCGGCGATCTTCTCGGGCGTGCCCGACCTGCGCAAGGTGTTCGAGGCCGCGCGCAAGCGCCGGGCGACCGGGCAGGCGACCCTGCTGTTCGTCGACGAGATCCACCGGTTCAACCGGGCGCAGCTCGACGCCTTCCTGCCGGTGATGGAGGACGGCACGGTCACGCTGGTCGGCGCCACCACGGAGAACCCGTCGTTCGAGCTGAACGCCGCGCTCCTGTCCCGCGCCCGGGTGCTGCTGTTCCGGGCGCTCGACCCGGGCGCCATCGCACGGCTGCTGGTCCGGGCCGAGGCCCTGACCGGCCAGGCCCTGCCGCTCACCGAGGAGGCCCGCGGCGTGCTGGTCCGGATGGCCGACGGCGACGGCCGCGCGGCGCTGACCCTGGCGGAAGAAGTCTGGCGCTCGGCCAGCCCGGGGGAGACCCTCGACGCGGACGCGTTGCAAGACATCGTGCAGCGGCGGGCGCCGATCTACGACAAGGCCCAGGAGGGCCATTACAACCTGATCTCGGCCCTGCATAAGACCGTGCGCGGCTCCGATCCGGACGCGGCGCTCTACTATCTGTGCCGGATGCTCGATGCCGGCGAGGACCGGCTGTTCATCGCCCGCCGGCTCGTGCGCATGGCGGTGGAGGATATCGGGCTCGCCGACCCGCAGGCCTTGGTCGTGGCCAACGCCGCCAAGGACGCGTTCGACTTCCTCGGCAGCCCCGAGGGCGAGCTGGCCCTGGCGCAGGCCGCGATCTACCTGGCCTGCGCGCCGAAATCGAACGCGGTCTATACCGCCTACAAGGCTGCGACGCGGCTCGCCAAGGAGGCCGGCTCCCTGGCGCCGCCCCGCACCATCCTCAACGCGCCGACCAAGCTGATGAAGCGCATCGGCTACGGCGAGGGCTACCGCTACGACCACGATGAGCCCGACGCCTTCTCGGGCCAGGATTACTGGCCCGACGCGCTCGGCCGCCAGCACCTCTATGCACCCACCGAGCGCGGCTACGAGACCCGCTTGGCCGAGCGCCTCGCCCGCTTGGAGGCCCTGCGCCAGGCACGACGCGGGGAGGAATAGGGCGGACCTGCGCGGGACATGGCCTGCGCGCCGTCCCTTGCCCGGGTGCGTGGAGCGTCAGCGGAATGCGCCTCGCGATCCCGCACAAGACGCAGCGAAGCGTCCGCCTGCGCCGCCGCGATGCCATCCTGTGCCGCTGCGCCGCGCTCTGCGTGCGGGATCCCGGACCCGGTTCCGCTTCGCTCGCCTGTCCGGGAAAGGGGCGCGCATCGTCCATCGTGATATGCCCGGCGGCCATCGACACCGCCTGAAACCGGGTCCGCGTCAGAGGTCCAGCGGCGCGTTGTCGATGACCTCCTTCATCACGAAGAAGGTGCGGGTCTGGCGCACCCCGGGCAGGCCGATCAGCGTGGCGCTGTGGAGCCGGTTGAAGTCGGCCATGTCGGAGACGCGGATCTTCAGGATGTAGTCGAAATCGCCGGCCACGAGGTGACAGTCGAGCAGCACCGGGATCGCCCGTACCGCGGCCTCGAACTCGGAGAAGCTCTCGGGGGTCGAGCGGTCGAGCACGACGCCGACGAAGACCAGGGTGCCGCGGCCGACCCGGGCCGGATCGACCAGCGCCCGGACCGCCCGCACGAATCCGTCCGTGAACAGGCGCTGGATCCGGCGATGGCAGGTCGCCGCGCTGGTGCCGGAGCGCTCGGCGATCTCGGCATTGGCCATGCGCCCGTCCGCCTGCAGCAGGCGCAGGATTTTGAGGTCGATCCGATCGAGCCCTGCGGACATGGCGATTTCTTTCATCTTTTGGCTGCATTTCGGATGATTTCTCATCCGTTGCGGCAATCGATGCAAGCGCGTGGCTATCGGCGGCCCGAGATCGAGAGCACCTTTCAGGCGATCCGGGTTAGTTTTCCGCCGTACCCCGAAGGCGGCCGCGCCGGGTGGACAACGATCCCGGCGGCCGGAAGACCCGGAGAGTCCCGATGCTGCAACAGTTCGAGCGCTACCCCCTGACCTTCGGCCCGACGCCGATCGAGCCGCTCAAGCGGCTCTCGGCCCATCTGGGGGATGCGGTCGAGATCTACGCCAAGCGTGAGGATTGCAATTCGGGCCTGGCCTACGGCGGCAACAAGCTGCGCAAGCTCGAATACATCGTGCCGGACGCGATCAAGAGCGGGGCCGATACCCTGGTCTCGATCGGCGGCGTCCAGTCGAACCACACCCGCATGGTCGCGGCGGTGGCCGCCAAGATCGGCATGAAGTGCCGGCTGATCCAGGAGGCCTGGGTGCCCCACGAGGATGCCGTCTACGACCGCGTCGGCAACATCCTCCTGTCGCGGATCATGGGCGCCCAGACGCAGCTCGTGGATGACGGCTTCGACATCGGCATCCGCGACAGCTGGAAGCGCGCGCTCGCCGAGGTCGAGGCCGAGGGCGGCAAGCCCTACGCGATCCCGGCCGGCGCCTCGGTGCACAAGTACGGCGGGCTCGGCTATGTCGGCTTCGCCGAGGAGGTTCGGGCCCAGGAGGCCGAGATGGGCCTGCGCTTCGACTACGTGGTGGTCTGCACGGTGACCGGCTCGACCCATGCCGGCATGGTGGTGGGCTTCGCGGCCGACGGGCGCGCCCGCAACGTCATCGGCATCGACGCCTCCTGCACCCCGGCCCAGACCAAGGCCCAGGTGCTCGACATCGCCCAGAACACCGCCGCCCTGATCGGCGCGGGCGACATCGTCGCCGACGACGTGGTGCTCAACGAGGATTACGCCTACCCGGTCTACGGCGTGCCCTCGCAGGAGACCGTCGAGGCGATCCGCCTCTCGGCCCGGCTCGAGGGGATGATCACCGACCCGGTCTACGAGGGCAAATCCATGCAGGGCATGGTCGACCTCGTGAAGAAGGGCTTCTTCCCGAAGGGCGCGAAGATCCTCTACGCCCATCTCGGCGGCGCGCCGGCGCTGAACGGCTACAGCTACACGTTCCGCAACGGCTGAGCCCGGCAGCGGCCGAACCGCCTCACCCATCGGCCTCCCGCATCCCAAGGCGCCCGGCGATCGATGGTCGCCGGGCCTCGAAGGAGCCCTCCAGGACGCGCGCGGCTCACTGGACGGTTCCGCTACGCTGCACCACCTCAGGATGAGGTTCGGCTTGGGAGCCGCGACTCCCGCGCCCAGCCCCCTATATGGCAGCGCCGGACCCGCATCGAAGAGAGCCTGGATGATCGCACCGGCACGCGCGCTGCTCCTCGGGCTTCTCGTCGTCCTCGGAGGCCCCGGGGCGCGGGCCGCCTCGGGACCGGCCGTGGAGGCCGAGAACGGCATGGTGGTGTCGTCCCAGCGCCTGGCCTCTCAGGTCGGCGCCGACATCCTGAAGGCCGGCGGCAACGCCGTCGATGCCGCGGTGGCCGTAGCCTATGCCGAGGCGGTGGTGAACCCGTGCTGCGGCAATATCGGCGGCGGCGGCTTCCTGGTCCTGCACCGGGCCGACGGACAGAGCCGCTTCATCAATTTCCGCGAGAAGGCGCCCGCGGCGGCCAGCCGCGACATGTATCTCGACGCCCACGGCAGCGTCGTGAAGGGCGCGAGCCTGCGCGGCTGGAAGGCGGCGGGCGTGCCCGGCACCGTGCTCGGCCTGAACACTGCGCTCGCGGAATACGGCACCCTGTCGCTGGCCAAGGTGATGGCCCCGGCGGTGGCGCTGGCCCGGGACGGCTTCGTGCTCACCCGGGGCGACACCGACATCCTGGATTTCGGCGCGAAGCTGTTTGCCGGGCAGGCCAACGTCGCCCGCGTCTTCCTGCGCCCGGACGGCACGTCCTGGCGGCCCGGCGACCGGATGGTCCAGGCCGGCCTCGCCCGCACCCTCCAGGCCATCGCCGAGGGCGGCTCGGACGCGTTCTACACGGGCGAGATCCCCCGCCAGGTCGAGGCGGCGTCCCGGGCCGGGGGCGGCCTGCTGACGGCTTCGGACTTCGCCGCCTACACGGTGACCGAATCCGAGCCGCTGACCTGCCGCTACCGGGGCGCCACCATCCTGTCGGCGCCCCCGCCCTCGTCCGGCGGCACGACGCTGTGCGAGGTCCTGAACGTCCTCGACGGCTACGACCTGCGGGCGGCCGGCTTCAATTCCGCCCGGACCGTGCACCTGATGGTCGAGGCGATGCGGCGCGCCTATGCCGACCGCAACGTCCTGCTGGGCGACCCGGATTTCGGGCCCAACCCGGTGGCGCAGCTGCTGTCGCGGACCTACGCGGACAAACTCCGGGCCACGATCCGGCCGGACCGTGCGACCCCGTCCGCCGAGATCCGCCCGGCCCCCGAAAGCCTCCCGCAGGAGAAGCCCGAGACCACCCACATCTCGGTGATGGACAAGGCCGGCAACGCGGTCTCGCTGACCTACACGATCAACGGCTATTTCGGCGCCGGGGTGATGGCCGGGGAGACCGGGTTCTTCCTCAACGACGAGATGGACGACTTCACGGTCAAGCCCGGGGTGCCGAACCTGTTCGGCCTGGTCCAGGGCGCCCGGAACGCGATCGAGCCCGGCAAGCGCCCGCTCTCGTCGATGGCGCCGACCATCGTGCTGCGGGACGGCAAGGTCGCCCTGGTGGCGGGCTCGCCCGGGGGCTCCCGGATCATCACGATCAACGCCCAGACGCTGATCAACGTGCTCGATTTCGGCATGGAGCCGCAGGAGGCGGTGGACGCCCCGCGCATCCATCACCAATGGCTGCCCGACACGGTCTATGCCGAGCCGTTCGCGCTCTCGGCGGACACGCAAGGCATCCTGCGGGGCATGGGCCACACGATCGTCGAGCAGAGACCCTGGGGCGCGCAGGAGCTGATCGCGGTCCGCGCCGCCGTGCCGGAGCCCACCGACGCGGCCTCCTCGGGCAACGACGCGACCCGCACCGAGCGCATGCGCCCAGGCTTGCTCTACGGCGCCAACGACAACCGGAGGCCGGCCGGCGCCGCGATCGGCGAGTAACGGGTTCCCAAGGGCGGGCCCTTCGGCGGCGCTTCGGAGGCGGAGCCCCCGAGGTACCGGGATTTCAGCCCCGGTCCGCGGCTTCCCGGGCCACTTCCCGGAAGCCGATGTCGCGGCGGCAGAACCCTTCCGGCCAGTCGATCCGGGCCACCGCCGCGTAGGCGCGGTCCTGGGCGTCGGTGACGCTGTCGCCGACGGCCGTGACCGCCAGCACCCGGCCACCGTCGGCGAGCAGCTGGCCGCCCTCGTCGCGGGTGCCGGCCTGGAACACGAAGACGCCGTCGCCCTCGGCCCCGTCGACGCCCCGGATCACCGAGCCCCGCACCACGGCCCCCGGATACCCGGCGGCCGCCATCACCACGGTGAGCGCGGCCCGGTGGGCGTCGAATTCCAGCGTGACCCCGGAGAGGTCGCCCTCGCTGGCCGAGAGCAAAGCCGGCACGAGGTCGGAGGCGAGGCGCGGCATCAGCACCTGCGCCTCGGGATCGCCGAAGCGGGTGTTGTACTCGATCAGCTTGGGGCCGTCCGCGGTGAGCATCAGGCCAGCGTAGAGAATGCCCGTGAACGGGCAGCCGCGCGCCCGCATGCCGGCCAACGTCGGCAGGATGATCTCGGCCATGACCCGGGCCTCGATCTCCGGGGTCACGACCCGGGCCGGGGAATAGGCGCCCATGCCGCCGGTGTTGGGGCCGCGGTCGCCGTCGAACACGCGCTTGTGGTCCTGCGCGGTGCCGAGCGGGATCGCCCGGGTGCCGTCGCACAGCGCGAAGAAGCTCGCCTCCTCGCCGAACAGGCATTCCTCGACCACCACCTCGGCGCCGGGATCCTCGAACAGCGACGCCAGCGCGTCCTCGGCCTGGTCCAGCGTCTCGGCGACGGTGACGCCCTTGCCGGCCGCGAGGCCGTCGGCCTTCACGACGATCGGGACGCCCTCCCGGCGGACATAGGCGAGCGCCGGCTCCAGGGCGGTGAAGCGCGCGAAGGCGGCGGTCGGGATCCCGCAGGCGGCGCAGAGGTCCTTGGTGAAGCCCTTGGAGCCCTCGAGCCGCGCCGCGTCGCGGGTCGGCCCGAAGGTGCGAATCCCCGCGATCTTCAGGTCGTCGACCAGACCGGCGACCAGCGGCGCCTCGGGCCCGACCACCACGAGGCCGATCGACTCGGCGGCGCAGAAGGCCGCCACCGCGGCGTGGTCGGTGACCTTGAGGTCGGGCAGGTTGGTGCCGTGGCGGGCGGTGCCGGGATTGCCCGGGGCCGTGAACAGGCGGGTACAGAGCGGGCTCTTGGCCAAGCGCCAGGCCAGCGCGTGCTCGCGTCCCCCCGAGCCGATCAGCAGAATGTTCATGCGCGCGCCACCATGGGCCCTGCTTCTGGGCCAAGCGTGCGGACGGGAAAAGGTTTTTTTCGGGCTGTCCCCGCTATGCCCGGACCCGGGACGGTCAGCAGCCGATGCACACGCTGGTGTTGACCCCGCCCCGGGGCGCCCGCGCGATCCCATGCCGGCCGACCCGGCGCCCGCCGTAGACCCCGTAATACGGCCCGTGGGGCTGGTACTGGACGTTGCGCTGGAACTGCTGGTTCAACGTGTTGTAGTCGGAAACCCGCTGCTGGTTGAGGGTGCGGATCTGGCTCTGCAGGGCGAACGAGGAATTGGCCGCGTTCGGGTCGTTCGGCTGGACCTGCGCCCAGGCGGCGCCCGCCGGGAGGGCGAGTGCCAGGGCGAGGAACGCGCGGGCGAGGGCGCGCATCGGTTTCTCCGTGATCAGGCTTGAATACTGTCCATTCCATCGACGCATCGAGGCTCGATCAAGTTCCAAGCGTTATGGTGACGCGCTCGCGGACGCCGAACCGGCCTCCACTTCGTCGGCGAGCGCTCCGGCCACGTCAACCCGGCACGACCGGCGTCTTGGTCTGCGGCAGGGCGTCGAGCTGCTTGGGATCCAGCCCGGTATGGGCCTGCACCAGGGGATGCGGGGTCAGCGCGAGCCACTGGTTCAGCGAGATGTCGGCGTAGCGCGGGCTCTTGAACATCTCCAGGAAGGTCAGCGTCGTGTCGCCGGTATTCTCGATGTAATGGCCCATGGCGAAGGGCACGTAGCCGACGTCGCCGGCCTGGTAGTCGAAGGTGCGGGCCTTCGATTCCGAGCCGAACACCGTCATCCGGCCCTTGCCCGAGAGGTAGTATTGCCACTCGTCGCTGTTGGGGTGCCAGTGCAGCTCGCGCAGGCCCCCGGGCTCGACCTCGACCAGCGCCGCCGCGATCGTCACCGAGGCCGGGAACACCGTGGAATCGGTGATGCGCACGCGCCCGCTCTTGGTGCGGATCGGCTCCTGCGCCAGCATCCGGTGGCTGAACTTCTTTGGGATCTGGCCGGCGCCCCCCATCAGGTCGGCCGCGAGCGGGCCGGGGGTCGGCCCGGGGAAGATGTAGAGCTCCTTGTCGGGGATTTTGGCCAGTGCGCTCTCGGGCACCCCGAGATTCTTGGCCAGGATGTCCTTGGGGGTGTGGGCCAGCCAGTCGGTCAGCAGGAAGGTCGAATCTTCCGAGAAGCCGCCGTCGTCGAACACCAGCAGGAACTCGCAGCCGTCGACCCCGTCGGCCGCGAGCCCCTGGATCGAGTGCGGGATGCCGCCCGGGAAGTACCAGAGGTCGCCCTCGCCGACATCGTCCGCGAAGGTGCGCCCGTCCTGGTCGATCGCGGTGATCCGGGCCTTGCCCTTGATCATGTAGGACCACTCGGCTTCCTTGTGCCAGTGCATCTCGCGGACCACGCCGGCCTTGAGCCGCATGTTGACCCCGGCCATGGCCTTGGAGACCGGCAGTTCGCGCACAGTGGTCTGGCGCGCCCAGCCGCCTTCCTCCAGGCGCATGTGGCTGTCGGTGAACGACCATTTCAGGTTCGGCATCGTGCCGTGGTCGGTGGCCGGCGGCGCCTGGGTGAACGGCTCCTCGGCGGCGCGGGGCCCGTTGGACGGGCCCAGGATGTCGGCGCCCTTGGTGCCCCGCTGCGGCGGAGGGGCGGCGAGGGGCGCGGCGGCGGGCTGCGCCAGGGCGGGGGACGCCATCATTGCACCGCCCGCGGCGGCAATCATGGAGCGCCGGGAGATCTCGGTCATCGCGTGTCGGCCTGTTGGAGCGCGCCGCCGAAGAGGGGGACCGGTCCGGCGGCGGCGCGTCTGGGAGCAGGGGTCGGTATCCAGCCCCGTCGCGAGGGTAACCGGCCGCGGCATCGGAGGATCCAGCACAGGATCGTGCGCTGCGGCATCTCGCCCGGACCCCGGGCCTGGTCTATGACTTGAATACACTCTTGAACGTGTCCCGGTTGGCGGACGCCGGCCGCAGGCCGGATCGCCCCTGCCAGGCGGACGTTCGACGCGACCCGAGGACCAGATGGCGGACCGGGACAGTTCAGCCGCGCGCGCATCAGCTGCGCCGGATGCGGCCGGCGGCCCCGCGCGGCGCGGCCGCCTGTGGGTCGGCCTGCTGGCGCTGGCGGCCGTCGGGCTCCTGGGCTACCGCCACTGGCCGGACCCGTCCCGGGCATCGAGCCCGCCGCAGGCGGCCAAGAAGCTCCAGACCGTGCGGGTGGCCATGGCCCGGCAGGCCTCCGACACGCTCAGCCTGACCCAGACCGGCACCACCCAGGCCTTCGACACGGCGAGCCTCTATCCGCGGGCGACCGGCTACATCGTCGAGCGCAAGGTCGATATCGGCTCGCACGTGAAGAAGGGCGACCTGCTGTTCCGGATCAGCGCGCCCGACCTCGACCAGCAGCTCGTCCAGGCGCAATCGCAGGTGCTGCAATTGCAGGCGGCGCTGATCCAGGCGCGCGCCATGGTCGACCAGGCCGAGGCCAACCGCCACCTCGCGGACGTGACCAACCGGCGGACCTCGACGCTGGCCGGCAGCGGCACCGAGACCCGGCAGAACGCCGACACTGCGCAGGCCGGGGTGCTGGCGCAGGGCGCCAACGTCGACGCGGTCAAGGCGGCCGTGAAGGTCGCGGAGGCCAACATCGCCGCCCAGGAGGCCCAGGTCGCCCGGCTCAAGGTCCTGACCGGCTTCGAGCAGATCCGCGCGCCCTTCGACGGGGTCGTGACCACCCGCAACACCGATGTCGGCGACGCGGTCACGGCGGACACCAACACGGGCGCGCCGCTGCTGACGCTGGCCCGGGACGACGTGCTGCGCATGGCGGTGAACGTGCCGCTGTACGCGGCCGACGGAATCCGCGACGGCCTGGAGGCCAAGGCCGAGGTGGCGCAGCGCCCCGGACAGGTCTTCCCCGGCCGGGTCTCGCGCTCGTCCACGACCCTGCTCCACGCCTCGCGCACCCTGGTGACGCAGGTCGACATCCCCAACCCGGACCGGGTCCTGCAGGCCGGCCTCTACATCACCCTCACCCTGGCGATCCCCCGGGTGTCCCCGGCGGTGTCGGTCCCGAACGACGCCCTGATCTTCGATCAGGACGGCACCCGGGTGGCGGTGGTGGAGGCCGGCGCAGAGAGTGGTCATGTGGTGCGGATGCGCCCGGTGACGATCTTCCGTCAGACCGGGACGGTGCTGGAGCTGCGCACCGGCCTGACCGGCGGCGAGCGGGTCGTGGTCGGGCCGCCGGCGTCGCTGCGCGACGGCGACCCGGTCGCCCTGCGGCCGGAGGGCAAGACTGAGACGTGAAGACTGGGACGTGAGGGTTCGGACGTGAGGGCCGCCCCCGGCCCGTCGATCCGCACAGCCTGAAACCAACCAGCTGCATCGGCGCCCGGAGGCCGAGCCGAACAAGCGCCCGTTCTCCACCGACCCGGACTCGAAGCCCGGCAACGAGAAGCTCGGCGGCTCCTACGCAGTGTCGATCGCCCACATGCGCTCGGCGCTCGGCGTGCCCTGCAACGCGCCGCCCTGGGGCGTGCGGGTCGGGGTGAACCTCGCGGACGGCACCACCGCGTGGAGGCACCGCAGCGGTACCGCGGCCGGCCGGAAGATCGCCGGCATCACGTTCCCGATCCGGTTCGAGATGGGCATGCTGGCCCATGGCGGCACCCTGACCACGGCCGGCGGGGTCGCCATCGCGGGCGCCGCCCTGGACGACCTGATCCGCGGCTACGACATGCAGAAAGGAGAGACCCTCTGGTCCATGACGCTGCCGGCGGGCGGGCAGGCGACCCCGATGACCTACCAGGGCAACGGCCGGCAATACGTCGTGATCGCCGCCGGCGGCCACGGCTCCCTCGGCACCACGCCGGGCGACTAGGTCATCGCCTACCGGCTCGACTGAGCGCCCGAACGGGGTTTCCAAAGGGCTCCGCGCTCTGGCGGGTCGCCAGGGCGGAGCCCTGACCGATCACAGACCTTGGGACTCCATAAGCTTCGCCCGCGGATCCGTGCGGGCGAGGCGGGCCAGCAGGTACTCGACCTCGGCCTTGGCCTGCGGGGTGAGCGCCTGGGACGGCTTGCGCTGGGCGTCGGACGAGAAGATCCCCCGGCGCTGGAACACGTATTTGCGCACCGCGAGCCCGAGCGGGCCCTGCTGCTGCTCGTAGCGCAGGTAGGGCAGGTGGGCGTCGAACAGGTCGTGGGCGGCGTCGCGCTCCCCCGCCCGGCCGAGGCGGACCACGTCGACCAGCATCTCCGGGAAGGCGTAGCCCGTGTTGGCGCCGTCGGCGCCGCGCTCGGTCTCGAAATCCAGGAACAGGCCGCCATTGCCGACCAGGATCGCGATGTGGCGCATCGAGCCGTCCGCCTCGAAGCCCCGCAGGGTCGAGATCTTTTCCAGCCCCGGCCAGTCCTCGTGCTTGAGCATCACGCATGAGGGGCTCTCGGACACGATCCGGCGGATCACGCCGGGCGTCATCTGCACCGAGAAGGTGAGGGGATAGTCTTGAAGCACGAAGGGGACGTCCGAGCCGATCGCCTCGACGGCGTTGCGGTAATAGCCGACCACTTGGTCGTCGGTGCGCAGGGTATTCGGCGGTGCGATCATCACGCCGGCCGCGCCCATCTCCATCACCTCGCGAGCGAGTGCCCGCATGGCCGCGAAGCCCGGCGCCGTCACGCCGACGATCACCGGAAGGCGGGTGCGCCCGAGGACCTGTCTCGCGACGGCGAGCCCTTCGCCATGGTCGAGCTTGCCGGCCTCGCCAAGCTGGCCCAGGATCGTCAGGCCGTCGACACCCGCACCGCCGAAGAAGTCGATCATCCGGTCGAGGGAGACCGCGTCGATCCGGCCATCCGGGTGGAACGGCGTCGGGGCGATCGGCACGACGCCGCGGAGATCGCTGGTGAGGGGCATGCCGGTTCTGTCCTCCGTCGCGCGGCTCGAGGGGCGGCCGTGCGGGGAAGATCATAGAGCATCGTCCCGAAAGGTGGTCCCCGGCTTTGCCAAAAAGATCCGGTCCTGTCAGGGACGGGCCTCCGCCGGCCGGCCTGCTGCCGTTCCGGGCGGGGGCGGGCGGGCCCGGCCGGGGCGCCCAGCCAGGGCCACCGAGCCCTGCCGCTGGGCGATGAAGACGATGAGCAGCAGGCCGATGGCGATCTTGGTCAACCAGCTCGACAGTGTGTCGTCGAAGGTGATGACGGTCTGAACCAGGCCGCCGATCATCACGCCCAGGAACGTGCCCGGGATGCCGCCCTCTCCGCGGGTGAGCAGCGTGCCGCCGATCACCACGGCGGCGATGGCGTCGAGAGCGACGCCCACCGCCGCGAGCGGGGTTTCCGAGGTGCGCATCACCGGGAACCCGATGCGTGAATTGGCAGGCCCCGGGAGAGGTGGCGCCTCCAACCTGTGCGGTCCCTCAGTCGGGGAGCGGCCCGTCAAACACCAAAAAAACCCGCCCGATCGGGCAGGGTTCTCATCGTTCGAGCCGGCGGAAGCGCGAGAGCCGGACGGAACACACCGTCCGGCCCGGACGGATCAGCCCAGGAGCTTGTCCAGGGTGATCGGCATCTCGCGCACCCGCACGCCGGTGGCGTGCCAGACCGCGTTGGCGATGGCGCCGACGGTGCCGGTGATGCCGATCTCGCCGACGCCCTTCACGCCGAGCGCGTTCACGATCGCATCGTCCTCGTGGACCAGGATCGCCTCCATGGCCGGGATGTCGGCGTTCACCGGCAGGTGGTACTCGGCTAGGTTGTCGTTGAGGAAGCGGCCGGTACGCGGGTCCATCTCGGCCCGCTCGTGCAGGGCGAAGGACAGGCCCCAGATCATCCCGCCGTAATACTGGCTTTGGACCAGCCGCGGGTTGATCACCCGGCCGGCCGCGAAGGCGCCGACCAGCCGGCTGACCCGGATCTGGCCGAGATCGGGATCGACCCGCACCTCGGCGAAGACCGCGCCGTGGGCGTGCATCGCGTAGGATTTCTGCGCGGCCGGGTCGGCCCCGGCCTTGCCCTGGCCCTCGATGCTGGCCCGCCCGGCCCGCTTCAGGATGTCGGCGAAGGATTCGCTCCGGCTCGGGTCGTCCTGCCGGGTCAGGCGCCCGCCCGCCGCGGTGACCCCGGCATTGCCGGCGCCGTAGAGCGGGGAGGCAGGGTCGTCGGTGGCGAGCTTGGCCAGCTGGGCGATCACGTCCTGGGATGCGGCGTGGATCGCGTTGCCGGCGGTGGCGGTGTGGCCGGAGCCGCCCGCAATGCCGGCATTCGGGAGGTCGGAAGACCCCATCCGGAAGGTGAGGGCCTCCATGCCGATCCCGAGCCCGTCGGCGGCGATCTGGGCGAGCGCGGTCCAGGCGCCCTGGCCCATGTCGATCGCCCCGAGTTCCACCGTGCCGGTGCCGTCGGCGCGGATCTCGGCCCGGGCCATGCCCTCGAAGATCAGGGCCGGGAAGGTGGCGGTGCCCATGCCGATGCCGACCAGGAAGCCGTCCTTGTCCCGGGTCTGGCGGGGCTGGAGCGGGCGTCCGGCCCAGCCGAACGCCTCGGCGCCGCGCTGGTAACACGCACGCAGGGCCTTGGACGAGAACGGCTTGCCGGTGATCGGCTCGACCTCGGCGTAGTTGGCGAGCCGGAACTCCAGCGGGTCCATGCCGAGTTCGTGGGCCATCTCGTCGAGCGCGCTCTCGAGGGCGACGCTGCCGGTGGCCTCGCCGGGGGCGCGCATGAACAGGGGCGTGCCGGTATCGAGCCGTACCGCCTCGTGCCGGATCGCGATGGCCGGGCTGGCGTAGAGGGTGCTGGTCGCCCGGCCGGCCGGCTCGAAGAAGTCGTCGAAGCTCGAGGAGGCGGTCAGGATGTGGTGGTCGAGCGCCGTGAGCTTGCCGGCCGCGTCGGTGCCGAGCCGGAGCGTCTGCCGGGTCGGGCCGCGATGGCCCATCGGGCCGTACATCTGGGAGCGGGTCGGCACGAGCTTGACCGGCCGCCCGACCATCCGGGCCGCCATGCAGGCCAGCACCTGCGGCCCCGAAGGCACGCCCTTCGAGCCGAAGCCGCCGCCGAGATAGGGACTCTCGATGTGGATGTCGTCGGGCTTGATCCCGAACAGCCCGGCGAGCCGTCCCTGCGAGATCGCCAGCCCCTGGGTCGGCATGTGCAGGGTCAGCCGATCGCCGTCCCACTGGGCCAGGGCCGCGTGCGGCTCCATGGCGTTGTGGTACTGGGCCGGGGTCTCGTAGGTGGCCGCGATGGTGCGCGAGGCGGATGCCAGGCCCGCCTCGACGTCGCCGTCGCTCTCAGACGGAGGCGCGCCGACGCCCACCGAATCCGGGGTGAACACGTCGCCGGAATCGAGGCCGATGCGCGGCGTCTCGGTCGCGTAGGTCGGCGCCAGCAACCGCGCGCCCTCGGTGGCGGCCTCGAGGGTCTCGGCGATCACCACGGCGATCGGCTGGTTGGCGTAGCGGACCCGGTCGTTCTGCAGCAGGTCGAGGCGGAAGATGAACGGTCCGGCCTTGGCGTCCGGGTCCTGGGCGAGGTGTGGGGCGTTCTCCGGGGTCATCACCGCGACGACGCCCGGATGGGCCTCGGCGGCCGCCCGGTTCAGGCCGGTGACCCGGCCCTTGGCGATCCGGGCGACGCAGAGCGCCGCGTGCAGCGTGCCGGGGGGCAGGTTGTCGGCGGAGAACCGGGCCTGGCCGGTCACCTTGAGGGGCCCGTCCCGCCGGGTCAGCGGCTGGCCGATGCTGGAGCCGTGGCGGGTGCCGGCGGCGGAGTTCTGGGGTGTTGCGGTCGCGGTCATGCGGTCTGTCCTCAGACGATGCCGAACGGGGAGGCGGGGAGCGCCGGGATCCGGGCAGGCGTCCCGGCGGCCGCGAGGGTCAGCGCCCGCACCGCGACGCGGCGGGCGAGTTCGATCTTGAAGGCGTTGGCCTCGCCGGTGGGCTTGGCGCCGTCGAGGGCCAGGGCGGCGGCCCTGGCGTAGGCCTCGGGGGAGGGCGCCTGGCCGGCGAGCGCCGCCTCGGCCGCCTCCACCCGCCAGGGCTTGAGCGCCAGCCCGCCGAAGGCGAGCCGGGCCTGGCCGATCTTTTCGCCGTCGAGCGTGAGGGCGGCGGCGGCCGAGACCACCGCGAACGCGTAGGAGGTGCGGTCGCGGACCTTGAGGTAGCGGGCGTGACCCTGGAACGCCGCCGCCTCGGGCGGCAGCCGCACGGCGGTGATCAGCTCGGCCGGGCGGAGCGCCGTCTCGTGCTCCGGATGGTCGCCGGGGAGAGTGTGGAACGCGGTCAGCGGCACCTCCCGGGCGCCGTCCGGCCCGGCGATCTCGACGACCGCATCGAGGGCAGCGAGCGGCACGCAGAAATCAGACGGGTTGGTGGCGATGCACTGCTCGCTCCAGCCCTGGACGGCGTGGATCCGGGTGGCGTGCCCCAGCGCGGCGCAGCCGGAGCCGGGCTCGCGCTTGTTGCAGTTGGAGACTGCGTCGGTGAAGAACGGGCAGCGGGTGCGCTGCATGAGGTTGCCGCCCACCGTGGCGGCGTTGCGCAGCTGTGCCGAGGCGCCGGCCAGTAGGGCCTCGGCCACCATCGGGTAGGTCTTCTCGACCATCGCGTCGTAGGCGAGGTCGCTGTTGCGCACGAGCGCCCCGATACGGGTGCCGCCGTCATTCAGACGCTCGATGCTGGAGAGGCCTGGCAGCCGGGTGATGTCGACGATCCGGGCGGGGGCGGTGACGCCGCCCTTCATCAGGTCGACCAGGTTGGTGCCGGCGGCGAGATAGGCGGTGTCGGGAACCTGCCCGGCCGCGACGGCCTCCGGCAGGCTCGCAGGGCGGATGTAGTCGAAGATCCTCACGCCGCGTCCTCCCGATGCTCGACCTGTCCGGTGGGGCGCGACGCCTCCTGCACCGCGTCGAGGATGCCGGCATAGGCGCCGCAGCGGCAGAGGTTGCCGCTCATGCCCTCGCGGATGCGCTCGGGATCGATGCCGGCCTGGCCCTCGCGGATCAGCCCGACCGCGCTCATGATCTGGCCCGGGGTGCAGAAGCCGCACTGGAACCCGTCATGCGCGATGAAGGCGGCCTGGACCGGGTGCAGCCGGTCGCCCTCGGCCAGACCCTCGATGGTCAGGATCTCGGCGCCGTCGAGGCTCGCGGCGAGGGTGAGGCAGGCATTGATCCGCCGCCCGTCCACCAGCACCGTGCAGGCGCCGCACTGGCCGCGGTCGCAGCCCTTCTTGGCGCCGGTCAGGCCGAGCCGCTCGCGCAGGAGGTCGAGGAGAGTGACGCGCGGATCGTCGAGGGCGATCTCGCGGGCTTGCCCGTTCAGGGTAAGCCGGAGGGGAATATTCATGCTGGGTCCCGGCTGGCAAAGGCTGGAACCGTTACAGATAGCCGGGACCCCGCCACCGGCGAGGCCCGGAGCGGGGATCATGTGCGCCATCTCACACCGCGGGGTGCTGCGCGGATCGGCTTACTTGACCTTAACCTCGGAGACGGACTTCAGAACCGTCTTGCCCTTGGTGGTCTCGATCTCCACGGCGGGCTCGTCCTTCGAGGCCTCGCGCTTGACCGTGTTGCCCTTGATCGTCTTCTCGACGTCCTTGGTGTGGACCTTGGTCACCTCGCCTTCGACGGTGCCCTTGCCCCATTTGTAGGTCACGTCGTCCCCGGCCTTCACGTCCGCCTTGCTCATCCGCGCGCTCCATCGTCTGGTGCGGGAGAAGGCCGCCGGGGGCGGGGGCGTTCCCGGGCTTCCACGGCCGGGATGCCGCAGCCGAGCGATCCGAGGCCGAGGCGCGGCCTCAGCGCCCGACTGCCCCGCGCAAAGCCGCGACCATCGCCTCCACGGTCGCCTGGGCGGTGTCGCCGAGGTCGATGTCGGTCTCGCCGACGGTGACGAGGCCGCGCTCCTCCAGCTCCCTCACGCCCGCCGGGTCGGCCTCGTGGCCGGCGCCGTCCTTGCGGATGACCGAGGTGACCCGCTCGCCGCTGACCAGGCGGTGATAGGCCGCGAAGGCGAAGATCGAGAGCGCCTTGTCGGAGAGTCCGTTCACATCGTCGGCCATCGTGCCATCCTTCGAGACGGGTGGGACTGATGGAACGCCGCCCGGCGCCGGCGGGGTCCGGGGGCGAGCAAGGGTGCGACGATCGGGTGCGACGACGGCGCCACCGGCGGAGCGTGGCCGGACCGACAAGCCGGCTTCGCCCCGGGACACGCTTCCTGCTACTCTGCCGCCCTCATGACGACGACAGGCGACCAGACCGAAGTGGAACTCAGCCCCGACGCGCAGGCGGATCCTGCCGCGCCCGGCCTCACGCCCCCCGATCTCGGCTACCGCCTGCGCCAGCAGGTGATCCTGTCCGAGTTCGGGGTCGAGGCCCTGCGCGGCACCGATGTCGACCACCTGCTGCAGCGGGCCGCGGACCTGTGCGCCCAGGGGATGGGCGCGGAGTTCTGCAAGGCGCTGGAATACCGCCGCGGCGAGGACGCGCTCCTGGTGCGCGCCGGCGTCGGCTGGGGGCCGGACGTGATCGGGCAGGCCCGGGTCGGGGCCGACCTCGCCTCCCCGGCGGGCTTCGCCCTCAAGACCGGCCGGCCGGTGATCTCGAACCACCTCGC
Source organism: Methylobacterium sp. AC315 (assembly GCF_979253755.1). Classification (NCBI taxonomy): domain Bacteria; kingdom Pseudomonadati; phylum Pseudomonadota; class Alphaproteobacteria; order Hyphomicrobiales; family Methylobacteriaceae; genus Methylobacterium; species Methylobacterium sp. AC315. The sequence goes on from NZ_CEEDEA010000034.1 coordinate 20,297, forward strand.
CGAGGAGACCCGGTTCCGCACGCCCCAGCTGATGGCCGACCACGGCATCCGCCGGGCGATCAACGTGCTGATCGAGAACCGGGACGGGGCCTTCGGGGTGCTGGAGGTAGACGACACCCGCGAGGGCATGTTCGAGGAATCCGACATCGCCTTCATGCAGGGCTTCGCCAACCTGCTCGGCGGCGCGATCGAGCGCCAGCGCACCGAGAGCCTGCTGCGCGCCGCGCTCGCCCGGCAGGACCTGCTCGCCCGCGAGATGAGCCACCGGGTCAAGAACAGCCTCGCCATCGTGGCGAGCCTGCTCGCCCTCCAGGCCCGCGCCGCCGAGGCCGAGCCCGCCGTGCACGCGGCCCTGTCGGACGCGCGCAGCCGCGTCGAGGCCATCGCGGGCGTCCACGACCAGCTCTGGCGGCAAGGAGACAGGACCGGCGACAAGATCGGGGACGGGGACGGGGAGGGCGTGCCCGGCGAGCTCGACCTCGCGCCTTTCCTGGAGAAGCTGGTGGCCAACCTCGACAGCGGCGCCCCGGGCCAGACCCTCACCTGCACGGCGGCGCAGCAGCGGATCTCGGCCGACCGGGCGATCCCGATCGGGCTCCTGGTCAACGAGCTCGTCACCAACGCGCTGAAATACGCCTACCCGCCCCAGACCCATCCGAAGGGCGGCGCGATCCGGGTCCGCACCGAGCGCGCGCTCGACGCCCTCGTGGTCGAGGTCGCCGACGACGGGGTCGGCCTGCCGGCGGATTTCGAGATCGGGCGTAGCTCGAAGAGCCTCGGCATGCGGGTGGTCGGCAGCCTGACCCGGCAGCTCGGCGGCACGCTCACGGTGCCGCAGACGGGGCAGGGCGCCTGCTTCCGGCTCGAAGTGCCCCTGACGGCCTGAACCGCCCGCCCCGGCGGCAGCCCTGAAGTTCAGGTAGATTCGGACGAAGAAACCGGGCAAAAGTGGCAATCACCGCCGGGGCACCCCCAGAGCGGCGTTTGCGGGAGGGGGCGGGATGCGACGGCGGCGCGTGCTGCCGGCAGGGCTGGCCCTGGCGGGAATCCTCGTCCTTGCCGGTGCCCTGGCCGGTATCCTTGCCGCCCTCGCCCTCGCCGGGCCGGACCTGCGCGCCCGGGGCCTGCGCGCGCTCGCTCCGCTGGCCGAACTCTCCAGGAGCATCCTGCCGGACGCGCCCGCCGCCGCGCCGGAGCCGAAGGCTGAGGCTGCGCGGGTCGCCGTGGAGGACGGGCGCACGATCGTGCGGCTCACCCCGGAGGAGCGCGCCCGGATCGGGCTGGAGACCGCCATCCTGCCGGCCAAACCCCACCGCCAGGAGCTCACCGCCTATGGCAGCGTCCTCGACCTCGCCCGGGTGACGGAGCTGACCAACGCGTATGCCGGCGCGATGGCCGCGCTCCAGACCGCCCGGGCCCGGGCCGAGGTCTCGGCCAGCGCCGCGCGGCGGGCCCGCAGCCTCGGCCCCGCCACCATGGCGGCCGCCCAGATCGAGACCGTCGAGGCCACCGTGCTGACCGACCGGGCCGCCGTCACGGCCGCCGAATCGCAGCTGCGCACCCTGGCGGCCACCGCCCAGCAGGAATGGGGGCCGGTGCTCGGCCGGGGCATCGTCGAGCGGGCGCCGCTGGTCACCCGCCTGATCGAGCGCGCCGACTTCCTGATGCAGGTGACCCTGCCGCCGGGCGAGGCCCTGAACCCGGCCCCGGACTCGGCCTTCGCGGAGGTGCCGCCGCAGAGCGTCCGGGTGCCCCTGCGCCTGGTCTCCCCGGCGACCCGCACCGATCCGCGGATCCAGGGCCAGAGCTTCTTCTACCTCGTCTCCGGGGAGGGCGGCCTCTTGCCGGGCATGAGCACGATGGCGTTCCTGCCCGCCGCCCGCTCGGCCACCGGGGTGCTGGTCCCGGAGGACGCGGTGGTGCACGGGGAGGGGGGAACCTGGGTCTACCGGGGCGTGCCACAGGGCGGATTCGTCCGCCACCCGGTCCGGGCCGACGCGCCGCTCTCGGCCGATTCCTTCGTGGTCGAGGACCTGCCGGACGGCAGCGAGATCGTGCTCAGGGGCGGCCAGGCGCTGCTCTCCGAGGAGATGAAGGGCCAGATCCGGGTCTCCGGCGACGACGATGATTGAGCGTCTCACGGGCGGCCCCCAGGCCGGGCTGGTCGGGTTCTCGGTGCGGCGCCCGCGCGTGGTGCTGGCCCTGGCCTGCGCGCTCCTGGCGTTCGGGCTCTACGCCCTGCGCAGCGCCCGCTACGACGTGTTCCCGGAATTCGCGCCGCCCACCGTGACGATCCAGACCGAGGCGCCCGGCCTCGATCCGGAGCAGGTCGAGGTCCTGGTCACCCAGGCGATCGAGGGGGCGGTGGGCGGCCTGCCCGGGCTGGAGACCCTGCGCTCCTCCTCGATCCAGGGCCTGTCGGTGATCAGCGCCGCGTTCCGGGCCGGCAGCGACGTCGACCGGGTGCGCCAGCGGGTCAACGAACGGCTGGCGGCCCTGGCCGGCCGGCTGCCCCAGGGCGTCATGGCGCCCGCCATGACGGCGCTGACCTCCTCCACCTCGACGGTGCTGCTGATCGGGCTGACCTCGGACAGCCGCAGCGCCATGGACCTGCGCACGCTCGCCGACTGGACGGTGCGGCTGCGCCTCCAGGCGGTGCCGGGCATCGCGCAGGTCTCGGTCTATGGCGGCGCCGTGCGTTCGCTCCAGGTGCAGGTCCGCCCCGACGACCTGATCCGCTACCGGGTCGGGCTCAACGACGTGCTGGCGGCCGCCCGCAAGGCCACGGGGGTGCGGGGCGCCGGCTTCGTGGACACGCCCAGCCAGCGGGTGGTCCTGCGCACCGAGGGGCAGTCGCTCACCCCGGAGGCGCTGGGGCGCACCGTGCTGGTCAACGAGGGCGGGGCGAGCGTGGTCCTGGCCGACGTCGCCACCGTCCTGGCGGCCCCCGAGCCGGCGATCGGCGCCGCCCTGGTCGACGGCAAGCCCGGCGTGCTGCTGATGGTCGGCGCCCAGGTCGGCGTCGACACCAGGACGGTCACCGGCCGCCTCGAGGCGGCCCTGGCGGAGCTGCGGCCGGCTCTGGCCCGGGCCGGAATCAGCCTGCATGCGGACCTGTTCCGGCCGGCGAACTTCGTCGACGTCGCCAACGGCAACGTCCTCCAGGCCCTGCTGCTGGGCGGCGCCCTGGTGGTCGTCGTCCTGCTGGTCTTCCTGGCGGACTGGCGCACGGCCCTGATCAGCGCGGCCGCGATCCCGCTCTCGCTGATCGCCGCGGCGCTCGCCCTCCAGGCCTGGGGCGAGAGCCTCAACACCATGACGCTCGGCGGGCTGGCGCTCGCCATCGGCGAGGTGGTGGACGACGCGGTGATCGGCGTCGAGAACGTCGCCCGGCGCCTGCGCGAGAGCCGGGCGAAGGGCCGGGCAGAGGGCTGGGAAGCCGGCGCGGCCCGGGTGGTGTTCGACGCCATCCTGGAGGTGCGCGGCGCGGTCGCGTACGCGACCCTGGCGGTGCTGCTGATGTTCCTGCCGGTGCTGGCGCTCACCGGCGTCGCCGGCCGCCTGTTCGGCCCCCTGGCGCTCGCCTACATCGCCGCCGTGCTGGCCTCGCTGCTGGTGGCGCTGACGGTGACGCCCGCCCTCGCCCTGCTGCTGCTCGCCGGGCCCGGGGCCACCGGGGCCGCCGACCCGCCGGTGGTGCGCCTCTGCCGGGCGGCCTACCGGGCGCTGCTCGCCGGGATCGGGCGGGTACCGCGCACCGCGATCGCCCTGAGCGCGCTCGCGGTGCTGGCCGGCCTGGCTTTGGTGCCCCGCCTCGGCGCCAGTTTCCTGCCCGACCTGAAGGAGGGCCACCTGATCCTGCACATGGCGGCGGCCCCCGGCACCGCCCTGCAGGAATCCCAGCGGCTGGGCGGCCTGATCACCGCGGGCCTCAAGGGCATCCCGGGGGTCCGGACCGTGGCGGCGCAGATCGGCCGGGCCGAGGCCGGGCAGGACACGGCCGGCACCCATTACAGCGAGATCCATATCGACCTCGAGCCCGGCCTCGACGGCGCGGCCCAGCGGGCCACGGAAGCCGGGATCCGCGCCCTCACGGCCGGCTTCCCGGGCGCGGCCTTCTCGCTCAAGACCTTCCTGACCGAGCGGATCGAGGAGACGGTCTCGGGCCACACCGCGCCCGTGGTGGTCAACCTCGTCGGCGACGACCTGCCCCGGATCGAGGCCGCCGCCCGGGCGGTGGCGCGCGAACTCGCCGAGGTGCGGGGGGCCCGGGACGTGCAGCTCGCCGCCCCGGCCGGGCTGCCGCAGGTGACCGCCTCCTTGCGTCCCGCGGACTTGCGCCACTGGGGCCTCGACGCGATCGAGGTGCTGGAGGCGGTGCGCACCGCCTACCAGGGCGACACGGTCGGCCAGACCTATGTCGGCAACGCGGTGTTCAACGTGCTGGTGATCCTCGACGCCCGGTCCCGCGGCCGGCTCAGCGCGCTGGGCGACCTGCCCCTGCGCAATCCGGGCGGGCGCTACGTCCGGCTGTCCCAGGTCGCCGACATCTACGAGAGCACCGGCCGCTACCAGGTCCAGCACCAGGGCGCCCAGCGGGTCCAGACCGTGACGGCGGGCGTCGAGGGCCGGGACGTGGCCGGCTTCGTGGCGGCGGCGCGCGCCAAGATCGCCCGGTCGGTGCGCCTGCCGGAGGGCGTCTACGTCGCCTTCGCGGGGGCCGCGGAGGCGCAGGCGCAGGCCCGCACCGACCTCCTCGCCCATGCCGCGCTCGCCGGATTCGGAATCGTGCTGCTGCTCGCCGTGGTGACCGGGTCGGGGGCCAACCTGCTGCTGGTGCTGGTGACCCTGCCCTTCGCGGGTCTCGGTGGGGTGGCCGCGATCGTGCTCACCGGGGGCGTGCTGTCCCTGGGCTCGATCGTCGGCTTCGTCACCCTGTCGGGCATCAGCCTGCGCAACAGCGTGATGATGATCGCCCATTACGAGCAGCTGGTGCAGGCGGGCCGCCCCTGGGACCGGGCTACCGCCGTGGAGGGCGCCGCCGACCGGATGGTGCCGATCCTGATGACCTCCCTGGTCACCGGCCTCGGCCTGCTGCCGCTGGCGCTGGGGGCGGGCGAGCCCGGCCGGGAGATCGAGGGCCCGATGGCGCTGGTGATCCTGGGCGGCCTCGTCACCGCGACGCTGCTCACCCTGGCAATCCTGCCCGAGCTCGCCCTGCGCTTCGCCCGGTTCCGGACTCCGGGGCCGGGGAGGGGGCTGGACGCGGAGGCCGCCTGAGGAGGGCCCGAGCCTGCGGCGTCGGACCAGTCCGCGGCGGTGCAGCAATCCGGGCGCCGACGCGTTCCCGCTCAGGCGCGGCAGGCGCAGGATCGGCAGGCGCAGGATCGGCAGGGACGATGGCACAGATGAAACCGCGCGTGGCCCTCGGGCTCCAGGGTGGCGGCTCCTACGGGGCCTACGGCTGGGGCGTGATCGACCGGCTGCTGGAGGAGCATATCGAGATCGTCGCGGTCAGCGGCGCCAGCGCGGGCGCGCTGAACGGCGCCGCCCTGGCGGCGGGCTTGGCCACCGGCGGCGACGAGGGCGGCCGGGAGGCCCTGGAGCGGCTGTGGCGGGCGACCGCCGAGCGCTCGCCCCTGCGCGGCTTCGAAGGGTTCGGCACCACGTTCGAGCCGTACGTGGCCCCCTTCCTGGACCCGTTCGTCGCCCGGTCCCTGGCGCTGTTCCGCGAGGCCTCGGCCTACGTCTCGCCGTTCCTGCCGACGTTACGCGACATGCACCTGTTCCAGGCGGTGGTGCGGGCCAGCATCGACCTCGAGACGGTGGCCCGGCAGGAGCGGGTGCCGCTCTACGTCTCGGCCACCGACATCCTGACCGGGGCGGCGCGTCTGTTCACCGGCCCCGAGGTCACCCTGAAGGCCCTGATGGCGTCCTCGTGCCTGCCGGAACTGTTCGCCCCGGTGGAGATCGACGGCCGGCGCTACTGGGACGGGGGCTACGCCGCCAACCCGGCCCTGGAGCCGCTGGTGTTCAACGGCCACGGCGCCACCGACCTGATCGTCCTGCAGCTGACGCCGTTCGTGACCGACGCGATCGGCCTGCTGCCCTCCGAGGTCGCCGGGCGGGTCAGCGACATCAGCTTCAACGCCTGCCTGATGCGCGACCTGAAGGCGCTGACCGAATTGCAGCGCTACGCCCGGGAGACGGACACCCAGGATGCCCGGATGCGGGCGGTGGCCGACATCAACATCCACCTGCTCCAGGCGCCCTGCGAGCTGGCCGGGGGCGAGATCAGCAAGCTCGACACCCGCTGGTCGACGATCGGCGCCCTGCGCGACCTCGGCCGCGCCACCGCCGAGCGCTGGCTGGCCGAGAGCGGCCACGCGATCGGCACCGATTCGAGCCTGCAGACCCTGGAGGCCGCGATCGCGCCCTGAGGCCGGGGAGGGGACCTCGCGGCCCCGGCTGGCGGGGTCCCCTCCTCCCGGGCCGGCCGTGCCGGTCGCGCCCCGCCCCCATGCGCGGGCGGGGCTGGACAAACCCGGGCGGAGGCCGCGATCTGTCCCGGCAGGGCGCGGCGGGATCAGAGCGGACGACAGTGACCGGGATCAGGAACGCGGCGGCCGCGAGGCTTTCGGAGCGGCTCCACGGGTTTCGCAGCCTGGGCGGCAATTGCGAGTTCGGCTTCGTGCAGCGCTACGGCGGGGTCGAGCCGTCGGGCCTGCTGCGCTTCGCCTACACGCCGATGGAGGACCTGATCCGCGGCCTGCGCTGCGGATTTGCGGATTTCGGCGCGCCGGGGGACCTGCGCATCGCCATCAGCGATGGCGGCACCTACTACTGCCACAGCGTGGCCTACAACATCTGGTCGAACACCGGCCATCCCGCCGGCTCGATCGACCCGGACGTGCTGGTGGAGCGCGAATACGGCCGGCTCGCCCACCTGAAGCGCAAGATGCTGGACGAGCTCGCCGACGGATCGAAGATCCTGGTCCGCAAGGTCGACCGCGACGCCCCGGATTCCGACTTCGAGCGCCTGGCCGAGGCGGTCTGGGCGCACGGCCCCTCGACGCTGCTGCGCGTCGTCGAGGCCGGGCCGGATCGGGTCGGGTCGGACTGGCGCCCGGAGCCGGCCCGGCGGGTCGCCGACCGGGTGATCGCCGGGCAGGTGCGCCGCTTCGCCCCCACCGCGCAGGCCTGGGAGATCGATCTCGAGCCCTGGCTCCACCTGATCGACAGCGCCTACGCGCTCGAGCACGGCGCGCCGCCGACCACGTTCGAGGCGGGCGCCTTCGGGGCGGCCCTGACCCTGCCGGGCGGCCTGCGCCGGCATGCCGGGCGGCACGCCGCGACGGCGCTCAGCGCCTACACGCGGGCGGTCGAACCGTCCGGCCTCGGCACCGACCGGGCCTACGTGTTCTCGACCTGGGTGTGGATCCCGGAGTCGTTCGCCGGCGAACGGGTCTTCGCGGTCGCCGGCCACGGGCGCCTGGGCTGGCGCGACGCCGACCTGTCGCGGCGGGACTGCTGGCAGCGGGTCTGGGCGGGCGGGCGGATGCGCCCGGGCGTCGCCCGCGAGCCCGTGGGGCTCGGCATGATCGGCACGCGGCGGGACCGGTTCTGGTCGTTCGGCGCGCGCTTCCACGAGGGACCGATCCCGGAGGCGGCGGCCGCACCCACGTTCCGGATGCCGCCGCCCCGGTTCCCGGGCCGGACGCTCCTCGGCTGGCTGCGGTCCCGACTGCCGTGACGCCGCGCGGTTTATCTTTTGACGATCCGTCTCAGTCGATCCGCTTCGCGGCCGGATCACCGCTCGACCGTGCCGGACGCCCAGACATTGGATCCGGCGAAGACAAGTCTTCGCTGATTGATGATTAAAATCTGCATTCGTTAATACAAAACAACAGTGTTTACATTCGCGACGGCCGATACTCTTCCGCGCAGATTGACTTTCCCCTCCCGCGCCCGCCTATCCTGAATCCATCACGTCGAGCCGCCGGCCGTGCCGTGGGAGGGCCTATGCAGAGAGTTGCGCGCGCGCGTTCGACCGGGCGTTCCGGGCGTTCCGGGAACGCCCGGTATCCGGCAGGCGGGCGCCTGTGGGGTCCACGGCGGTGCAGCACGGATGCGCCGGCCTGCCCGGCCCTGCCGCGGACGCGTGGCGCCTCGTGAGCGAGCCCAGAACGAGCCGCACCGCGAGCGTCGGCACGAACGTCGGTACCAGCGTCAGCATCGTGACGCAGACAACGGTCAAGCCGGACAGCGCCGACGCCTTCGCGCAATGGCAAGGCGACACCAGCGCGGTGATCGCCCGGTTTCCCGGCTTCATCGAGCAGCGGCTGATGCCGCCGCGCCCGCCGCTTCAGGTCGACTGGGTGATCCTGCAGCGGTTCGCCAGCCTGGATCACGCCCGGGCCTGGCTGGTCTCGCCCGAGCGGCAATCCCGCATCTCCGGCGCCGCCGCGATGCTGGTGGGGCGCGACGACGTCCACATCGTCACCGACGACGCCAGCGCCGCCCGGACCGCCCCGGTCTCGGCCGTGATCAGCACGCGCGTGAAGCCCGGGATGGAGGCGCAATACCTCCGGTGGGAGCAGAAGGTCGCCGCCGCCCAGTCCAGGGCGACCGGCCTGCAGGGCTACCGCTTCGAGCCCGCGGTGCCGGGGGTGCAGGAGGATTACGTCGCGATCCTGCGCTTCGACAGCGACGCCAACCTGCAAGCCTGGCTCGGCTCCCCCGAGCGCCAGGCGCTGATCGAGGAAGCCGCGCCGCTGACGGCGGAATTCCACACCCGCATGGTGCATAGCGGCTTCGAGCAATGGTTCCGCGACGTCGCGCCGGAGGGCGCCCCCGCGCCCGCGGCGTGGAAGATGAACATGATCGTCCTGCTGACGCTCTATCCCACGGTCTTCCTGTGGGGCCTGCTGGTCGGCACGCCGCTGCTCACCCGGACCCTGGGCATCGACTTCCCGGTGGCGCTGTTCATCGGGAACGTCTTCAGCGTACTCCTGACGTCGCGCCTGGTGCCGTGGACCGCCGAGCACCTCCGCTGGTGGCTGGCACCGGCCCCTGAGAAACGCCGGCGCGCGGACCGTCTCGGCGCCGGACTGCTGGTCGCCGCCTACGCGGTCATGATCCTGGTGTTCTGGAAGCTGTTGTGACGGCCCCTCCGGGGCGGCGATCGAGGCGGTTTTTCTTGACCGTGCGTCTCACGCGTCCGGGCGGACCCGACCTCCGCCGCCCGGCCCCGGCCTACAGAAGCAAGTCTTTCGCGTATCGGACAAGGTATCGCGCTGAAGAAGACTACGACGATGCGTAAATGCGCGACCGGTTTCCGCGTGACACACATTCCCGGCGCGGCGGCCGATCCGTGTTGACGCGGATCTGACATCCATGCTTCCTGTTTTCATCTGCCGATTATCGTCAGACCATTCGGTCCGATGGAGATTCGTGACGATCGAGACACGTCTTTCGCCACCGGGATTGATGGACGATGCGTGATGACGGTCCACGACATCGGATCCGCCGATGCGCGCCACGCCATCATCCGCCGCTGTATTCGGAATGTCGCCCTGGCATGGTAGCTACGGCACGGACCATTCAGCGGTTGTTTAGATTATATGATTGCGTGTTTGGTTTATTCATTGACCGGTAAGGTGTGATTATTACACCGGACACTGATCGATACGTCCAGGAACCTTGAGGAGCGAGACAATGGCTGACAGGCACGAAGAGTTCATGGCCCGCGCGATCGCGCTCTCGGAGAAGACCTCGCTGGTCGACAGCGCCGGCGGCGTGTTCGGCTGCGTGATCGTGCAGGACGGCGAGATCATCGCGGAAGGCGCCAACCGCGTCGTCGCGGAGAACGATCCGACCTGGCACGCCGAGGTCGAGGCGATCCGCAAGGCCTGCACGACGCAGAAGAGCTTCAAGCTCCGCAACGCCACCCTCTACACGAGCGCCGAGCCCTGCCCGATGTGCCTGGCGGCCGCCTATTGGGCCGGCGTCAAGAATATCTACTACGCCGCCCAAGTCGAGGACGCGCTCACGTATGGCGGGTTCGACGACAGCATGATCTACGCCGAGTTCAAGAAGGACGTCGGCGACCGCGCGATCCCGGCCAAGCAGATCATGCGGGCCGAGGCCGTCGAGGTCTGGAAGAAGTACGCCGAGAAGGAAGACCGGGTGCCGTACTGAGCTTGCGACAGGGCTGGGGGGCGTGATCGTGCCCGACCGAAACCATTCCTCGCGCCGGGTGCGGTCATGACCCTCGACAGCCTGAGACGATCCTGCCGCGGTTCCGTGATCGCGGCGGGCGATCCGCAATTCCGGGAGGCCGCCCACGCGAACCTCTGGAACCGGCTGATCCCGGACCGCGCCCCGGATGTCGTGGTGCGGGTGGCCGACGAGGACGACGTCGTCGCGGCCGTGACCTTCGCGCGGGCGAACAGGCTGAAGGTGGTCGTCCGGGGCGGCGGCCACAATTGGTGCCAGCCGACCCTGCGGTCCGGCGGCCTGCTGATCGATCTCCAGGATCTCACGGGCTTCGTCTCGATCGACGCCGCGCAGCGCAGGGCGGTGATCCGGCCGATCGTCAGCAACCGCGACATCCAGCGGGCGCTCAACCCGCTGGGGCTCGCCTTCCCCACCGGCCATTGCCCGCAGGTCAAGGCGAGCGGCTACTTCCTGGGCGGCGGCATGGCCTGGAACCCCACGGTCTGGGGGCTGGGCGCCGAGAGCCTGGAGGCCATCGAGCTGGTCACCGCGCAGGGCGAACGCATCCGCGCCAGCGAGACCGAGAACCCGGATTTCTTCTGGGCCGCCCGCGGCGCCGGCCCGGGCTTTTTCGGCGTCGTCACGCGGTACCACCTCAAGCTTCACGCGCTGCCGCACGCGATCCATGGCAGCACCCATTACTACCGTCTCGCGGAGGCCCCCGCGGTCGGCCGCTGGCTCGGCGCGATCGCCCGGGACGTGTCGCCCAGCGTCGAGCTCAGCCAGTTCCTCGTCCAGGCGCCGCCGGCGCTGCGCGCGGCGGCCGCCGACGACGACGGCTGGCTGTGCATGGTGACCGGGACGGCGTTCGAGGACACGCCGGAGGCGGCCGGGCGCGCCCTGGAGCCCCTGGACCGCGCGCCGGTGGCGCCGCTCGCGGCGGAGCGCGCCGTGCCGCTCACCTTCGAGCAGCTCTTCGACATGTCCGGCGCGCTGTGGCCGGACGGGCTCCGGTCCCGGGTCGAGGCGACGTATTCGAATCACAGCCCCGGGGACCTGATCGAAGCCGTCCTGCCGCTGTTGCCGGCGGCGCCGTCGAGCACGAGCGTGTTCCTGCTCACGATCTTCTGCGGCCCCGATGTCCCGGCCGCGCAGAAGGACATGGCCTGCTCGATGTCCTCGGCGGTCTATGGCGGCCCGTGGACGATGTGGCACGAGGCGGCCGACGACCGGACCAACACGGACTGGCACCGGGCCATGGTCGGGGCGCTGAGGCCGCTCACGGTCGGCTGCTACCTGGGCGAGAGCAACACGATCGAGAATCCCGATAGCGTCGCGCGCGCCTTCACGCCCGAGAAATGGCAGCGGCTCTGCGCCCTGCGCAGCCGGCACGACCCCGAGCGGGTCTTCTTCGACTATTATGACGGGTTCGACGCGACGCCAGCCGGTTGACGGGCCGCGCGCCCGCACCGTCATGGGCGGGGCAGGGGGCAGAGAGAGAGAGAGGGGACGGGGCAGGCACCGGGCGAGGCAGGGCAGGGGCGTGAGACCGGCGAACACTGCCCGCCCGCCCTGTGTGAGGCCGTCCCGCCT
>NZ_CEEDEA010000035.1:0-31678 GCF_979253755.1 Methylobacterium sp. AC315
CTGGGCCAGCGCCTGACCGATCTTGCGGCGGCGGACCAGGCCTTCCAGCCGCGCGCGCTCATCTTCGGTCAGATCAAACTCGGCCGGCTTGGGACCACGGGCCATCGCAGAAACCTCCTCGCGGACGTCCGGCAGATGGCTCTCGACCCCCAAAACCGCAAGGGAACCTCTAACTCACTCCACTAGTGGTGCGAGTCTAACACTTGGTGCCCGCGCTTCGCGGCCTGGATGATGCGATCCGGGTCGGCGGTCCAGACGAAGGGCTTCGGGTCGCCGTTGCTCTCGGCGATGAAGCGTTTGATGGCGGCCTGCACCTCGATCAGCGATCCGAACACGCCGCGTCGGAGCCGGCGTTTTGCGAGCTTGGCGAAGAAGCCCTCGACGGCATTGAGCCACGAGGCTGAGGTCGGGGTGAAGTGGAAGGTCCAGCGCGGGTGGCGGCCGAGCCAAGCACGGACCTTCGGGTGCTTGTGGACGGCATAGTTGTCCAGGATCGCGTGGACGATCTTGCCCTCCGGAACCGCCGCTTCGACCGCGTTGAGGAAGCGGATGAACTCCTGATGTCGGTGGCGCTGCATGCAGCGGCCGATCACCTTGCCCTCCAGCACGTCCAGAGCGGCAAACAGGGTCGTCGTCCCGTGGCGCTTGTAGTCGTGGGTGCGCGTCGTCGGGTAGCCCGGCTTCATCGGCAACGGGGCCGGCGTGCGGGCGAGCGCCTGGATCTGGCTCTTCTCGTCGACCGAGAGGACGACGGCATGAGCGGGCGGATCGACGTAGAGCCCGACGACGTCGCGCAATTTGGCGGCGAAGGCTGGGTCGGTGGAGAGCTTGAACTGCCGGACCCGATGCGGCTGTAGGCCGTGGCCCCGCCAGATCCGCTGCACCGACGAGACGCTGATGGCCGCGGCCTTGCTCATGGCGGCGGCCGTCCAATGCGTGGTCTCGCCGGGCGGATCTCCTTGCGTCAGAGCCACTACGCGCGCCGCCACCTCCGGCCCCAGCGGCGGGATGCGCGCCGGCCGCGTCTTGTCCCGAAGGAGTCCGTCGACGCCCTCCTGCGCGAAGCGGTCCTGCCAGCGCCAGACCACCGTCTTGGACACGCCTGCCTCACGCATGATCGCGTGCGTCCCGAGTCCATTGGCACTCAGCAGCGCGATGCGGGCGCGCCAGACGTGCTTCTGCGACGTGTTTCGATCCGCAACGAGTGCTTCGAGCCGAAGGCGATCCGAGGTTGAGAGCGTGAAAGATATACCACTGCGCATCCCGCTAGACTCGCAGGGTGGGCCTCAAACCGAAACCCCACACGGACTCAACCGTTAGGGCTCAACCACTAGTAGCCCTAAAAGCTTCCAAACTCCCGGGGGAATCACACCCCCTTCCGTGGCATGCCCCAGCGTGAACGCAGCTCGCCAGAGTCTGTTAAGGGCCCAGTAGATGTGGCCGATTAGACACGACCTTGCTACTTCGGCTTTTTGCGTCCGAAAACTGACTTAACATACGTCGAATATACTGTACAAAAATGACCGATCAGAAAATCGTCTATACGCAGGCTCGTTGGAAAATGGTATTAGTCGACAATGAATTGGATCATAGGAAAGAACGCTCACGCCAGTGCGTCGGTGAATTTTTATAAATTGATCGTATAACATATAGATCTACGTGTATTAATGATCACAGCACTATTGGTTGCTTGAAGAACCCGATAAAAACTCTGAGCTCCGTACAATGCGCGATCACTTCCTAACCCGATTCAATGAGATTGTGCGAAACGCGCATCATGCGCGCCCGGCATTTTTAGGCGCGGCTGTTCTTTGTGCTAGCATTGGCTATGCGAAAGCTCAGACGGCAAGCCAGATTACTCCACCAAGTTTTAGCCCTCCGCAAATCCGATCCGGCAATACTCTCGCGTTTTCTGGGCAGCCTGGTTTGGCCGCGCCGGCAGGGGCCGATCGCCTAAGTGTGCGCTTATCCGGCGTCGACCTTGAGAATGCGCCCGCTGGCTTCGATGGCCCCATCCAGGCTCTCCGATCGCGGCTTGTCGGACGCCAACTACCCGCCTCCGAAATCTTCGCTGCCGCACGCGATTTGGAGGCAGCGCTGATTGCCTCGGGAGCCGTGCTTACCCGTGTCGTTCTACCCGCACAGCAGCTCAACAATGGGGGTCGGCTGCGGCTGGTCGTCGTCAATGGCTACATCGATAAGCTCGATTATCGCAACGTTCCTGATCCTGTTCGTAGTCGCGTTTCTGCCCTCCTCGAGCCGCTGATCGGGCGCCACGATCTACAACTCGGTGAAATCGAACGTCGCCTCCTCCTTGCCGGCGACACGCCCGGCGTAGGACTTCGCTCAACCTTGGCCGCTAGCACTGCGCAAGGTGCTACGACCCTCATCATCGAAGCACTGTACAAGCCCATCACAGGCTTTTTCAGCGGCGACAACACGATCGGCCGCCCCCTCGGCGGATTTTCGATCGGCGGCGGCTTCGACCTCAATACTCTACTGGGATACGGGGAATCCATCTACTTTCGTAGCTTTGGTTACCCCGGACAGAGCGATGCGCGCGGGATCGGCGGGTTGTTCAGCGACGATCCGCGCCTGCGGACTTTCGCCGGTGGCTTTATCCTTCCTCTCGGCACGGACGGGATGACCTTCAATTTTGAGGCTACTAAAAGCCAAACATCACCACGATTGAACAGCGGCATTCAAACCATAAGTGATTTCGAGCGCTACTCCTTTCGTTTGCGCTATCCATGGCTGCGCAGTCGCGCTGCGAACTTCTCCACCGAGCTTGACTTCGACGCCACACGCGAGGCGCTCGGATTTGTGTTGCCCTCGACGATCGCACCTTTGAGTCTCGACCGAGTTCGAGTGTTCCGGCTCAGCGGCATTGGCGACATGCGCTTCGACAACGGCGGTCTGCTCGTCGCCACAGGCGCGCTATCGCTCGGCGTGGACGGCCTGGGCGCGCGTAGTGCGGCCGACGCGACTCCAATACTGCCGCTGTCTCGCATCGGCGCCGACGCGCAGTTCCAGAAATTTGATGCACTCGTCAGCTACTCACAACCGCTCTCGGATACATTCGTCTTGGGAGTCTACGCGCGAGGGCAAACATCATTTGGCCAAGCCCTCGTTCGCAGCGAGCAGATCGGTTTCGCTTCGTTTCAGGAACTTTCAACCTTCGATGCCGGCAGCCTTGGTGGCGACAGCGGTTGGGTGGTGCGAACCGAGCTTTCCGCACCATTCAGCATGGCGCCGCAAGGTCTTCCGCTTTCGATTGCTCCATACATATTCGGCGCAACTGGGGCCTTATATCTGGAAAGACCTACAACGCTCGAACGCGCTCGCTTGTATGTCTCTGCTCTAGGACTAGGAGTGCGCATGTTGACAATACCCGAGCCTGGCGGCACTCAAACCTCACTGACCCTCGAATTTGGTCGTCGCTTTCGAGACGATACACTACCTGACGCCAATCGTTTCACAGTCGTTGGCGCCGTTCGCTTCTGATTGCCGCTCAGCTAATCAATTTGCGTCTCACGAGATCGTCGATGAACCCGAATCTGAAGCCCCTGATCCAGGCCCTCCTGACCGGCACGGCTTTGACGAGCCCGCTCAGCGCGATTGCTGGTGAGCTTCCGCATGGCGCAAGCACTGTCTACGGTACGGTCGGTATTAGCACGCCTTCCGCGAATCAGATGACGATTCAGCAAAATACCTCGACCGCTATCGTAAATTGGCAAGGTTTTTCGATCGGTAACGGCAGCCAGGTCACTATCAATCAGCCATCTGCGTCGGCGGCAATTCTCAATCGCGTAACCAGTTCGACACCCTCAACGATTGCGGGTCAGCTCACCGCTAATGGCCAAGTTTACCTTGTTAACCCGAATGGTATTGCAATCACTTCAAGCGGCACGGTTCAGGCAGGGGCCTTTGTAGCGTCATCGCTGGATATCTCCGACCAGGACTTCAAGGCCGGCAATCGAGTGTTCCGTGGAACAGGTCAGTCTGCGTCGGTGACGAACGCCGGCAGCATCACAGTCGCCAGAGGAGGTTATGCAGCGCTACTCGGCGGCCGTGTAGAGAATTCCGGTCTGATCAATGTGCCCATGGGCAAAGTTGGGTTAGGCGCCGGTGAGCAGGTCACGCTGGACCTCTCAGGCGACGGCTTCATGCAGGTGGCAGTGCCGTCGCGCCCAGACGGCTCATCGACGGCGCTCATCCAGAACAGCGGAAAGATCAAGGCAGCTGGCGGCACCGTGGTGATGCAGGCGGCTACCGCCCGTGATGCTGCCCGCAACGCGATCAACCTTTCGGGGATAGTCGAGGCCCGAAGCGTCAGCGGCCGAAACGGTGCGATCGTGCTCGGTGGCGGTGATGGGGGAGGGGTGACGATCACCGGTCGCCTGGACACCTCTACTCGGGCGTCGAGCGGTCATCAGGGCTCCAGCACGCGGCATGCGGCCCAGCCAACCCGCGGCGGCACCATCACCGTGACGGGCAACGACGTCCGGCTGACGGGCGCGACGTTGCTGGCCAACGGAACGGCAGGTGGCGGCACAATTCGGGTTGGGGGAGACTATAAGGGCGGCGGTGCTCTGCAGCGGGCGAGCACCACGACGGTGGATGCGGCGACCACCATCAGCGCGAACGCAGGTCAAACCGGCGACGGTGGCAATGTGGTAATCTGGTCAGACCAGATGACTCGCTTTGCCGGGACGATCCGCGCGACGGGCGGATCTCAGAGCGGCAATGGTGGTCAAGCGGAAGTCTCCAGCCACGGCGTTCTAGACTACGCCGGTACGACGGTGCTGACCGCCGCGCATGGCGCGATGGGGACGCTGCTGCTGGACCCATACAACGTCACGATCCGCGACAACTCCGGGTCAAACTCGAGCGCCAGCGCAGGCTTCACAGCGACTGGCAACGACTCAGTCGTCGATCGCGGGGTGCTTCTGACTGCACTGGGCACGGCCAACGTGACCGTTTCGACCAGCAGTTCGGGGTCTCAGGCTGGCACGATCACCTTGGCAGTCAACTCGCCGCTAAACTGGTTGTCCGGTTCCACGCTGACACTGAATGCGGCCAGCAACATCGCGCTCAACAGTTCGGTAACCGCACAAGCCGGCGGCCTAACGCTAGTTTCAGGTGGCACGATCACCGCGCTCGATACCGTGGCGGTGGCGCGCTTCACACTGAACAGCGGCAACTGGGTACAAAATAGCGCGACGCTGCCCGCGTTCAGCGCGGGCGACTTCCGCATCGACGGCGGCTCGTTCCTGCGTGTTGCAGGGGGGCTCGGAACTGCGACTAGTCCTTACCGTTTGGTGGACGTCTACGGCCTTCAGGGTATTGGATCGTTCGGTTCATCGGGTAGCACAAGCGGAGCAGGATTTTCGAACGGGAACTACTATCAGTTGGCGAACAATATCGACGCCTCTGGAACAGCGAACTGGAATAGCGGCGCCGGTTTCGTGCCCATCGGTTCCGGGCCGGGGTCAAGCGGATCAGGCTCTTCGTTTGCGGCGAGCTTCAGCGGTCGCCTTGATGGACAAGGGTACAGCATTGACCGGCTAACGATCAACTCTGCCAACCCGTATGTCGGCCTGCTCGGCTACACAGCAAATGCTACGATCCAGGACCTAAACCTATCGAACGCGAGGATAACGAATTCGCTTAACGACGGGTCCACAAATTCCTATACGGGCGGCTTAGTTGGATATTTTGAAATCGTTTCCGGCTCGCCAAACCCTGCCGCGGCAATATCCAGGACGAGCGTAAGCGGGACCGTTAATGGGGGCAGCGGCGAAGGCAACTATACGGGCGGACTTATTGGGTACAATGCCGGCGCCGTCAGGCAGTCTAATACAACCGTTGCGGTTATCGGCGGCAATATCAATGGCGGTGGCGGCAGCGCCAATTTTACGGGCGGCCTGGTGGGATATAACGGCGGCACCGTAGCGCAGGCTTATTCCACCGGCAATGTTACAAGCGGTTCCATCAGCAGCAGCAGTAGTAGCTTCAATTACAACTACACTGGTGGCTTGATTGGATACAACGACTCCTCGGTTACACAATCATATGCGACGGGCAATATTATTGGTGGTGGTAATTACGGTTATACAGGCGGCTTAATTGGTTTCAATCTCGGGACAGCTACACTGGCCTACGCTACTGGCATCGTTCAAGGCAGCGGTACTTTTAATAGTTATACCGGAGGTCTGATCGGAGAGAATGACGGCGCAATCACTCAAGCTTATGCGTCTGGCGCCGTTACAGGCGGGAGCAGCAGTTTCGCGGGAACAGGCGGTCTGATCGGGTATAATGGGGCATCCGGAAGCGGCGTCGCCACAGTCACACAGGCTTATGCGACCGGCGCTGTTACAGGCGTTACAGCTGGCACGAGTGGCACAACCGGTGGTCTGATTGGATATAACATTGGCACGATTCAGGCGTCTTTTTGGGACACCCAAGCTACTGGTCAATCCCAAGCAGCCGGAAACGTCAGTAATCTCACAGGCGCGACTGGGCTGACAACCGCGCAATTTCAAGACCCCACCTATTTCGTGCCACGCGCTAGTGCGCAGGGCTGGGATTTTCGCACCACTTGGTCGCCCCCGGAGTCCAATACCTCTTATCCGCAGCTCTACAGCATCAATCGTGTAATCTACGTTGCTGCGAATGATGTCAGCCGGCCAGCAGGACAGCCGAATTCTCCGTTCGGCGGAACTGTCTACGGCGGGCCCGGCGTATACGTGTTTGATACCTCAACGAACACTGCGACGGCGGCTAACCTCTTGACGTCGTCAGCTACTACTGGGAGCCCGGCTGGAACTTACGCGATCACACCGATCTCCTCTTATACCAGCCCGGGGGGGATCCAGTATCGAGTGTCTGGCACGGGGCCAATTACATCAGTCCAAGGTTCGGCAACGGCGGTGACGTTGAATAATCAGGCTGGTACGCTGACGGTCACTGCGGTGACGCCGACGCCGCCAACGCCTGTCACGCCGCAGCCGCCGACACCTATCCCGCCGCAGCCGCCGACACCTATCCCGCCGCAGCCGCCGACGCCTGTCACGCCGGAGCCGCCTGTCGCGATGCTGCCGCCGACGCTTGTCACGATGCAGGATCCGACGCCTGTTGTTGTGCAGCCGGCGCCGGTTGTGCCGTCGTCCATCGCGTCGATGCCTGTTGCCACTCCGCAACCTTTCAGCGCTGCTTCGCAACCTGTACTGGCAGGTCTTCTGCGCAGTCCGGCGGTCACACCGATCATCCAGGGACTGCTGCCCAACTTTACAGCGCCGAGCCTGCTGCTCGGCGACGTGATCAATCTCGTCGGCATCCAGGGCGATATCACGCTGGGTGGCGGCGGTCCAACGCTGGGTACCGGCCAAGCTAACTCCGGTGGGCCGACGCTCGGGACAGGAGAGGGGAGCAGCACCGTCGAGTCCGGCCGGAAAACGCTGTCGGCTATCGAAGGCGCAACGGCGACGCTTGAAGCGAAGGTTGCAACGTGTGACCGAAATAGCGGTTTGAGTGGGTACACGTCCTGTGTTGGCTCTTCTCTAGAGAGTTTTGCTGACACATTAGACCTACAGGTGCGGCAGCTCCCGCCGGCCTTCCGCAACCTCCCTGCAGTCATTCGTCAGGCGGCGCGTCAGGTCCGGGCAGCTCGAACGGTCACTGAAGCTCGCGCGGCCGTCAGAGTCGCAGTCGTTGCGGTACGTAAAGCTATCGCGCTACTGCGAGCGGACGAGCCTGCAGTCGCCGGCATTCAAGCTCGACAGGGTCAAGCCATCGTGTCAGCGCTACGCAGCGTTGATACGCGTCTGTCCCGGGCAGTCGGCTTATAGTGTTCGCAGAAGAATGGGGCTGACCGAGGATGCTCGTCGGCCAGCCCCTTTAGATTGGAGCTTCTAAAAAGCAATAGTCTGCTTTTTTGTTTTCAACGCTTATCTATAAAGCCACTTATACACGAGCCGTTAACTATCATTACGCTTAAGAAATCCCGTTTTCGTGTGTCGAGAAATTTTATATTGACATCCGAATCATCTATGAATGACTGAGTAGCATAGGATGCAGCAGGCGCAGTCTCGCCCCCCCTCTGTAGCAATTTGCATTCCATCTGGAGCAACAGTTCATGCTGATTTTGCTCTGTGCCTTGCAACGATGGTCCATACGCTTGGTCATATCCCACTGGGATTTATATCGGCAAAATCTGCTATTGTTGCAGATGCCCGAAACATGGGAGTTGATTTTGCGCGTAATATAGGCGCAGAATTTATATTATTCATCGACAGCGACATCATTTTTCCCCGTGATAGCTTGCAGCGCCTTTTACAGAAAAATCTAGACGTAGTCGGAGCAACTTATTCGCGACGGACTCCTCCAATCCAAGCATTAGGTGTGATTAGCCCGAATCAGCCACTGGACGCACATGCCGGTTTACTTCTCATGAACCGTATGCCAGCCGGATTTTTGCTCGTCCGCACGAGCGTGTTCGAAGTTCTTGCTCGGCCGGTCTTCCGTTTCCGTCCTGACGAGAGTACCGGGACGAATATTAGCGAAGATTACGATTTTTGTGATCGGGCGATTCGGGGCGGTTTTAAAATTTGGTGCGATCGCCAGCTTACTCAAGAAATTGGACATATCGGACAGCAAATATTCACTACAAATATTTAATCTCGTTTGAGATTGCTCCAAGTACTAATATATTTGAAATATTTTCATATCTTGCGCTTAATCTTCTGATGTGGTGATACAATTGAGTGTCATGCTGTGAGAAACGCGCAAAATGTTTGGTCCCGGGATTTGGTGGAGCGGGTTTGACCTGAAGCGATCGGGCTCGGCGGACCATGCTTTGCAGATGGCTTCGTAGGGCGTGAAGCCACGCAGGGTCTTCAGGCGGCGGCCGAAATTGTAGGCGCTGACGAAGTCGGCAGATGGGCGCGGAGCTGCGCGTGGCTGTCATAGTGGTAGCGCTTGACCGTCGCGTCCTTGATCGTGCGGTTCATCCGCTCGACCTGCCCATTCGTCCAGGGATGCCACGGCTTGGTCAGGCGATGGTCGATATCGTTGGTACGCCTACGGTGAAGGCCGCAGTTGTACTTCCGACGGGGCATCAGGCTGCGATCTGCCGGGGCTGAGGCTGGGTCCAGTTCCAGGGCAGAAGGTCGTCAAGACGCCGGGCGGGATGGTCGGGCAGACGCCTGAGCACATCGGCGAGCCAGGCCTGCGGATCGATGCGATTGAGCTTGGCGGTCTCGATCAGGGTGTAAAGGGCAGCCGTGCGATGGCCACCCGCATCCGAGCCGGCGAAGGTCCAGTTGCGGCGGCCCACCGCGATGGGACGGATTGAGCGTTCTGCGGCGTTGTTCGAAAGGCAGATGCGCCCGTCGTCGAGGAACCGGGTGAAGGCGATCCAGCGCTTGAGCAGGTAATCGATCGCTACTGCCGTGGGCGCTTTGGCCGAGAGCCTGGCGCGGTTCTCCCGCAGCCACGTCTCCAGGTCGGCGACGAGAGCAGCCGAGCGGGCGCGGCGGTGCGCGCAGCGTTCATCGGGGGCAAAACCATTGGCGGCGCGCTCGATGGCGAAGATCGCATCGATCCGCGTTACCGCCTCGATGGCGATCGGAGCCTTCTTCAGATCGGCCAGCTCGAAGAACTTGCGTCGGGCATGGGCCCAGCAGGCCGCCTCGCGGATCGGACCCGGCTTGCGGCCGGGTTCGTACAGCCGGCCGAACCCCGAGAAGGCATCCGCCTGCACGATGCCGTGGAAGTCCCCGAGCCAGGTCTCGGCATGGGCGCCGGAGCGGTCGGGAGAGTAGAAGTAGGCCGCCGCCGGCGGCTCGGGTCCACCGAAGGGGCGGTCGTCGCGCACCACCGTCCAGAGCCGGCCCTGCGGGTCTTACCCTTGGCCAGGACCGGCACCGGCGTATCGTCGAGATGGAGGCGCTCGGCTCCCCGGACATGGGCCTCGATCCGGGCGACCAGGGGCGACAGGGCGGTGGTGACGGCCCCGACCCAGCCGGCCAACGTCGAGACGTCGATCGGCACGCCTTCATGGGCGAAGCGCTGGCTCTGACGATGCAGCGGCAGATGCAGGCCGAACTTGGCCATCATCACCTCGGCCAGGAGGTTCGGCCCGGCCCGACCCCGCGGGATCGGATGGAACGGAGCCGGGGTCTGCGTGATGGTCTCGCAGTCGGCGCAGGAGAAGCGCTCGCGCACGTGCTGGATCACCACCCAGCGCGCCGGGATCCGCTCCAGGGTCTCGGTGAAGTCCTCGCCGAGGTGGCGTAGGCGTGCCCCGCCGCAGCAGGCGCAGGTCGTCGGGCCGGGATGGACGATGCGCTCGCGCGGCAGATGCTCGGGCAGGGGCCTACGAGCGGGCTTGCGCCGGGAGGAAGTGGTGGCGGCATGCGCCTCGGGCTCGGCGGCCGCCTGCGCGTCCGTCTCGGCCAGCGTCTCCTCCAGATCCTCCAGGGCGAGTTCGAGCTGGTCGATCCGGGCGCTGCGTTCCGAGGAGGCCCCGAAGCGCTCCCGTCGCAACCGGGCGACCTCCAACTTCAGCCGTTCGACCGCGATCTCGGACACGAGCCGCGCTGCCCGCTCGGCCAGGATCATGGCGTGGGCGGTGGCGAGATCGGTGGGAAGCGGCGGGGGCTCGGACGCGTTCGGCACGCCCGAGAGAAGAGCATATTGCTCAGCCTTTGTAACGCGTTATCCTCATCCGACCGCACTCGGACGCCAGCTCTCCTGCGGCATCCGCCAGTCGATGCCCGAGAGCAGGTAGCCGAGCTGCGCCGTCGAGATCGTCACGGCACCGTCGGCCGCGGACGGCCATAGGAAACGGCCCCGGTCGAGCCGCTTGGTGTAGAGGCACGCGCCCTGGCCATCGTGCCAGATCACCTTGATCAGGTCGCCGCGCCGGCCGCGGAACACGAACAGGTGCCCGGAGTGGGGATCGCGCCTCAGCGTCTCCTGGACGATCATCCCCAAGCTGGAAAAGCCCTTGCGCATGTCGGTGTGGCCGGTCGCCAACCAGACCCGCACGTTGGCCGGCAGCGGGATCATCGGCCCTCCAGGGCATTGAGCACCCGACGTAGCGCCGCGGCATCGACGTCCCGGTCGACCGTGAGACGCCGACCGCCGCCGAGATCGATCTCGATGACGCCGCTCTTGCGACGAAGCCGGCGCGGCGGCGCTGGAGCACGCGGATCATCCGACTGCGCAGCGGGAACAGGAAGTGACGGCTCTGGGGCGATCGCGACGGGCACGAGGACCGGGGCCTGCGCGTCCCCGCCCAAACGGCCCTCCCGCGCCTGACGCCGCCAAGTGAACAGCAGGCCTTGGGCGATCCCGTGCCGGCGCGCCACCGAACACACCGACACGCCTGTCTCAAACGAGGCTTCGACGATCCGCGCCTTGTCATCGAACGACCAGCGCCGCCGCCGTTCGGCATTCTCCAGGAGCTCGACCCGCATCACCCCGACCCGCCGACCTTAACGCCAGCATTAAGGTCAGGCTTCAGCGCAGAGCGCGATGCCCTCGACCGCGGCCCTCACCGGAGGCGTACTATCGTTGCGGGCGCAGGCGGACTCGAAGCTGTGAGCTCGGAATGTCTCGCCGGCCGCGATCGCCTCCTTGATGATGGAGGCGGCCGAGGCAACGTTGCCGGGTGTTGTGAAGTGGGTGCCGTTGTCGGTGAGCATCGTATGCACCTTGTAGGGCACGGCCTCGATGAGATGGCGGAGGAAGTCACCCGCAACCCGCCGTGTCGCCTTCTGATGGAGCTCAACGAAGGCGAACTTGGTCGTGTGGTCGATGGCGACGAGCAGGTAGAGCCGCCCTTCCGCCGTGTGGACCTCAGCCAGATCGATGTGGAAGTACCCGAGCGGATAAGCGTTGAAGCGCGAGCGCTTGGGTTTGTCGCTGTCGACCTCCGGCAATCGGCTGATGCCGTGGCGCTGCAGGCAACGATGCAGCGAGGAGCGGGTCAGGCGCGGGATTATCGCCTGGAGCGCGTAGAGGCAGTCATCGACCGGCAGGAGCGTATGACGGCGAAAGGCGACAACGATCGCCTCGTCCTCGGGTGACAGCACCATCGAACGCGGATCCTTCGGCCCCGTGCGCTGGTCGGCGACCGAGGTCCGCTGCCTCCACTTTGCAACCGTCTTCTGGTTGATCCCATAGCGCTTCGAGAGTGCCCTCAGGCTCGCTTGACTATGCTGGATCGCTCGACGGACTGCCTTGTATCTTTGAGTTGCCCGCTGGAGTGAAGCCAGTGAGGCTACAAGGTAAGGGTCAGCCCGTGTTTGCCTAGGGTTTTCTAAGCCCGCGACAGAGCAAGGTGCGGCCCTCACGGGACTATCGGAAATTCCGTGTGTGAGCGGCGGGTTGAACATCAGGCCGCCATGGCCCGGGTGAAGCGCTCGCCGAAGATGACGGCGAACTGCGCCTTGGCCATGACCCACTCACGCGGGCCCATCTTCCACGCCTTCTCGGAGCGGTTCAAGACCAGGTAGAGCAGCTTCAGCGCGGCCTCGTCGGTCGGGAAGTGGCCCCGGGCGCGCACAGCCCGGCGCAGCGTGGCGTTCAGGGCCTCGATGGCGTTCGTGGTGTACAGGATCCGCCGGACCTCGCCCGGGAAGGCGTAGAACGGGACCACCTCGCCCCAGGCCCGCCGCCAACTCTGGGCGATGGCCGGATACTTCCGGCCCCACTCGCCCGCCTCGAAGGCAGCCAAGGCCGTCTCGCCGGCGGCGGCATCGAGCGCACGGTAGATCTCCTTCAGCGCCGCCGCCACGAGCTTGCGGTCCTTGTAGGAGACGAAGTCGAGGCTGTGGCGCAGGAGGTGGACGATGCAGGTCTGGACCAGCGCCTCGGGGAACACCGCCCGGATCGCATCGGGGAAGCCCTTCAGGCCATCGACCACGGCCAGGAGCACGTCCTCGACGCCGCGGTTCCTGAGCTCGTTCATGACCCGCAACCAGAACTTGGCGCCTTCGTTCTGCTCCAGCCACAGGCCGAGGATCTCCTTGGATCCGTCGGCGCGCACGCCGAGCGCGATATGGACCGCCTTGTTCCGGACCACACCCTCATCGCGCACCTTGATCCGCAGGGCGTCGAAGAACACGATCGGATAGACCCGCTCCAGCGGCCGGGCCTGCCAGGCGGCGACCTCCTCCAACACCGCGTCGGTCACTGCGCTGATCAGGTCGGGCGAGACCTCGATCCCGTAGAGCTCGCGCAGGTGCCCGACGATCTCCCGGGTGCTCATGCCGCGGGCGTACATCGACACGATTTGTCGTCGAAGCCGGGGAAACGGCGCTGATAGCGAGCGATCAGCTGCGGATCGAATGTCGCCTGTCGGTCACGCGGGATCGCAAGCTCGATCCGACCGGTCTCGGTCGTGACCGTCTTGCGACCATAGCCGTTGCGCGTGTTGCCGGCCTCCTCGCCCGCCAGATGGTGGTCCATCTCGGCGTTGAGCGCACGCTCGGCCAGGGCCTTCTTCAGTGCGTCCAGTAAGCCGTCGGACTCGAACGCCGTCTTCGGATCGGCCCCGGCCAGGAGCTGGTCCAGGATCGCGTCAGGGACGTGGGGTGCTTTGCGTCGTGCCATCGGGAACCTCCTTCGGATCCACTATGGCCGCCTCCACACGAAATTCCTGACAGTCCCGGTCCTGGGCGTGATGGCGCGGGCGGGCGGAGAGCTTGCGGTAGCCCAAGGCTCGCAGGACCCGGCTCAGCGTCTGCTCGGACACCGACACCCCGTAATCCTCGAACAGGATCTGGAGATCGACCAGCCGCCAGCGCACCACCCCGTGGGCGGCCGGCATCGGCCCCTGTTCGATCAACGCGCGCAGCGTCTCCCGCTGCTCGACTTTCAAACGCGGGCGGGCCCCAGGCGCCTTTCCACCGATCAGCACATCCGGACCGTGCGCGTTGAATGCCACGACCCAGTCCCGCACCGTCTGAAGCTCAACCCCGCCGAGAGCGGCAGCGGCCGAGCGCGAGCCGCCCGCATAGATCGCCGACAAAGCCAGCAGGCGCCGCGTTTGGGCGGGATCACGGGCGCACCTGGCAAAGGTGCGCAGACCGTCAGCGTCAAAGTCTGACCGCAGCGGTACTGGAGCAGCCATGACATCCTCCTCGGGCTCCAAAACCGAAGATAGAATCACCCCTCAGCCGCTGATGCTACCCCGTGAGTCCCGCTTAACGAGGGTTGGTATAAGTTACGCCTACCTGTGTCCGGCGGGTGAGACGCGGTCTCATCGCTGCACCACGGTGGAGAATGGCCTGACGCTTCATTGTTACTTGATGAATGCTTGCTCGGCCTGTCTGCTGAAGGCGGACTGCACGACGGGCAAGGAGCGCCGGGTGAGGCGTTGGGAGCACGAGGACGTGCCGGAGACCGTGCAGCGCCGATTGGCCGGTGATCCGCTGGCCGTGCGGGTCCGGCGCGAGACGGTCGAGCATCCCTTCGGCACGCTCAAAGCGCGGATGGGTGCCACGCATTTCCTGACCAAGACCCTGCCGCGTGTCTCGACCGAGCTGGCGCTTCAGGTCCTTGCCTACAATCTAACGCGGGATCTCAACATCCTGGGGAGCCGGAGGCTTCTGGCGGCGATCCCACCTGAGTGAGGGCTCGGATCGTCCGCCGAATAGCCCTGAAAGCTGTCCGGGAGGCGCCTTCAATCAAAAACTGACCGTCCCCCGACCTTCAGGACCCGCTCGACGTGATGAGTACCCCCTTCTCGCGAGACTGGGACGTCACCCAACCGCAAAAGCCCTCATCTCCGAGTTTTGACAGTGCCTGGACCCATGGTATCCGCCCGGACCGCCGTCGTCGCTTTTCGAGAGCAGCCATTGATCCACGCAAAGTGGGAGAGAACCACCAAACCGGTGGAGGATCACAAATCTCGCGGCTCCGGTCATATTCCTTCCTCGTCGCCAACTTAGTCAATCCGCTTGAAGGAAACGAGATCGCTATAGTACGTGCGGTCTTCCGTAGCCGCACGGTAGGTCGTCTCGACGCTGTCGCCGCACCGGCGCATCAACACCTGCCAAGGCGGGATCAGGCGGCCAGTGACGAGCCCCGTAAATTGGGTGGGGAGGCACTGCGTCCTCATGCGATGATCGGCATAACCAAAGAAGTGGTCCGCCCATGCGGCATCGCGGCCTGCCGACGACAATTCCCAGGCCATCAGATCATACGACCGCCATCGGCCCGGCGGGACATAAGCTTCGATCCAGTAGTGATAGCTTGGGTAGTGATCGTAGAGCAGGTATCCGCTGACGATACGCGCCGGAATACCCATGGCGCGACAGAGTGCAACGAATAGGGCGGATCCGACGTTACAGTCCATCGCACGATGGTCGAGCGCCCACCCGACGCTCGACCCAGCTAGCGCCACCGCGCCGTAATCGACGCTCTCAAAGACGAAGTTGCCGAGGATTAGATCCCAGAGGGCTCGGATTGCCTCCTCCGTCTCGGGAAAGCGCACCTGCATGCGACTGGTTATCTCACGCAAGCGTGGAATGTACTGCGCGTCACCCGCGTCATGCTCGAGATAGCGCCTGAGATCGTCCGGCCTCAGTGCTTCGACGCCGTTCGCACCGTCGCTGGCGAATGACGTGAACTCCGTCACGAGATCGAGCGCCACGGAGGGCGCACCCGTCGCGATTCCGTGCGCTCCGACGCGGGTGGGATCCTGCATAATCCGAAGGGTCGAATCCGCCTGCGCAGCGATTTTCAGAGTGATCCCTCGGCACCACGCACTCTCGATCGGCCGCGGCAAGCGCAGGCGGAGCGGGTCACCCGCTTTCAAGCTCGTCGTGTCGAACCTCCGTCGAAGCTTCACGCGATAGCGCCTCGCCCCCGTCTCGCGGGGAGGGGGTACGGCAAGGGACTCGTCGCCACCCCCGTTCCACACGCGCAGACGCTCAGTCGCGACCCAGTTCCTCTCCCAGAAGTCATTCCCGCCGGCGAGGCCGAGCCTCCGAATCGTGTTGATGGTCGCGACAGAATCGAAGAGGCGATGACCTGTCGGCGTGACGGCGAACCGGATGCCCGCCTCCACCGCTGCCTCGATGGCCGACCGAGCGCGGTCGCGAATCGCCTCGTCGCCCGCTTGGCCATCAGCGCCGCCCTGCAGCGCGAGATGTTCTACGAGCGCGGCCTCCGGGACCGTTTTATAATCTTCGGACCGCGTACGTTCCACGACTTCAAAGTCTGACACGGGCATTGTCACCTCCCATCGGGTGCAGTAGCTCTTCCATCAAAGCTGGGGTCGCAACAATGCTTGCATGGAGGTCAGTGCTTGCCTAGGCTAACGCTCGTCCTCAAGGGTAACAGCGATCTGCGTGATTCTCTATTCGGCTATAATGGCACCGGCGCCGCATGGAACGGCATCAACGAGATCGTCCGCCCCGCCTTTCCGAGTTGGCGGGTACGTCTCGTCCACGAGACGTTGACGCGATCCGACGCCCTCCTAGTAGCGGCCGGGCGGCCTGACTCCCTCCACGACGACTGCTTCGCGGAGCCTTACGACGCGCGAAGCCAGTTCAGCGCTGCGCTGTTCACCACCCCGGCGGATGCCTTCATCTTGTCGATTCAACCGGACGTCACGATGCGCCTCGTGCGGCACCGGTCGGAGGGCTACCTGTTCTTCCCAGCACCAAATTTGTCGCCTAACGCGAGGCGGTGGCTGAGAGAGCATTGTGAGCCGACGGATCTCCTCGACCCCGCGACATCGATGGTCGCGCTGGCCGCGATCGTCGGTCGGATCAGACGGTCCTCGCAAGCCCCGATCCTCATCTACAACCTTTCGTCGGCCCTGTTCGGAGAGACCGTCCACCGCTATGAGGGACCGGAAGAACCCCTGAGCGAGCGGATCCGGCGCTTCAATCTGCGCTTGATCGACCTGTCCCGGGAAACGGGCATTTCCGTGGTTGATGTGGACCGGATCCTCGCCCTACATGGCGCCGCCGTGCTGAGACGGGACCCGTTCTGTCTGAACGCTGCTGGAAGCCGCCTCGTCGCTGAAGAGGTCGTGCAGATCCTGTTCGTGCTCGGCTGCTTCTCGCGCAAGGCGAGCGCATGAGGATCAGCATCGTCATTCGCACCTGCAACGAAGCAGACCGGTTGCGGCTGACGCTCGCGTCTCTCGTCGACCAAGACGGTGAGCCGGAAATCATCGTTGTCGATGACGGCTCGGCCGATCATTCGCGGAACGTCATCGCGCAAGCCGAGCCGCGACTGCGGCTTCGAACGGTCACGCACGCGCAGCCGCACGGCCGTTCGGCGGCATCGAACCTCGGAGCGGCAGCGGCGAGCGGCGACACCCTGCTCTTTCTTGACGGCGACACCCTGGCTGCCCCCTCGCTCGCAGTGCATCATGCCGCGCTTCATCGCGCCGACGCGATGGTGCTCGGACGAGGCGAGACATGGCACCTGCGATGCACGCGCTTTCTCAAGGACCCGGAGACGGGCGAACCTCGTCTCGGCGAGGAGGCCCGGGTTCCGAGCGACCCCGTCGCCCTCGCGCGTCTTCGGGTGACGCGCGAACAGGTCTTGAGCGAGTTCGGCGCTATAGAGGCGCGCGCGCAGCCGGGGATTTATCCGGGCTACGGTCCGAAGCGCCTCTATGAACTCGAGATGGACGCCCTGCGCAACCATCCCGATTGCGACGTGCTCTGGGCTGCTTCAAGTGGCAGCAACTTCTCCGTGCCACGCGGGGCTTTCCTCGACGCCGGCGGCTTCGATCCGTCGCTCGACAACAACGAGCACCGGGAACTCGCCCTGCGCCTGTGTAAGCGCGGGGCCAGGATGAGGCCGGCGGAAGGTGCGCGCACCTACCATCTGACCCACCGGTCAGGCTGGCGCGATCCGTTGACAGACGACGGGTGGGAAGAAGTCTTTTACCGCGCGCACCCAATTGCCGCGGTACGGCTCCTGCGGGAGTTTTGGTGTTCGATCGGCCCCGAGGACCGCGGTCGCGCGCGGCAGCGGATTCCAACGTTGCCGGCGCTCGCGGAGGCTGCGCAGCGGCAGGCCATGGTGGAGCGTTCGGAATGCAGCGCGCTCGCGAGTGAGCCTCAGGACAGGATCGACCCCTCGTGATCCGGTTCGTGGAAGCTTACGCCCTCGACTTCGAGCGGCCAGTGATGGCAGTCGCAGCGCAGCATCTCGGAACGCTTCTCTCCGCGTCGTCAGGCCGACCTTGCCGCGTCGACCTGCGACTGCGCGACACCGCGGATGGAATAGGCAGCGACGGCGCGGCCGTTATCATCTCGCCGATGCGCTACCTGCGCGAGGATTTTCCTCCCGACAACATCGGCGCGATCATCGGCGCACAACTCGCGGCCCTGTCCGAAATGGGATGTGCCGTCATCGCGATCTCGACGATCTTCGCCCTCGCCGACCGCCGCGAGCCCGTCTTGATCCGGCGGATCCGCGCACTCAACCTCCTCGCGCTTCGCCTCTCGCAGCGGACTGGCGTCCTCGTAGCCGACGTCGATCGGGAGCTGTCCCTTCTCGGAGGACGCGATCTCGGAACGGATTACCGAATCGAGAGTTCAGCTGCGCGGGAGCGCGCGGGCCAAACCATCGGGACCGTACTTTTCGAAGCCGGTCGCGGCACGAGAGGCCTTCTATGATCTACCACCTCCTGGTTCCGGATTCGATCGAGAACGCAAAGGAGGTCCGCATTCTCGAATGGCATAGGACAGTGGGCGCATACGTGGAGCCAGACGATCTCCTCGTTGAGTTTGAGACTCACAAGGCCGTGTTCGAGGTGCGGCTCGCGCGTGCGGCCTATCTTCGCGCGATCCTGTGCGAGGACGGCGCGTGGTGCCCATTGAGCGGCACACTCGCCGTGCTGAGTGGGGAGGAGGCCGAGCCACTCGACGGCGAGGCTGATTCGGCGTCAGCACTCTTCAGCATCGGTTGATCTGCGCGCCGTCGGCACGTCGCACACCCCGGACGCCCGCGGCCTCCATCCGATAAAGAAGCTCGGCTCTTAATTCGCTCTGGAGCAGGTTGGAGTGATGGATGCTGTCGCTCGCGTGAGCGAGGATTCCTAGCTTCGCCGCGATCATGTCGGCGTCCACAACGTGCAGGTTGTGGTTGTCCGACAAGTCGGACAGCATCAAATTGAGTTCGCGCGAGCGGACCGCGGCCAGTGTTTCCCCAAGCGGCTGATCGAATATCGCGTAGCTCAGGATGTTGTCGCCGACGCGATGAGAGACGCTGTTGATTACGAAGACGCTTGTTTCTGGCCCGACCGCGCGGAGCAGGGCGGCATAGTGCTCCATGACGTCGTCTACGTTGCTCTGGATAATTTCGAAATCCGTCCTCAGCCAGTCGCGGAAAGCGGGGCTGAGCTCATGTACGCGGAAGTCGTAGAGGCTTAATGCGTAGCCGAGCCGCTTGTGCCGCGCCATGAAGCGAACCTCGGTATCGAGTGAGAGCAACACGGCATCTGGTCGGGGGGCTTGGCGAACGCCAAAGCGCGTCAGGAGCGGCGGCCGCTCACTTAAGGGGGAACGCTGCAAGGCGCGCAGGAGCGCACCCGCGAAGATCCAGTCCTGAGGGGCCAGCTGAACGCGGCCCACCCCCAAGGCGCGGGACAGGTCATCCGCGATCGCGGCCCGATCCGCGTTGGTGCGGGTGAACTGCTCGACGACGATCCGTGCGGACGGAATAAGAGGCTCGTCTTGAACCCAGGTGACGAGCGCTGGTGTTCCGACCTGACCGAGCAGTTCCGCGCTCGCCCGGTGCTGGCCGCGCACCAAGCCCGAATGCTCGCAATTGCCCATCGCGACGATGGACGTCAGCGGCGCGTCCATCTCAACCCTCCACACGCGCGTGGCGTCGTACCATCCGGTCATCAGACCCGTACGCACCTCGGCGAGCTCCGTCATCCTATCGCCCATGACGAGCGTCAGTGTGAGTGCCTCGGCGTCGTGACCGGCCTCGCTTGAAAGAGGTAGGAGGAAACCGATGACTTCAGAGGCGCGCCACTCCTGGAACCGCAGCTGTTCGAGCAACCCGCTCTTCAGGTGGCCGTCGCCCCGGCGGACTCGACCGGCGCGGGGCGGGGCCAGGACAGCGAAGAAGTCGCGGACCCGGAACGGCGCCGCCGCCGCTGCGGCCTGATCGGCCGCGGTGAGGATGCTGAGATTGCAATAGGCGACGGGTTGGCCGGCCGCGCAAAGCTGGCCGTCCTCGCAGAGCCAATTCAAGGCCGAGCGCATGACCACCATGCCGGGAGCGGCGAACGGGCCGAGCACAAGGGCAGTCTCGCGCATTGCAATCTCGTCCGCGCAGGCTGCGCCCATAAAGACCGAGGCGGGTGGCTCCAGCAATGGACATGTACGACGGCCGAGGTCGCTGCTATCATAATGGGAGACGCCCGTCAGCCGAGAGCGGTTCGAAAATGCTGCTCGACTTACGCCTACGCGCGATCCGGCTTCCGCCAAACGTCGCAACGGTCGTAGAATGTTACGTTCGCGCCGGTGACGAGATTCGCCCCGGTTCGAAGATCCTCGACCTGCGGGTTGACTTCAGCGGCGGAGCACAACTCGATTGCCCGCCAGTGGCTTACTACCGTCTCATCGCTCGCGAGTTCGGGCTCGTGTCTCGGATCGTCCCGGCCGTCTCCGATGCCCTCCCGGTCGACGCGACGCTCGCCGTATTCGAAGTCGTCGATCGCGCAGACGTGCAGGCGGAAGGCTTTCGCTCCATCCGTTTCGACATCGTCGGCTTCATCCATCAAGAGCAATGGTAGGGGTCGAGCGGCTCGCGCAGTGCTTCGCGTGGCCGATCGCGCAAGGCGAACCTCCACGCTGACCAGGGACGCGCGAGATCGTCGAACTCGTTCAAGGGTTAGGATTCAATCAGCACCAAAAGGCTATAACGGCGGGGAGTGCGATGGCTGAAGCGCAGTTGCGCGCGAACTCGTGGTAACGGGTCGCGATGCGGCGAAGGTCCTCGAACCGGTTGAAGGTCGCCTCGATGCGCCAGCGCTCGCGGTAGCGGCGCTCGTCATGGCGGATCCGCCGCTTCCAACCGCGCTTGCCCGGGATGACGGGCGTGATGCCTTTTTCCCGCAGTCCGCGCGCAGCGACTCTGCGTCCTAGTCCCTCTGCGGCCGAGCGTCGAATCCGACCGCGGGCCTCTGCCAGCACAGTGGGCACGGTCGTCATGGCGCTGGCATTGCCCGGTATCAGGACCAAACGCCGGGACGGCCGAGCACATCAGTGAACGTGTGCACTTTGGTCGTCGGGCCGCTGCCCAGGGGACCGATCGCCTGCATCTTGGTCCCTCCTTTCGCCGCTGTGAGCCGAGCGGTGCGCCCGAGCGTCGGTACTGACGATGGCGCCTGCCTCGCCTGCGCATCCGGCCTCGCCAGCACAGCGAGCGTAGCATTCCAGAATCCCGGCGAGGCTACTTGTTGAACTGGTTATCGACTGTGATGCGATGCTCTTACGCGGCTGAGCAAGCGGACAGCACCGAATCCATAAACCGGGGTTCATGCTAAGCAGTCATGCAAACCGATCCGGGGCATGAATGATCCCATGCCCGCCCTACTCAGAGCCATGACCAGTGCGAAGCCGTTGCGGATTTTTGTATAACGACACCCAAAGTATGGCCACCGCGATTTCAGACTTCTCCGAGCTCAAGGTGACCGTTTTCAGTTCATCAGAATTACCTGCTAATGTTTGTCCATCATAATTATCTATTCCCAAAATCTTTAGGCAGGCGCATTGAGTCGATAAAGTACCGGAAGGTTGAGCCTGCTTCGGATAACTTCCAGTTCAGAAACAGACATCCATTTAGGAAACGGCTGGCTTCCGTCTGGATCGGCAATCATGAGCTTGTCCGCCGCTATACCAGCAACGACAACCACGTGACCGCCCTGCGGGAACAGTCCAGCTACCCACAATGGCCCCAACTTTCCTATGTAATTCCCGTAATCTTCTGCGCTAAATCCACCGCTGAAGTACGATTGATCTTTGTGAAGGCCGACTTCATCGGCAAATTCTTTTACGCCGTTTTGAGCCAAGCCTTCATCTGCCATGTACCTAATTAACGTAGAAAGATTAGAGCTGGTATTAACAACCGACATAACAACACTT
This sequence comes from Methylobacterium sp. AC315, assembly GCF_979253755.1. Lineage (NCBI taxonomy): Bacteria > Pseudomonadati > Pseudomonadota > Alphaproteobacteria > Hyphomicrobiales > Methylobacteriaceae > Methylobacterium > Methylobacterium sp. AC315. The sequence continues at coordinate 22,146 of NZ_CEEDEA010000035.1, forward strand.
CGATAAGACAAAACCATCTGCGCCGAAGCATACCAACAGCTCATGCTTTTGTCTTGCCTGATGCGTTTGACCTGAAGCGTAAGATCGGTTTTTCGTGGTGCGAGTGGCATTGTCCTGTCCCTTTTTAAAAAAGTTTTCCACGCGAAACACCAAACCCCATGCAGACCAATCGACAGGAATTTAAAACTTAAGCAGACAGTGATTTTTGCTCGCGTTAAACCTTTAATCGGAGAATTAGCGCTTATGCCATTTTGAACAGCTTATCAATCCACGCCCGCGATACGGTCGCATAGTCGCTCGCCCATCGCCTCGACCCCTGGTGAGATCGCAGGCCCCGTGCGTGGATCGGGACGGGTCGAGCGCGTGATCAGCGCGGCGGGCGGCATAATCGCATGGCGAGTGATCGCCCCAAGCAGCAGGGGCTGTCATAGACGCCGCGCGGCGACAGGTCAGCGACCATGGCTTTACCGCCTCTCAAACCCTTGAACGACGGTGGGCGCGCCGCTTCTTTCGAAGCGCTTGGGGGGGGACGACGGTAATTTGGATCTTCTGGGATTGCACGGAAGGAGAGAACGGCCGGTGCAAAGCATCGCCCATGACGAGCTGCACGGTGTGTTGGCCGTTGGGCAGGTCGATGCGTGTCTCGGTCTGGCCGCCGCCAAAGTGCAAGTGCGTCTTGTCCGCCGGAAGGGGTTCACCGGCGACGATCGCTTCTTTCGCATCGATCAACAGGTGATGATGTCCTGCGTTTTTTGCGCCGCTTCCCGCCTGCGTCACGCCCATATTGCGAAGACCGAACTGCACCGTCACCGGGCTTGTGACGCGCGCACCGGGCTTCGGTGAAATGATATAGACCGCGGCATCTGGCGGCGCAGCCGTCGAGGCGGGCGCTGAGGAAGCCGCAGGTCTTTCAGGTGTAGTCTGAGCCATGGCTGACCAGCCGATGCCGACCAGTAACACGACCGCGAAGGCCAATCTTGCTCTCATCATCGTCTCCTTCTTGAGCCTTGCGCGGGAAGCTCGATTTGCGTCGATTCGCCCTTAGGCTCAGAAATCCCGGACAACACGAATTCCATTGCCGGGGTACCGGACCGTCGGATCGTAGGAGTCACGGCTCGTTACACGCTCGGCTTCGGCCCGGCTTCGCCAAGTGCCGCCCCGGAGCACGCGCTGCTTGCAGTTCGCAGCATTCCACGCGCGTCCATCATTTGGAGCGCCGCGATAATTTTTGTGCCAACAATCGGACATCCACTGAGCGACAAAGCAGGTCGTGCCCGTGATACCGAAAGCGTTTTCCGGAAAGGCAGCGGCCGCCGGCGACGCGGTTAGTGAAGATGACTCTGCACTGCGGCACGGCGCCATCTCGCTCTGAAAGAGATCACCCCACCAAAAGCGCGTACGCGTGCCGCCGCGAACGGCATATTCCCATTCTGCCTCGCTCGGCAGGCGATAGCTCTTCCGCGTGGCATTCGCGAGCCAGCGGACGTATTGCTGCGCATCATCCCAACTAATATTAGCAGCGGGTTGGTCCGAGGTGCCTTCAGCTTTCATCTCGCACGCGCCTGCGGATTGGCAGGCGTTCCATTCGGCGACCGTGACCGGGCCTCGGCTTATCAGGAATGCCGGGATATGAACTTGGTGCACCGGCCGTTCGCTCGGATCGGCGGTGCTTCCCATGCTGAAAGCCCCCACTGGGACTTCGACCAGAGGCGGGCAGGCGATGCAATCCCGCTTGTTCCGCCCGGGCTTCATTGTTTGATCGAAAGCCATGTCCCGCGATGGCGCGGATGTCGGTGCGGGAGCGGGAGCGGGAGCGGGAGCGGGAGCGGGCAACTCGGCCTGACCAGTTCTGGCCACACGAGTGTCTGGCGCAATGGCCGCAGGCTTATCTATCCTCGACGGCGGCTCTGCCTCAGCGATCTCCTGATTATGCTCGACCTCTGGCTGGATGATCGCCCCGGCCGACGGCTCTTTCCCCAGCGCAGAGGACTGGGGCAGCGGCTCCTCAAACCGCGCACCTTGCGAATGCGCAGGCTCACTCGTGCGTTTGGTCTCCGGCGTCTTCCGGTTTCCCAGAGGAGCCGCATCGCTTGAGCGCGGCGACACCGGGGCGAGGGAGCCGTTGGCTACCGACTCGGTGTCGACGCCACGCGTCATTCCATACCAGCCTGCGAAGCCAGAGCAGACGAGCCCGAGGCCTGCCGAGATCAGGGCCCCCCATCGTCTCGTCGTTAGCCCGACAAATTTGGCGTGCTTAGGCGGTCCGATGCTGCCGAGTTCCTGATTTGCCGTAAGTTCCAAGATCGTATCCGGACGTTCGGACGGATCCGGCTGAAGCATACGCGTGAGGATCTTTCGAATCCTCGGATCGACTTTGTCGAGATTGGGGACCGTTTGGCGGCGACGCAACATCTCAACCTGTGTGCCGCCGAGATCCAACGGGGTGCCAATCAACGCCGCCGCAAGCGTCAGGCCAAAACTGTAGATGTCAGATTTTGGAGTAACTTTTCCGCCGTGCAAGCCGAGATGCTCCGGCGACGCATAGTTGAATTTTCCGGCAAAACGATCGGCGATGATCGTTTCGTTTCTATGATGATCGCGCGCAATACCAAAATCGATGAGCTTCGCGCGGCCAGGATCCGATCGAGGCAAGATGATATTGTCCGGCGAGACATCGCGATGGGTTATACCGAGCCTATGCACCGCGTCGAGGCCCGATCCGATTCTGTTGAGTAGAACTAAGACGGCCTCAGCGCTCATGGGCCCGTCATTGATCAGATCTGACAGAGACGGACCTTCGACATACTCCATCGCTAGGTAGGGTCGTCCGGTTTGAGGGTCGATCGAAAAAATAATATGCTTGACGATTGCCTCGTGTGAAATCTTGCTCAGTGTACTCGCTTCCTTTCTGAGCAACCCGACCAAGCTCTGGTCGCGAGCAATATCAGCCTTTATGATCTTTACGGCAACGATCTCCTGTGCTTCGAGAGCCCGTGCGCGATACACATGCCCCATTCCGCCTTCGCCAATAAGTTTCTCAATCTCAAAGATGCCGTTGAGCCGCGTCCCCGCAGTGAGGTTCAACGAACTATTTGAGTGCAATGGAACAACTGTCTCAACCACAGGACGCCTCTGCCAATCGCCGTTACCTCAATTCGAACATGGACAACATGGATCAGAATTTATTTTTTCTCGCTCAGTTCGGAATATGTATTTAACAATTGAAACTTAAATCTTCGACATTCATGCCGATCGATCGTCTAATCGCAATGAATATACTGACGCATTTTCTTATGATCCGTCAAGGCTGTATTTGAGACCATTCCCTCTCCGTTCTGACAGTGATGGATTGGCATTGGGGACCAGCAAGGCGCTGAGGGTAATGGTGCGGCTCACTAATGCGGGTATGTCGACGATCCAGCTCTTGGCCCCGGGCGACCTCAGAATCTGCGCAAGGTGCATCGAGGCCGACTACGGATTTGAGGCTGCTCGGACATGGATAGATATTTCGCTGACCTGACGGGCTGGCTTTGGACCCGGCCGATGGGGAGGATCAGCTACGACCTGAGAAGTTGGGGATGAAGCGGCTGCGCGGGGCGCCGTGCGCGATACAGGGCGATGACGGGCCTGAGTTCGTCCCGAGAGCACTCGACCGCTGCGCCTGTGAGAACGGTGTCAGGCTGAACGTCTCGCGCTCCTGCAAGCCGACCGGCAGCGCGCTGGCGGCGTCGTTCAACGGCCGCCTGCGCGCCGAGTGCCCGAACGCGCACTGGTTCTTGTCGTCGGCCGACGCGAGGAGCAAGATCGAGACTTGGCGGCGGTACGACGACGAAAGCCGTCCTCACACGGCCTCGGGGTGGCTGACGCCCCAGGAATTCGCCTTGGCGGCGGCCCTACACGCCGCCGAATGAGACCGAGACATTCACTTTTCGGCCGGACCAAAATCCGGGGGACCCTCAGGCCTACCGTGCACTCACGTGAACCCTGGATCCTGTAACGGGGCCCGATCAAGGACAGCTCACCACCTTGAAGAGGATGCGATGGAAAAGGGCGGGCATGCGGATGAATTTGGGCGGGAGGCGCGGGACATCGACCTCGATGAGGCGCTCGAGATCGCGGTGCGGGCCCACCGGGCGGGGGACGTCCTGGTCGCCGAGACACTCTATCGCCGGATCCTCGACGCCGAGCCCGAGCATGCGGCCGCGCTGCACTTCTCCGGCGTGCTCTCCCACCAGACGGGCCGGCCGCGGGAGGCGATCGGCTTGATCCGCCGGGCGATCGAGATCGAGCCGGACAACCCAAGCTCGCACGTCAATATCGGCAACGTGTTCTTCGACTTGGATCGGCCGGATCTCGCCGCAGCCGCCTACGATACCGCGCTTCAGCTCGACCCGGGGGCCATTCATGCCAGCAGCAACCTCGGCGTCGCCTTGAGGGTGCTCGGCAGGCCGGACGAGGCCGAGGCCGTCTATCGCAGCGCCGTCGCCCTGGATCACGGGAATCGGGACCTCTGGAACAATTTCGGGCGGCTGCTGGCGAGCCAGGGCCGGATCGACGAGGCGATCACCTGCCACACGCGAGCCCTGGAGCTGGAACCGTCGGATGCCGGCACCCGACGCTTTCTCGTGGCGGCCTACAGCGCCACCGGAGAACACGGCCGCGCCCTCACCCTGTTGCAGGGATGGCTGCAAGACGAGCCGGACAACCCCTCTGTCCACCACCTCATCCCCGCCCTCACCGGTGAGAACGTGCCGGAGCGGGCTAGCGATCGCTACGTGCAGGCGCTGTTCGATGGATTCGCATCGAGTTTCGATCACAAGCTCGCCCGGCTCGATTATTGCGCCCCCACTCTCATCGCGGCGGCCGTCGCAGCGCGACGGCCCGCCCAAAAAGACCTCTCTGTCCTGGATGCCGGTTGTGGGACCGGACTCTGCGGGCCCGCCTTGAAGGAGCATGCCCGTGAGCTCGTCGGAGTCGATCTGTCGGCGGGAATGCTGGAGAAAGCCCGCCAGCGCGGCTGCTACGACCGGCTCGATCAGGCGGAACTGACCCATTACCTGCGCGAACATCCCGGGGCCTTCGACCTCGTCGCCTCGGCCGATACCCTCTGTTACTTCGGCCCCCTCGACGCCGTCGCCGGCGCGGCAGCGGCGGCCTTGCGGCCGGGCGGAGCCTTCGTCTTCAGCGTTGAGGAGGATGGCGGCGGCGCCTTCACGCTTCACCCGCACGGGCGTTACAGCCACGCGCGGAGCTACGTTGAGGCCTGCCTCAGGCCGGCGGGGTTTCAAACCGTGGCGATCACCGAAGACAGCCTGCGGAGGGAGCGGGGACGCGCCGTCCCCGGGCTCATCGTCACCGCTACGAAAGGGTAGGGGCTCTGGCTCCGGCGGTGAATAATTCATCGTCTGTCGTGCCACCCGCAGCTTGCATGGCGGCGGGATCGCGCGGACAATCCGGGCGATGGTGGAGGCGAGGGCATGGGCTGGGCTCCGGTACCGGATGGGTCGCGGCACGGCGACCTCTCCCCGGATCGAACGGTGAGGGGTACCTCGTCTGACGAGCATCGGATGCGGCAGATCCGCCTCGCCGCGTCCGAATACTTCCGGGTCGACCTCCTCTCCGATCACGACGTACTCGGCTACTATGAGCGGCTCAGGGATGCCCGGCGCCCATTCGAGGATCTCGATCGGGGCGGCCCCCCGGCCCGCGCTCCCTCCGGCAGGATCACGCGCCAGCAACTCGCGCAGATCTTCACGAACGCGGACGACGCCAATCTCGATCAGGTCGTCGCCGACTTGAACCGGGATTTGCCGCGGTTCGGGCTCGAAACCCCATCGCGGAAGGCCCATTTCTTCGCGCAGCTGCGCGAGGAAAGCGGCCCTGCCCTCGATGCCACGGTGGAGAGCCTGCGCTACAGCCCGGCGGGCCTGATGCTGTTCCACCATTACAAGATCCATCCGCGCGAAGCCGAAACGGACGGGTACGCGAAGGATCGCAGGACGAAAGCCATCACGCGCGCGGCCCAGCAGGAGACGATCGCCAACAAGGTCTACGGTGGCCGCAACGGCAACGGGCCGGTCCTCAGCGGCGACGGCTGGCGGTTCCGAGGACGCGGGCTGATCCAGATCACCGGACGGGTCAACTACTCGCAGATCACGCAACAATATGCCGAGATTTACGCCCAGCCCTCGACCTCCGCTGACCGGCAAGTGAGCTTCGTCACAAGGCCCGAACTGGTGGCCGAATTTCCCTACAGCTTACGCTCGGCGGTCTGCTTCTGGACGCTGCACCGCCTCCATCTCTCGGCCGACAAAGGACACGGCGATGACGCGGTCGATCGGATCACGCGGGTCATCAACAAGTCTACGAAAAGCTATGCGGCGCGGCGCGAGCATTTCAGGATGGCTTATCGCCTCTTCCGGTAGCGCCCTCCTGATCCTCGCCCCGATCGAACCGGCGGTCGCGAGGGAGCAGGCTGCCGCCTCGCTCTGCGCCTCGGGGGAGGAAGTCGTGTTCTCCTGCGTGCTCGGCGCCAAGACCGCGTCCCTCTGCGCCGCGACGACCGCGGGGGCGATCGAGCGGCTGACCTACCGTTACGGCGCCGGGGCCCAGATCGAGACGAGCTACGCTGCCGAACCGGGGAACGGGCATCGATTCAAGACGACCGTCGCCCCCGCCAACCCACGAGCCCTGGTGCGCCAAATCTGGTTCGACCGTGGCTCGTTTCGCACGCTCCTGAGCGAATGCATCGGGGGGGGCTGCGCGCGGTCCGCGGGGCTTTCGGTGCTGCGCGGGGACAAGATCCTGCGCAACAGCGGCTGCGGGCGCGGGGCGGACAGTCGCCCCTGGTTCTCCCGCGCGCTCGCCGATTTCGGGGCCTCCGATAAACCCACGTCGAAAACCGGCCTTCTCGTGGTCGAGGACGCGGACAACATGCTCGAAAAGCTGTATTGAACCGGTCTCGCGTCCCGCGCCGTCAGTCTCGGACCTCGCTATGGGAAAGCCCGCCGCCCGCATCACCGACCCGCATACCTGCCCGATGGTCACGGGCGTGGTACCCCATGTCGGCGGTCCGATCAGCGCCCCATGCTGCCCGACCGTTCTGATCGGCGGCCTTCCTGCGGCGCGGGTCGGGGACATGGCGGTGTGCACCGGGCCGACGGACACGATCGCGATGGGTTCTCCCACCGTCCAGATCGGAGGCCAGATGGCGGCGCGGGTCGGCGACCCGACGGCCCATGGCGGCGTGATCGTTTCGGGTCTGCCCACGGTCCTCATCGGCGAATAGGGCCTGGTAAACCGCAGCCGCGAGGGACGCTATCGCCGATCCGGCATCGCCTGCCTCTCCGGCGCGTGCGGGACGTTGACGGTCTTGACGCTGCTGTAGCGATTGAGCCGCAGCGAGATCATCGTCTCGAACTTGTTGCGGACCTCGGACACGGAGAGACTTTTGGCTCCGTCGCCGTAGAAGATCGGCTTGTTGGCGGCGGCCGGCTTGGGCAGCAGGGCCGCGGCCACCGTCGTCGGCCGGCGCGAGATCTCGTCGATCATCCGCTCGGCTCCATCCGGCCCGAGGAAGTGAACGAGGTAGATTTCCCCGCCGGTGAGATTTCGACCGATCCGTCCGGTGATGCGCAGGCTATCGCGTTTGAGCATCTCCCCGGCCAGCACCGCCGAGAGATAGGGGTCGCTGCGCAAGCCCAGGATCCGGGTGCGCTGCGCGCCGACGGCATCGCCGCCGGCGATCATCGCCGCTTCCTGGGCGAGGCCGTAGCGCGGTCCGAATTCACGCACCACTCCGAGCCAGGTCCGCTCGATGAACTGATACAGCCCGGCGGCCGAGGAGGTCTGCGCCTGCACCTCGGTCTTGAAGCTCGATTCCTTATCGGCGATCGCCATCAGCAACACGGGATCGACACTGGTGGCCCTTGAGGCGCGGACGATCTTCTCGACGAGATAGCGTCGGATCCGCATCGGACCGAAAATCAGCAGCTCATCGGGGTTGCGGGAACCGCTGCCTTCGAGTTCGGTCGCAAGCGCAGAGTAGGCCGCGAGTTCGGGCCGTTCCCGCACGCGTGCCTTGACGGCACCGATATCGCCTTCGACCAGCGACTGGCCGGCACCATTCGAGAGCCCCATCGCGGGGGCGGCGATAGGCTGCGCGCCGGGCCGGCCCGGCGCGCTTGGGCCGACCGCCGTGATGCGGATCGCGGACGTCAGCGACGTGTCTGGCTTCGCGTCGACGTCGGTGATGTCGTAGAGTTGGGCCGCCACCTCGGCGGGAACTTGGATCACCGGCTTGTCCTCGCCCAGGCTAAGAGTGGCGGTGGCCTGTGTGACCTCGTCATCGGATTCCATCGGTTGCGGCACGATGAGCCAACCGACCCCGAGGCCAAACAGCATCAGCCCCGCGATCGCCCCGAGGCCCAAGAGAGGCTTGAAGCGGGCGGGAATGGCTTCTGCGGCCGTCCGCAAGGACTCCCAAGACGATTCGTGACCGGACGTAGCCGGGGCGGGGGGACCGGGGGAGGCAGCCCCCAGATGCATCTGCGTGAAGGCGGCGATCTCAGGAAACCAGCCTGCGTCGATGGCCGGATCGGTGGCGCCTCGAAGTCGCCCGATCCCCTCCATCACTGTCGCCGCAGTGCGCTGATCCAGGGAGAGACGGCGGCGCAGGACGCCGGCGTCGGCGCGCTCACGGGCGACCAGATCCACCGCCCGGAACCAATCGGCGAGCGACGGCCGCGGCTTGTCGAATGGCGTTCCACGACAGGGAAAGACTTTCAGTCCGCAGGAGCGGCAAGAGAAGGCGCGGTTGCGGCTCTCGCGCTGGAAGCCCTGGCGGCTGGCACAGGCGGCGCAGGGGGTTTCGCCGAAGCGCAGCCTCATGATCTCGTCGACGCAGGCTTCCTCGGTCAGCGGCGTCGCACTCATCCCTCCCATGGCTCACTCGCCAATCTTGATCTGGGAGACGGCGAGGCCGAACCGGGATTCCCGCTGCGCCGCCTCCTGGGCAAGGCCGTCGAAGAGGGCGGCGGCATTCGCCGACCCTCCGCCCGTGATTGCGCCGATCGACCCCTGACTTTCCACTGCCACCACGAGTTGCGACAGGCCGCGGCTCGACGGCGACGCCTCAAGACGGATAGCGAAGCTCGCCTGCCGCCCCGACCGCTTCAGGTAGCGTCCGAGATCGTGCACCGTGCCGTCGTGATCGATCAGGAGGAGGGCAGCGTTCGGCGCCCCTCCGAACTCAGCGGTTCCGCGAAGCTCGCCGCCGCTGCGCAACCGGTCCTGATCGATCCGTAGTTTCGGGACGAAGGCGGGCTTGACCCGGGCCTGGAGGGCCAACAGGTCGACGATCGGGCATTGACTCCGCTCGACCTGACGCAGGTGGATTTGCGCTTCGAAGCCGAACGTCTCCCGGAAACTCCCGTCGAAGGCTTTGAACGGGTTCGGCGTGATCCCGTAAGCCTCGACCGAGGCCCTGTCGGCAGTGACGGCGACGGGGTTGAGAACGAAGCATTCCCCGCCGC
>NZ_CEEDEA010000036.1:0-30806 GCF_979253755.1 Methylobacterium sp. AC315
CGCGCTCTCCCACCCCCCGCGGCGGGGGCGGGTGGCCCCCGACGGGGGTCGGGCGAGGGGAGCGACGGTGCAGGATTGATGCGGCGGCCTTCACACCGGCTCCGCATTGTCCTGAATCCGGGCTCCCCTCTCCCGACCCTCGCTGACGCGAGGCCCACCCTCCCCCGCAGAGGGGGGAGGGGACGCGCCTGGGGTTGGCCTTGGCCCCAATCCCAAAAAAACCAACCGAGGATCCTGCCGATGGATGGCCATTTCTCCGGCTACGCCAGCGTGTTCGGCGTGCCCGATCTCGGCCGCGACGTGGTGGTGCCGGGCGCGTTCGCGACCAGCCTGGCCCGGCGGGGGGCAGCGGGGGTGAGGCTGCTGTTCCAGCACGATCCGGCCGAGCCGATCGGGCGCTGGCTGTCGCTCCGGGAGGATGCCCGCGGCCTGTTCGCCGAGGGGCAGCTCAACCTCGCGGTGCAGCGCGCCCGGGAGATCGACGCGCTGATGCGCGGCGGCGGCCTCGACGGGCTGTCGATCGGCTTCCGCACCCTGCTGTCCCGCAAGGGCCCGGCCGGCGAGCGCCGGCTGCAGCGGGTCGACCTCTGGGAGATCTCCCTGGTGACCTTCCCGCTGCAGCCGCAGGCCCGGGCGAGCCCGGATCGCACCCCGTCGGCCGAGGAGATCCGCGGCCTCGCCCGGAAGATCGCTCCCAACCCCGCCGCCTGCCGCGCCCCTTGCCCGCGCCCGGCGCCTCGGTTCCGCTTCACCCACCCCAGCCACGAGGTCGTTCGATGATGTCTCACACCACCGCGCTGTCGAGCCCCGCCCGGGAGACCAAGGCCGCGCTGCCCGGCCTGGAGAACAAGGCCGGCCGCCCCGGGGCCGAACCGGTCCAGCCGGCGCTGGACGAACTCGCCACCGCCTTCGAGGCGTTCAAGGAGACCAACGAGACCCGCATCGCCCAGATCGAGGGCCGGCTCGGCACCGACGTGCTCACCGAGGAGAAGCTCGCCCGGATCGACGCGGCGCTGGACGCCGCCCGCACCCGGCTCGAGCGGATCGGCCTCGACCGCGCCCGGCCGGCGCTCGGCCGGTCGGGACCCCGGGAGGATGGGGCCGCGCAGGAGCACAAGGCGGCCTTCGACCTCTACGTCCGGGCCGGCGAGAGCGCGGGGCTCAAGCGTCTGGAGGCCAAGGCCCTGTCGGCCGGCTTGGGGCCGGACGGCGGCTATCTCGTGCCGCAGACCATCGAGCGGACCGTGCTCGCGCGCCTCGCGCAGGTCTCGCCGATCCGGTCCATCGCCAGCGTGCAGCAGATCTCGGGCGCCCAGTACAAGCGCGCCGCCGCGGTCGGCGCCCCGGTGACCGGCTGGGTCGCCGAGACCGCGCCGCGTCCCGGCACCGACGGGCCGGTCCTGTCCGAGATCGCGTTCCCGGCCATGGAGCTCTACGCCATGCCGGCCGCGACCCAGACGCTTCTGGACGATGCCGTGGTCGATCTCGACGCGTGGCTCTCCGCCGAGGTCGAGATGGCGTTCGCTGAGCAGGAGGGGGTGGCCTTCGTCACCGGCAACGGCGCCAGCCGCCCGCGCGGCTTCCTGAGCTACGACACCGTGCCCAACACCGCCTGGGTGCCGGGCAAGCTCGGCGTCGTCGCCACCGGGGCGGCCGGGGCGTTCCCGTCGACCAACCCGTCCGACGTGCTGTTCGACCTGGTCTACGCCCTGCGTGCGGGCTACCGCCAGAATGCCGGCTTCGTGATGAACCGGCGGACCCAGAGCGCGATCCGCAAGTTCAAGGATGCGCAGGGCAACTACCTCTGGCACCCGCCGCTCACGGCCGCCCAATCCGCGACGCTGATCGGCTTCCCCGTGACGGAGGCGGAGGCGATGCCGGAGATCGCGGCGGGCAGCCTGTCGGTGGCGTTCGGCGACTTCCGCCGGGGCTACCTGGTGGTGGACCGCACCGGCCTGCGGGTGCTGCGCGACCCGTACTCGGCCAAGCCCTACGTGCTGTTCTACACCACCAAGCGCGTCGGCGGCGGGGTGCAGGATTTCGATGCGATCAAGGTTCTGAAGTTTGGGTGAGCCTTGGCGTGGCTGACAGGCGCGTCGAACCCTCCCCCCTTTGCGGGGGAGGGTGGCGCCTGCGTCAGCAGGAGGCGGGAGAGGGGAGCGACGCCTCCGGAAAGGTCGCGACGGGTGCGAACTCCTGCACCGTCACGCCGCCCCTCTCCCGACCCGGCCTAACGGCCGGCCCACCCTCCCCCGCAGAGGGGGGAGGGAAGGAGCGTGCCATTACCGAATCCGCTTGGCTCTCGACCGAAGCGCTTACCGCCCCGGGTTGCCGTCGCGCAGGGTGCCGGTCGGCTCCTGGACGTGGGCCTCGAGGAACCAGAGGTGCTTGTCGACCGCCCGCGAAATCTCGGTGAACAGGTCGGACGTGCCGTCATCGCCGGCCTCGTCGGTCTCGTCGATGTTATCGCGCACCGCGTTGGCGTAGGCGGCATAGCTGTCGATCAGCGCGGCCACGTGGTCGGCGATGGCGTAGATCCCGGTCGGGTAGGCCGGCAGCTTGGTCTTCTCGGCGACCGCCTGGGTCGAGCCGAACGCCGTGGCGCCGAGCTGCACCGCGCGCTCCGCGACCTTGTCGTTGAAGTCGTCGAGCTCGGTACGGAAGCCATCCAGCATCTCGTGGATACCGATGAACTGCGGGCCCTTGAGATTCCAGTGCGCCTGCTTGATCGCCAGGGCGAGGTCGATGCCGTCCGCCAGCCGGGCGTTCAGCGCCTCGACCGAGACCTGCTTGGCGTTCGAATCGGTGTTGTTACGGGTCTTGTGCGAGCGAACGGTGTCGCCTTTGCCGGTCTCAGCCATCAAATCTGCTCCGTGACTTTGCGTGCGGGCCTCCGCGCAGATGCCGATACGGCCGCGGGTCCTCATCGAACGCGATTGCGTTGCACAAACGCGACGGCGCGCCCGGTGTTCCGAGCGGCGCCGACACGTCCGGGCGCGCTGTCTCGTCCCGACGGCCGGTGACGGGCCCGGGGACGAGGCTCAGCGGCGCCGGCCGGGCTTGGCCATCCAGTCGGAGCGGTTGCCGCGGGGCAGGGCCTCGCCGACCGGGATCCGCGACAGTTCGGCCGACCGGGTGGCGATCCAGCCGGTATGCTCCGCCACCGGCGTCACCGCGGTGAAGCCGCCGCAGGCGGTCCGGCGCGCACCCTGCTGCAGGGCGCCGCTCGACCAGCTGACCACGCCGACGATCCGGTAGCCGCCGGGGCCGCCGACCAGGATCGGGCCGCCGGAATCGCCCAGGCACGCCCCGGCGCCCGAGGTCTCGGCCATCCGCCGCCGGTCGGTCACCACGGTCACCCGGTTGGCGACCTGCAGCGAGCCGATCGACACGAGGTGCGCCAGCCGCAGGATCCGCGCCGAGTCGCGCCGGTTCTCGGCCACGACGCCGAAGCCGGCGATGTCGACCGGCGCGCCGGTGTCGATCGTGGCGGCCCCGCGCGGATCCAGGGGCACGTAGTCGGCGCCGAGCGGCGCCTCGAGCTTGAGCAGGGCGAGGTCGACGCCCGGCTGGTCCTCCGGGGTCGTGCCGGGCACGAAGTCCGGATGCATGGTCGCGGCGATCACCGGGGTGCGCTGCTGGCGGAAGCCGCGGTCCACGCTGATGACGGTGTAGCCGGCCGGGCGCATCACGCAGTGGGCGGCGGTGAGCACGAGGTCCTGGGCGATCAGCGTGCCCGAGCAAATCTCGCCCTCGGTGCTCTCGATCCGCACCGCGAAGGTCCGGGCGCCGTTGGGGTCGCGGGTGGTGGTGCCGTTGATCACCGCGGATGCGGGCGCCGGCATCAATCCGGCCACGGCGCCCAGCAGGGCGCTGCCGAGCCCCAGGCCGAACAGACGCTCACGGGGGCCGGCCTTGCGCATCGGGCGACGGAACATCGGGCACTCCGGGGGCGCTCGCGGCGCAAGGTGGGACGCCGCGGCCAGGGGCGCGGCGCCGAGGGAGCCTAGAGCAAGGCAATGAACCGGCCAAGCTGCGGTTCCGGATCGGCAGTCAATGAGATGGGCGAACACTTTGATCGGCCACTGTTGAGCTTCGATCGCGTGGCCGGTCAGCGGTGGATCTGTCGGCTCACCCCCAACCCCGTCAGTCCGGGGCCGCGCAGCGGAGGCCGGAACCGAGAAGCGCGGGTTCAGCGAGGTCTTGCGGTCCCCGCCTGTGGGTTCCGGGCTCGCCCGCGGCGCCCCGGACCGACGATCTGGGGTTCTCAGCCGTCGTCTCGCACGCACACGGGCAGCGAACCGCAACCCCGCCGCGCGATTGCCCACCACGGGCGGCCCGTCAGCCGCCCCACTGCGCGCTGCGGCCCCATCCCGCCAGCACCCGGTCGATCCAGCCGCGCTGCGGTCCCACCAAAATGCCTTGGGTGAGGCCGCCGCAGGTCCCGCCGACCCAGGCGGCCAGCGCCAGCACGGACCCGTCCGGCGCGGTGATCGGGCCGCCGGAATCGCCCTGGCAGCCCCCACCGGCCGCACCCTTCAGCCAGACCAGGATGCGGCTCGGCCCGTGCGGCTCGATCACCGGCAAGCCGACGCTGCGGTAGGTTCCGGTCGAGCGCGGGTCGCCGGACTTGGCGGCGCCGTAGCCCGACAGGGTCAGGCGCTCGCCGGACCGGGGTAGCGCGGCGCCCAGGGTCACCGGGGCGAAGCGCGCCGGCAGCGGGGTGGCGGTGCGCAGGAGCGCGAGGTCGATGGACCGCCGGCGGCCCGAGGCGCCGCCGGCATCGTAGCCCGGATGGATCGCGCGGCCCGCCACCTCGACGAGGACCGGCGCCCCGGCCTCGTCGCGAAAATGGATCCGATGCTCCTGCCCGGCGGCGGCGCAATGGGCGGCGGTCAGCACCGTGTCGGGGGCGAGCACCACGCCGGTGCAGACGCCGCCCTTCGACGACAGGACCATCACGGCCCCGCCGGCCTGCGCCTCGGCGCCGCCGACGATCGCGTGGGCCGGACCGGCCGCCAGCGACAGGGCCGCAGCCAGGACGATGGCCGGGACGGTGAGGGCCGCCCGGCGGCGCTTCGGAACCGGCATTCGGAACAATGACCTGTGAGGGGGCAACGCGATGATCCCGATACGCGCCGACGGGGCCGTGGTCGAGCCGGTGACCGTCGCCGAGCTGCGGGCCTACCTGCGCCTCGACTCCGACGACGGCGGCACCGAGGACGGGCTGCTCCAGGCCCTGATTACCGCGGTCCGGGCCAGCCTGGAGATCGAGGCCCGCCGCATCCTGGTCCCGGGCCGCTACCGGATCGCCCTCGATTCCTGGCCCGCCAACGGCCGGCTGGCCGTGCCGCTGAGCCCGCTCGTGGCGCTCGTCCGCGCCGGCTTCGCGGACGCGAAGGGCGTCACCGAACTCGCCGCCGGCCTGGTCCGCCTCGGGCCGGAGCCGGTCGAGGCGCCGGGCCTGCTGATCGACGCAAACGTTCCGGACCCGGCTGGTCGGACGATCCTGATCGAGGTCGCGGCCGGGTTCGGGGGCGACGGCCCGCCGCTGCCGGCGCCCCTGCGGCTCGCGATCCTGCGGCTGGCCGCCGCCCGCTACGAGCACCGCGGCGACGAGCCGGATGCCGTCCGCACCGATGCCGCCGACCTCGCCGCGCCGTTCCGGCGGATGCGCCTGTGATCCGCCGCCCTGTCCGCATGCGACCCACTGGAGCAGCCCCGATGGCGCCCAATCCGCACCACCCTGCGCTCGGCGCCCGGCGCCGCCGCTTCGTGCTCGAACGGCCCCTGGAGCAGCCCGACGGGTTCGGGGGCGTGCTGCGCCGCTTCGTGGCCGGCCCGGTCCTGTGGGGCGCGATCACCCCGTCCGGGCTGGCCGACCGCCCGGAGGGCGGCCGGACCGACACGCGTCCCACCTACCGGGTCACCCTGCGCGCCGGGGTCGCCCTCGACCCGACCATGCGGCTCGCCGCCGGCCCGCGCCGCTTCGCGATCCGCGCCGTCGGCGAGCCGGACGCGCGGGGCCGCGACCGCGTCTGCCACGTCGAGGAGCTGGCCCGGGAGAGCGCGTCGTGAGCGACCCCAGCCCGCTCCTGGCCCTGCGCGCCGGCCTGATCGCCCGCTTCTCCGGCGACGCCGCGCTGGCCGCCCTGCTCGGCGGAAAAGTCCGGCTCCACGACGAGCCACCCCGGGGTTCGGTGCCGGTCTACGCCCTGTTCGGCGACGCCGAGAGCGTGGACGATTCCGTGGACGGCGCCGAGCGCCACCGCCACAGCCACGCCATCGCGGTGATCGCCAAGCCCGGCTCGGTCCGCACCGCGCTGGACGCGGCCGCCCGCATGGCCGCGCTCCTCACCGACGCCGCTCTGCCGCTCCAGGGCTGCCGCCTCGTCACCCTGCGGGTCCGGGCGATCAGGGCGAGCCGCGACGCCCGCACCGGCGAGGCCCGCGCCACCCTGACGATCGAGGCCGTCACCGAGACCCTTTGAGGTGGGCGCGGTGCCTGACACGCACGGCACGTTCGATTGCGATGAGGCAGGAGGGAACCGATGGGCGCACAGAAGGGCAAGGATTTGCTGCTCCGGGCCGGCGACGGCGCGGGCGGCTTTCTGGCGGTGGCGGGCCTGCGCACCCGGCAGATCACCCTCAACGCGGAGACCGTGGACGTCACCAACGCGGACTCCACCGGCCGCTGGCGCGAGCTGCTGGCCGGGGCCGGCGTGCGCCGGGCCGCGATCGCCGGCGCCGGGGTGTTCCGCGATCAGGCCTCGGACCTGCGCCTGCGGCTGATCTTCTTCGAGGGCGCGATCGAGACCTTCCAGGTGGTCGTGCCGGCCTTCGGGACCCTGGAGGGCCCGTTCCAGATCGCGAGCCTCGAATACCGGGGCGACCATGCCGGCGAGGTCACCTTCGACATCAGCCTCGACTCGGCGGGCGTGCTCGCCTTCACGGCGGCTTGAGCCATGGCCAACCGGATCCGCGGCGAGGTGCCGCTCCAGCTCGCCGGCCATCGCTACACCCTGTGCCTGACCCTCGGCGCGCTGGCCGAACTGGAGGGCGCGCTCAAGGCCGGCGACCTCGTCGGCCTGGCCGAACGCTTCGATGGCGGCCGGGTCTCGGCCCGGGATCTGATCGCCCTGCTGGGCGCGGCCCTGCGGGGCGGCGGCCACGCCCTCGACGACGACGCGGTGGCACGCCTGCCGCTCGCCGGTGGGCTTGAGGCCGTCTCCACCGCCCTGGGCGAGGTTCTCGCCGCCGCGTTCGGGGAGGCGCCGGGCCCCGCAAACCCTCGGTAGGGCCGGCGCCCGACGGTTATGCGTCGGCGCCGGCTCGAGCCACGGCCTTTCCCTGGGACGACGCCCTCACCCTCGGCCTCGGGGCGCTCGGCTGGAATCCCGCCGCCTTCTGGGCGGCCACGCCCCGCGAGTTCGCCGCCGCGCTCGGCCGCCGCCGCGGCCCGGAGCCTCTGAGCCGCGACGGGTTCGAGCGCCTGCTCGCCGCCTATCCGGATCCGGGCCCGTGAACGGAGCCGGGGCTCCACCCCTGACCCGGCCAAAGGGCTGAGCCCTTTGGGATCCCGGGTGTTGGCACCACGCTGACCCCGACCAACCAGGAGGGCCGCCCGATGAGCGACGCCGATCCCGATCCGCAGGATGCCGCCCGGATCAAGCAACTCGAGACCTTGGACCAGCTCGCCAAGAATTTCGGGCGCAGCCTGGATTCGGCGCTCACCCGCGGGGCCGCCTCGGGGCGCAGCCTCGACGGCGTGCTCGGCACGATCGGCAGCAAGCTCGCCGGCGCGGCGGCCCGGGCGGCCGCCGGCCCGATCCGCTCCGGCATCTCCGGCCTGGTCAACGCCGTGCTCGGGGCGGGCGCCGGCAGCGAGACCGGCTTCGCCCGGGGCGGGGTGTTCCGGGGCGGACAGGTCCAGCCCTTCGCGGCCGGCGGGGTGGTGGCCGCGCCGACCTACTTTCCGATGGCCAACGGCACCGGCCTGATGGGCGAGGCCGGGCCCGAGGCGATCCTGCCGCTGAACCGCGGCCCGGACGGCCGCCTCGGCGTCGCCGCGGGCGGCGCAGCCCGGCCGGTCTCCGTCACGGTCAACATCGCCACCCCCGACCCCGGCGCCTTCCGCCGCTCGGAGGCGCAGGTGACGGCGAGCCTCGCCCGCGCGGTCGCGCGGGGGCAGCGGGCGACGTGACCTTTTCGTGGACGTGTGAACACAAGCACCGTCAAGGCGGCGCGCACGGCACCAGGGTGACGAGCTTGTAATCGGGCCGCTCGGCCGGGATGAAGGTGTGCTGGGCGTAGGCGAGGAGCCCATCATCGGGATGCCGGAACGTACGCACGCCGCCCTCTCGCGCCATGACGGATTGCGCCTCCCACGCGGATGCGAACAGATCAGACTCGGTCTTCAGCGTCGCGACGAGGTTGTTCAGCCTCGGATCGTCGATGAACCGGGCGTAGTCCGCGCGAAACTCGGCCAGGATCCGGCGCGCCCTCTCATTCCAATCCGGAAGCAGGTCGCGCGCCGACGTGTCGAGGAACGTATAGCGGAGCAGGTTCTTCTGCTGTCCTTCACCAAGCCAGCAGGCGAACAGTCGCTCTGCCGCTCCATTCCAGCAGCAAGCGTCCCAGCTGCGATCGAGTCCGTAGGCAGGACAGCCCAGGGCTCGCACAAGATCTGTGATTGCGTCCGGCGCCTGGGATGCCTGCGCCGAGGGTGGCGCATCGGGATCGCGGCGCCCGGCCAACGCGAACAGATAGGCCCGTTCCGCCGGGGTGAGCGCCAAGGCGACGGCCAAGCGGGCCAGCGTTCCCGGCGCGACGCTTACGTCGCGGCCCTGCTCGATCCAGGCACACCACGTCACCCCTATGCCGGCCCGCGCGGCCAGTTCCTCCCGTCGGAGGCCGGGCGTTCGCCGCCGTCGTCCGGGTAGGTCGGGGGCGACGCGCTCGCGATGCGAGCGGACGAACCGCCCCAACAGCCGGCGCTGCTCCTCAGTGATCATGGTGGTACATATAACAGGATAAGATTATCTCTTGTAACAGGTTGAATGGGCAGGGCCTGTGCGTGGCTGAGGAGAACGATCCATGCCCCGCTCACACGAGACCGTCGTCGACGACCAGTTCGGTTCCCGCGCCCAGGCTTACGTGACGAGCGCCGTCCATGCGGGCGGCGCAGATCTCGATGTGCTGGAGGCGGCCGCCGCTCGCGAGAAGCCTGACCGGGCCATCGATCTCGGCGCGGGCGGGGGTCATGTCGCCTACCGGCTTGCACCCCACGCCCGGTCGGTGACCGCCGTCGATCTCTCGCGGGCGATGGTCGACGCCGTCGCCGAGACAGCGCGGGCGCGTGGGCTGTCGAACATCGAGACGCATGTCGCGCCGGCCGAGCACCTGCCATTCGACGACGCGCGCTTCGATTTCCTCGGCTGCCGATTCTCCGCCCATCACTGGCGGGATATCGAAGCCGGCTTGCGTCAGGCGCGGCGGGTCCTGAAACCCGGTGCCACCGCCATCTTCATCGATGTCGTGTCGCCCGGTCACCCCACGCTCGATACGCACCTCCAGGCCGTCGAGCTGCTCCGGGATCCTTCGCACGCCCGCAACTACACGGGCGCCGAATGGCAGGCCGCGTTGACGGGCGCCGGCTTCCGCGTGCGGGCCACGCAGATGTGCCGGCTGCGCATGGACTACCCGGTTTGGGTCGAACGCATGCGGACTCCGGAACCCCATCGCGCGGCGATCCGGTCGCTTCAACGGAGCGCCGCGCGCCAGACGGCGACGTATTTCGCCATCGAGCCCGACGGGTCGTTCACGCTCGACACGCTGTTCGTCGAGGCATCGGCCTGCCGGGCCCGGGCGACGTGACCGCCCCTCACGCCGCTTTGCTGGCCGCCGCCTCGCGGGGGCGGCTGCGGCGTCCGTCGACGCTCACCGCGGGGGCGCCTTCGAGGGTCACGCGGCGGACCACCCGGGGCTGGTCGCCGTAATCGTCCACCGCGCGGTGCACTGTGGCCCGGTTGTCCCAGATCGCCACGTCGCCCAACCGCCAGGACCAGCGCACCGTGTTCTCCGGACGGGTCGCGTGGTCGTGGAAAATCGCCAGCAGGTGCTGCGAATCCGAGGTCGTGAGCCCGAGGATGCGCTGGATGAAGTGCCCGACGATCAGCGAGCGTTCGCCGGTCTCCGGATGGACGTGCACCAGCGGGTGCTCGGCCTCGTGGACGGTCCGGGTGAACACCTCGTCGTGCCGGCGACGGCCGGCCTCGGTGACGTTCACCCGCCCGCCGACGTAGTCGTAGACGTTGGAATGCAGCGCCCAGAGCCGATCGGCCAGCGCGCGAAGCGGCTCGGGCAGGTCCGTGTAGGCCGCCGCCGTGTTGGCCCAGAGGGTGTCGCCGCCATAGGCCGGCAGGGTCACGGCGCGCAGGATCGAGATCGCCGGATAGGCCGGCACGAAGGTCACGTCGGTGTGCCAGGAACTCGCCCGCTCGCCCCGGCTGGCGTCGAGGTCGAGGATTCCCGCGGTCCCGGGGAGCGACGGCACGGTCGGGTGCGGGACGAGCTCGCCCAGGCGCCGTCCGAACGCCTCCTGGCCGGACTCGTCGAGGCTCTGGTCGCGGAAGAACACCACCTTGTGGGTGAGCAGCGCCTGGCGGATCGCCGCCACCGTCCCGGCATCGAGGTCGCCCGAGAGCGCGACGCCGCGGATCTCCGCGCCGATGCGGCCGGCGACCCGGCGGATGTCGAGATTGGGGTGCAGGGACTGCAGGACGGCACTCATCGGAAAACTCCTTCGGTCGGTCGGTGACGGCCCGTACTGATCGCGCAAGAGTTTCGAAGCCTTTTCGAGCATCGAGATCTTCGGCGGATCGTGGCGCGTCTTCCATGATCTTTGACCGGTGTGTGCCGATTGTCGATGAACGGCGTTTTCGAAGTTCCGGCGTTTTCCGAAAGACTTTTCCCGGCCGCCGGCTGCCGGCAGGGGGGGCCTTCTCCCGTCGCCCGACCGGGATCGGGTCTTCGCCGGATCGGGCTCCAACACGGGATCATCGCGCCATGGCCGACGCCTTCCACGAGGTGCTGTTTCCCCTCGACGTGTCGCTGCGCGGCAGCGGCGGGCCGCAGCGGCTCACCGAGATCGTCACGCTGGCCTCGGGGCGGGAGCACCGCAACGGCCGCTGGGCCGATTCCCGGCGCCGCTACGATGCCGGGTTCGGGGTGCGCGGGCTCGACGCGCTCCATGCGGTGCTGGCGTTCTTCGAGGAGCGGCGCGGAAGGCTCTACGGCTTCCGCTACCGCGACCGGGTCGATTTCCGCTCCGGGCCGCCCGGGCGGGCGATCGGCCCCCTCGACCAGCCGCTCGGCGCCGGCGACGGCGCCACGGCGACGTTCGCGCTGACCAAGTCCTACGGGTCCGGCTTCGCGCCCTACCGCCGGCGCATCGCCAAGCCGGTCGCCGGCAGCGTCCGGGTCGCCCTGGCCGGCCGGGAGGTCGGCGCCGACGCCTTCGCGTGCGACCCGGCCACCGGGCTCGTCACCTTCGCGGGCGGGCACGTCCCGGCCAAGGGCGCCGCCGTCACGGCGGGCTTCGCCTTCGACGTGCCGGTCCGGTTCGACACCGACGACCTCACCATCGACCTTGCGGCCTTCACGGCCGGCGAGATCCCCAAGGTGCCGCTGGTCGAGATCGTGCCGTGAGGGACAACGATGCGTGCCATCCCCGATGCCTTCGCGGCCCATCTCGCGGGCGGCGTGACCACCCTGTGCCGGTGCTGGACCCTGCGCCGGCGCGACGGGGCCGCCCTCGGCTTCACCGACCATGACCGCGACCTGACCCTCTCGGGCCTGGTCCACGAGGCCCGGACCGGGCTGGACGCGGCCGAGGCCAGCGCCGAATCCGGCTTCGCGGTCTCCGGGGGCGACGTGGCCGGGGCGCTGAGCGCGCTCGGGCTCACCGAGGCCGACATCGCGGGCGGCCTCTACGACGGCGCGTCGGTGGAGACCTGGCTGGCCGACTGGACCGCCCCCGAGACGCGCCTGCTGCTGGATGTCGGCACGATCGGCGAGGTGCGCCGGGAGGGCGACGCCTTCGTGGCCGAACTGCGCGGCCTCGCCCACCGGCTCGATGCCGAGCGCGGCCGGACCTTCCGGGCCACCTGCGGGGCCGACCTCGGCGATGCCCGCTGCCGGGTCGATCTCGCCGCCTGGCGCACCACCGGCCGGGTCACCGGCCTTCCGGAGCCGGCGACGCTCGCGGTGTCGCTGGCGGGTCGCTTCGCGGACGGGCTGTTCACCGGCGGGACGCTCACCTGGGAGACGGGTGCCAATGCGGGGCTCGCCGCGGATGTGCGGCTTCAGCTCGGCGGGCTGGTCGAGCTGTGGACGGTCCCGGCCCGGCCGGTGACCCCGGGGGATGCCTTCAGCGTCACGGCCGGATGCGACAAGCGGCTGGCCACCTGCCGGGACCGCTTCGCCAACGCGATCAACTTCCAGGGCTTCCCGCACATGCCCGGCAACGACGCGGTGATGCGTGCGGTGCCGGGCTCGGAGCCCGTCCTCGACGGCGGGAGCTTGTTCCGATGAGCGCAATGCGGCGGGACATGGGCGTGGCCGCCCTCGGCGAGGCGCGGCTGTGGCTCGGCACGCCCTACCGGCACCAGGCCTCCTTGCGCGGGGTCGGCTGCGACTGCCTGGGCCTGCTGCGCGGGGTCTGGCGCGGGCTCTACGGCGCCGAGCCGGAACCGGTGCCGCCCTATGCAGCCACCTGGGCCGAATCCGCCGCCCCGGGGACCGATCCCCTCACCGAGGCGGCGGCGCGCCACCTCGTGCCGGTGCCGTCCGCCGGAGACCCGCCCCGTCCGGGCGACGTGCTGCTCTTCGCCTTCCGCCGCCACCTCCCGGCCCGCCACTGCGCCATCGCCACCGGCGACGGTGCCATGATCCACGCCCACGACCACGCCACGGTCGCCGAGGTCGCGCTCACGGCGTGGTGGCGCCGGCACCTGACCGGGGTGTTCCGCTTTCCGCAGGCCCCTTACGAGGCGCCGGTCGCCACGGTCAGCTTGACGCCGAGCGCGTCCATGACTTTGCGCACAGTCTCGTAACGCAGCTTCGAGCCCGGGGTCAGAGCCTTGTACAGGCTTTCCCGCCCCAGGCCGGCCTCCCGGGCGATCTGGCTCATGCCGCGCGCCTTGGCGACATCACCGAGCGCCGCGACGAACAGCTCGGGATCGGGATCCTCAAGCGCGGCCGCGAGATATTCGGCGATCGCTTCCTCGCTGTCGAGGAACTCCGAGGCGTCGAAAGGCGTGAAGGACATCAGGTGATACCGTAGAGATGTTTGGCCAGGGCCTTGGCTTTCTGAATATCTCGATCCTGACTGGACTTGTCGCCGCCGTTCAGAAGTAGGTAGGTCACCTCGCCCCGCCGAACGTAGTAGAGGCGATATCCTGGGCCGTACGAGATTCGCATTTCGAAGACGCCTTCACCGACCGGTTTGACGTCACCGAAATTACCGAAGCCCGCAGCTCGGATCCGAGCGACGATACGCGCCTTCGCGCGGTGATCCCGCAGGTCGGTGAGCTACCGACGAAAGCTATCGGACAGCAGAATCGTAGCCACGATGCAACGTATCCGACCGGATACGGATCGGCAATCCGTGAGCGTCATGTCTTTCCACCCCCACCCCCGGAGCCCGCCATGGCCACCCTGATCCTGTCCACGGCGGGCGCCGCGGTGGGGACCGCGCTCGGCGGGCCGATCGGATCCGTGGTCGGGCGCGTGCTCGGGGCGGCCGCGGGGGCGGGGCTCGACGGGATGCTGTCGGGCTCCGGGCGGCACACGCGCTTCGTCGAGGGGCCGCGGCTCGCCGACGTCGCCGGCTTGTCCTCCACGGAGGGCGATCCCATCCCCCGGGTCTACGGGCGGGCGAAGATCGGCGGCAGCCTGATCTGGGCGACGCGCGTCCGCGAGGTCGCCAACACGACGGTGGAGCGCGCGGCCTCCGCGTCCAAGGGCGCGGGCGGGCAGAAGACCGTGCACACCCGCTACGCCTATTTCGCCAACCTGGCGGTCGGCCTGTGCGAGGGCGAGGTCGCGCTGGTTCGCCGGATCTGGGCGGACGGCAAGGAAATCGATCAGGTCGGGATCACCCTGCGGGTCCATGCCGGCGGCGCGGACCAAGCGCCGGACCCGCTGATCGTCGCCAAGGAGGGCGCCGAGAACGCCCCGGCCTATCGTGGCCTCGCCTACGTGGTGTTCGAGAACCTGCCGCTCGCCGACTTCGGCAACCGCGTGCCCCAGTTCGCCTTCGAGGTGGTCCGCCCCGTCAACGGCCTGTACCACCGGATCCGCGCCGTCGACCTGATCCCGGGGGCCGGCGAGTTCGCCCTCGACCCGAACCGCGTCACCGTCGATCTCGGCCTCGGCCGGACCGAGGCGGCCAACCGGCACCAGCTCCAGCGCGCCACCGACGTCACCGCCTCCCTCGACGCGCTTCAGGCCCTGTGCCCGAACCTGCGCCGGGTCGCCGTGGTGGCGACGTGGTTCGGCACCGATCTGCGCGCCGGCGCCTGCCGGATCGTTCCGAAGGTCGAGACCCGGGGCAAGCGCACCAAGCCGGAGGCCTGGGCCGTCGCCGGGATCACCCGTGACAAGGCCGAGGTGGTCTCGACCCTGCCGGACGGCACCCCCGCCTACGGTGGGACGCCCTCGGATGCCGGGCTGACCCGGCTGGTGGCCGACCTCGCCGCCCGCGGCCTGGACGTGCTGCTCTACCCGTTCGTGATGATGGACGTGCCGGCCGGCAACGGCCTGCCCGACCCGCGCGTGCCCGGCGCGACCCAGCCGCCCTATCCCTGGCGCGGGCGCATCACCTGCGACCCGGGCCCGGGCGTCCCCGGCAGCCCGGACGGCACCGCCGCCGCGGAGGCGCAGGTCCAAGGTTTCTTCGAGGGCGGCTATCGCGCGGGGGTGCTGCATTATGCCGGCCTCGCGGCCCTGTGGGCGGCCTCCGGTATCCGGATCGCCGGCTTCGTGATCGGCAGCGAACTCGTCGGCCTCACCCGGGTGCGGGGTGCCGCCGGCTACCCGGCCGTCCAGGCGCTCCGGTCCCTCGCCGCGGATCTGCGCGGCCGGCTCGGGCCCGGCGTCACGCTGGTCTACGGGGCGGACTGGACCGAGTACGGCGCCCATGTCCGGGACGGGGGCGCCACGATCCGCTTCCCGCTGGACGACCTGTTCGCCGACCCCAACATCGGCGCGGTCGGGATCGACTGGTATCCGCCGGTCACCGATTGGCGCGACGCCCCGGACCACGCCGACCTCGCGGTCGCGGGCGACATCAACGACCGGGCCTACCTGAAAGCGAACGGCGCCTCCGGCGAGGCGTTCGACTGGTACTACGCCGACGCGGCCGGGCGCGCCGCCCAGGACCGCCGGCCGATCCGGGACGGCGCCTACGGCAAACCCTGGATCTTCCGGCCCAAGGACCTCATCGGCTGGTGGTCGAACCCGCATGTCGAGCGCGACGGCGGCGTCGAGACCCGCGCCACCGCCTGGGTGCCGAAGGCCAAGCCGATCTGGCTCACCGAGGCCGGGGTGCCGGCGGTGGACAAGGGCACCAACGGCCCGAACGTCTTCCCTGACCCGAAATCCGCCGAGGGCGCCTACCCGCCGGACTCGCGAGCCCTGCGCGACGAGCTGATCCAGCTGCGCGGGCTCGAGGCCGTGATCGCCCGGTTCGACCCGGCGGCGGCCGGGTTCTCGGAGGCCGACAACCCGGTCTCGCCGGTCTATGGCGGCCGGATGGTCGATCCGGGATCGATCTTCGTCTGGTCCTGGGACGCGCGGCCGTTCCCGGCCTTCCCGGCGGTGCAGAAGGTCTGGGCCGACACCGCCAACTGGCGGGTCGGCCACTGGATCACCGGGCGGATCGAGGGCTGCGACCTCGACCTTCTGGTCCTGAGGATCCTGGCCGATTTCGGCTTCGACGCGCCGGTCGCCGTGGAGGCCGCCGCCTTCCTCGACGGCTACGTCGTCGACCGGCCGCTCTCGGCGCGGGCCGCGCTCGAGACCCTGGCGCAGGTCTACGGGCTCGACGTCTCGGCGGTGGCGGGGCGCCTGCACCTGCGCGGACCCCGCCGCGAGCGGCCGGTGGTGCTCGCGGAGGCCGACCTCGTCCGCCTGTCGGAGGCGAAGCCGGTCCTGCGGCAGGTCCGGGCCGAGGAGAGCGCGCTGCCGCGCTCGGTCACCCTCGGCATCACCGAGTCCGAGAGTCCGGATTACCGCCGCGCCGCGGCGGCGGCGATCCGGCCGGTCGGCCAGCGGCGCCGCGAGACCCGGATCGAGGCCGCCATCGTCACCCGCAGGGAGACCGGCGACGATCTCGCCGAGGCGCTGCTCGACCGGGTCATCGCGGCCCGGGACAGCGCGGCTTTCACGGTGAGCCCGCGCCGGCTGGAGCTGGAGCCCGGCGACCTGCTGGCGGTGCCGGCCGACGTGCCGGGCGGGACGGTGCTGCGCAGGATCAACCGGATCGACGACGCCCCCACCGGCCGCCGGATCGAGGCGAGCGGCGTCCCGCCCCGGGGCGGCCCTCCGCGCGGCCTGCCCCGCAACCCGGCCTTGCCGGCTGGCGCGACCCCGGCCTTCCCGGGGCCGCCCTTCGCGCTCGCCCTCGACCTGCCGGTGGATCGCGGCAGCCCGACGGTGCTGCAATACCTCGCGGTCGCGGCGGAGCCCTGGCCCGGGGAGGCGGCCGTGTGGCGGGCGGAGGGCGCCGGCCCACTGACCCTCCACGGCCTGGTCGATTACCCGGCCTGCCTCGGCCGGACCCTTTCGGACTTGCCCGCCGGGCCGCTCTGGCGGCTGCAGCGCGGCGCCCATCTCGACGTCACCCTGCGCCGGGGCGGGGCGCTCGGATCGATCGGCGAGGCCGCGATGCTGGCCGGCGGCAACCTGTTCGCCCTGGTCGGGCCGGACGGCTCCGTCGAGCTGCTCTGCGCGGCCGACGCGGTGCTGACCGGCCCCGACACCTACCGGCTCTCCGGGCTGCTGCGCGGGCTCGCGGGCAGCGAGCCGGTCGCCGGGCGTTCCACCCCGGCGGGCAGCCTGATCGTGCGCCTCGACGACGGCGCGGTGGTGCCGTTGGTCGAGCGCCTGGACGAGGCCGGCCGGGGCTTCCGCTACCGGGTCGGCCCGGCATCCGCCGACCCGGGCGATCCGGCGGTTTCGGAATTTGCCGCGACGGCCGGGCTGGGTTCGCTCCTCCCCCTGCGGCCGGTCCACCTGCGGGCGCGGCGGGACGCGTCGGGGGTGCGGCTCTCCTGGATCCGCCGAGCGCGCCGCGACGGCGACGCCTGGGCCCCCGCCGAGATCCCGCTCGACGAGCCGGAGGCTTACGCGGTCACGGTGTTCACGGGGGCCGGCACGCCCCTGCGCCAGTTCCGGGCCGAGGCGCAGCAGGTCCTCTACGCCGACGAGGCGGCCGATTTCGGCGCTGCTCAGACCAGCCTCGACGTCGCTGTGGCGCAGATCGGCGCGGTCGCAGGTCCCAGCCCGGCCATCCGCGCCCGCATTCCGATCCGAAGCGCCTGAACGGACACCGACCCCGCGGGACGGCGCCGGTCCCGCAGCACCCCTTCCCGGATCGCCGTCCACCGCCGTTCCAGGCGTCCGGGGCGGGGGGCGCGTCATCCACCGGCGACGGCTGCGCCGCTGGTCACGGACAGAGTATCCGATCGAGGAGCCCCCGATGTCCGACACCACGCCCCGCCTCGGCCTGCCGCTGATCGCGGCGAGCCAGGCCCAGAAGCACGTCACCCACAACGAGGCGCTCGGCCTCCTCGACGCCCTGGTCCAGCTCGCCTGCCTGGACAAGGACCTCACCGCGCCGCCCAAGAACCCCGCCGACGGCGACCGCTACCTCGTGGTCGCCTCGAACCCGGGGGGCGCCTGGGCCGGGCTCGCCGGCCAGGTCGTGCGCTACGCCGACGGCGTCTGGGTCGGCGCGGTGCCCCGGGCCGGCTGGTTCGCCTACCTGATCGACGAGGCCGACCTCTACGTGTTCGACGGCAGCGCCTGGGGCAGCTTCCGCCGGACGCTGACCGCGATCCAGAGCGTGAGCCGGCTCGGCATCAACACCGGGGCGGATGCCACCAACCGCCTCGCGGTCAAGGCGGACGCGGCCCTGCTCACCTGGGACGACGCGACGCCGGGCTCCGGCGACATGCGGATCTCGGTCAACAAACAGGCCGCCTCCCGGGACGCAGCCCTGAACTTCCAGACCGGGTATTCCGCCCGCGCCCTGCTGGGCCTTCTGGGCGGCGACGACTTCTCGCTGAAGGTCTCGCCCGACGGGGCCGCCTTCGCCACCGCGCTCACCGCTTCCGCGGCGAAGGGCGGGATCGATTTCGCCTCCACCGAGACCGTGCTGGCCGCGGCGGCGACCACGGATCTCGGCGGTGCCGGCACCCGGCGGGTCCTGGTCACCGGAACGGCCCGGATCACCCGCTTCGGCTCCGGCGCCGACCGGGAGCGGCTCGTGCGCTTCGCCGGCGCCGCGACCCTGGTCCACGATCCCGAGCAGCTCGCCCTGCCGACCCGGGCCGACATCGTCACGGCCGCCGACGACACCTGCTTGGCCGCTTCGGACGGTGCCGGCCGCTGGCGCGTGCGCCATTACCAGCGCGCCGACGGGACGCCGCTGGCGCTGGGCACCCAGGCGCTCGCTCCGAACGGCTACGTCCGGCTCGCCAACGGCCTCGTCCTGCAATGGGGTCTTGCGACCGGCGCGGACGCGGATCTCTCCGTCGCGTTCAGCCCCGCCTTTCCGAGCGCATGCCTGGGGGTCTGGGCCCAGCCGGTCGCCCGGGATGCCGGGACGCTCTACGCCAGCCAGGTCAGCGACGTGTCGGCCACCGGGTTCACGCTCCGCAACCGCCGCGACACCGGCGGCGCGGTGACCGGCGCCGGGAATGGCGCGACGTATTGGCTGGCCCTGGGGTCTTGAGGGCGGTTCCGGACGCGTGGCTCTCGCCGAGCCCCCCCATCACTGCCGCTTCGGCATCGTCTGCGCGTCCGACGCAAGCCGGAATGGGAACGTCGGTGGGGCGTGAGAGCGGAGCCGTCGCCGTCGCGACAGGCCCGTGGGTCCGTCAGCCCCGCCTCACCGGTCGGCCCCCGGCGCCAGGGCCGTCAGCATCGCCCGTTCGATCGCCGCGTAGCCCGCTCCGTTGAGGTGGATGCCGTCCGCGGTGAAGTCCGGCCGCAGCGCGCCCGACGGGGTGGCGAGCGGCGTGTGATAGTCGATGAGCGCGGCGGCGCTGGCGGCGCAATGGGCCCGGATCCAGCGGTTCAGGGCGTGGATGCGCGCCACGGGCCTGAGCTCGGGGCGCCATCCCCAGAAATCGCTCGGCATCACGGTACCGATCCACAGCGGCAGCCCGGCCTCGAAGGCCAGCCGCGCCATGGCGGCGATGTTGTCGCGGATCGCCCCGTCCGAGACCGGGCCGCCGATCTCGGCGATGTCGTTGACCCCGCACAGCAGGTGGACGCCCCGGGCACCGGCCGCGTCGCGGCGAAAGCGGGCGCGGATCTCACCGCTCGTCTGCCCCGGAATGCCGCGCGCCGCGAAGCCGTGCCGCGCGAACGTCTCGGCCCGGGCCTCGCCCCAGCCCGCGGTGATCGAATCGCCGATGAACACCAGCGGCCGGTCCAGTCCGTGTCCCACGTGGCCCAAGCGTCCCCTGTCCCTTGTCCCCTGTCCGCGTCCCTTGTCCGCGTCCCCCGTCGGCATCGCGCGGATTCATGCCCGGAGAACCCCGATGTCCGCAACCACTGGTCCGGCCCGTGGGCCGGGCGACGCCTTCGCGACCGGCTGCCGGAGCCTGGGGCCGCGCCTGATGCGCGATCTCGGCCTCACCGACCTGCAGGCCGCCGGGCTGCTGGGCAATCTCGGCCACGAGAGCGGCGGCTTCCGCCGGCTCCAGGAGGTCGCCCCGGCGGTGGCCGGGTCCCGGGGCGGCTGGGGCCTGGCGCAATGGACCGGCCCCCGGCGCGTGGCCATGGAGGCCTGGTGCCGGGCGCACGCGCTCGATCCGGCCGACCCCGAGGCCCAGTACGGCTACCTCTGCACGGAACTGCGCACCACCGAGGCGGCGGCGCTCGCGGCCCTGCGGCAGGCTCCGACCCTGGAGGCCGCCACCGAGAGCGTGTGCCGGCACTTCGAGCGGCCAGGCGTGATTGCGCTGGCGAGCCGGCTGGCCTGGGCCCGCCGGGCGCTCTCGGCCCTGCGCGCGGGCGCCGTCTCGCCGCGCAAACCCGAATCCCGAGCCGGCCGGGTCCGCCGCGCGCTCAACTCCGGAGATCGATCATGACGCACCTCTTCCCGGCCGGGCTGGCGCTGGCCGGCGCCGCGATCCCGTTTGTCGCCCTGCTCACCTCGGCCCTGGTCGCCCCGGCTCTGGCCTCTGCCCAGGCGGGCGGCGTGGCGATTCCCTGGGGCGACTGGCTGGTCGGGCTGCTGCAGCCGGTCTCTGCCGTGCTGGTGCCGATCGCCGCGGCGGCCGTCACGGCCGGGATCGCCCGGGTCGCGCCCTGGGCGGCCTCGCTCCTGACCCGGGAGCGGGTCGAGGCCGCGATCCGGGCCGGGGCCGCGTACGGACAGAACGCGGTGGCCGGTGCCGCAAGGGGCCGGACCGTGAGCGTCGATCTCGGCTCCGCGGTGGTGGCGGCCGGCGTCCGGCACGTCGTGGCGACTGCGCCGGCCCATGTCGTCCGGAGCGCGGGCGGTGCCGAGGGCGTCGCCGCCCGGATCTTCCGGGCCCTGCCGCTCGACCCGCAGGCCAGCGCCGGCAACGTCCTGGCGCCGGCGCTGCGGGCGCTGAGGGAGGGGGACGCGGTGCATCGGGCCTGACGGCGTTCTCCGACCTCACACGTCTCCGCACGCGGGTCGGACCCCTGTCCCGGATGGGGCGGGGACATGACGTGGCCCGCGCGCGGCATCGTGCGGGGCCGGAGAGGTTCCGGGGAGGAAGCCATGAACGCGGGCCACCATTCCCCCGAGGACGCGCCCGGTCCCGGTGGTCGGGCGCGGACGATCCGGTTCCCGCCGTTCTGGCAGGCCTACGTCGCCCGCCAGACCGCGCCGCGCCTGGCGGTCCTCGACGAACTCGTGGACGCGCAAGTCGAGCGGCGGGTGCTGCGCCGCTACGTCCGACGCCTCAAGCATGCGGCCCTGTTCACCTTCGTCACCACGGCGGCGGCCGCGCACTGGTTCTCGGACCAGATCGCTTGGCTGGTCGAGCGCATGCCGGCCCTTCGGGCGTTCTGGTCGCTGATCACGGGAGGTTCGCGATGAGCTTACACCGGGACCGGATCCTCGACCGCGTCTGGCTGACCCTGTCGGGGGCGGCGGTGATCGCCGTCACACTCCAGCTGGGTGCGCGGCTCGGGGCCCGGCCCTGGCCGATCGACGCCGCCCTGGCCGCGCAGGCTGCCGCGTCGGTGCCGGCGGTATGCCGGGACGGCTCTCAATCCTCGGTTCGAAGCGCGCGCTGACGCCGAACCGGTCACCACTCCGGCGGCGAGGGCGCCGGATCGGGCACCGCGGCGTGCGCAATCGCCTGTGCGGCGCGACCTCGGCGGTGGAACCCGAAAAGCCCGTCGGCCGTAGTGCCGGCACGATGGCATCCACAACGAAACAGCTCACATCTTACCGTTGCAGGCGCCAGTCAGAACTCGCGTCGGGGCCGCTACAGCTACGTATTCAGGGCGCATTCAGTGCCCTCGGCGCAAATCTCCTGGCAATGCGCTACGCCATCGCCCTCGTTGCCATCAGCCTGACCGCCGCGGCCCTCGCCGCCAGCGGCCTCGGCTCCATGGCCGATGACGGACCGGCCTCGCAGACGTCCCAGGTGGCGGACCCGACGCCCCTGCGGATCGAGTCCTGCCTGTCGCCGGCCGACATGCGCGAGGAGGTCGGCGAGCGGCGGGTGATCGCCCCGGTGGCGGCGATCCGGGCGGCCCGCACGGTGATCCCCCGGGCCGAGATCCAGCGCGCGAGCCTCTGTCGTCACGCCGACGGCCTCGTCTACATGCTGACCGCCTTGCGCCGGGACGGGCATTTCGTGCACGTGATCGTGGATGCCCGCACCGGCAAGGTCGCGGGCCAATACTGACCGGGCTTCACACCCGCAGTGGAATGGAGTGAGCCGTGCGACTGCTCGTCGTGGAGGATGACCGGGACATCAACCGGCAGGTGGTCGCGGCGCTGGAGGAGGCCGGCTACGTCGCCGACAAGGCCTATGACGGCGAGGAGGGCGGCTATCTCGGGGAGAGCGAGCCCTACGACGCGATCATCCTCGACATGGGCCTGCCCAAGGCCGACGGCGTCTCGGTGCTGCAGAAGTGGCGCCGGGCCGGGGTGAAGACCCCGGTGATCATCCTTACCGCCCGGGACCGCTGGTCCGACAAGGTCGACGGCTTCGATGCCGGCGCCGACGACTACGTGACCAAGCCGTTCCACATGGAGGAGCTGATGGCCCGG
Organism: Methylobacterium sp. AC315; assembly: GCF_979253755.1. Classification (NCBI taxonomy): domain Bacteria; kingdom Pseudomonadati; phylum Pseudomonadota; class Alphaproteobacteria; order Hyphomicrobiales; family Methylobacteriaceae; genus Methylobacterium; species Methylobacterium sp. AC315. Next base: position 22,559 of record NZ_CEEDEA010000036.1, read on the forward strand.
GTCCGGGCCCTCCTGCGCCGGGCGGCGGGCCACGCCTCCAGCCAGATCGCCTGCGGGCCGGTCACCCTCGATACCCGCTCCGGCAAGGTGTTCGTGGACGGCGCCCAGGTGAAGCTTACCAGCCACGAATACCGGCTGCTCTCGTACCTGATGCATCATACCGGCCGGGTGGTCTCCCGGGCCGAGCTGACCGAGCATCTCTACGACCAGGATTTCGACCGGGATTCGAACACCATCGAGGTGTTCGTCGGGCGGCTGCGCAAGAAGCTCGCCGTGGACCTGATCCAGACCGTGCGCGGGCTGGGCTACCTGGTGGATCCGAACCAGCCGCCGGCGCGGGTGTGACCGCGGTGCCGGCGCCCGGCACGCTGCCGGCCGTGTTCATGCGCGGCGGCACCAGCAAGGCGCTGATGCTGCATCGCCGGGACGTGCCGGGCGACCTCGCCGCCTGGGAGCCGGCCTTCCTGTCCGCGATGGACAGCCCCGACCCGTTCGGCCGCCAGCTCAACGGCATGGGCGGGGGCGTCTCCTCGGTCTCGAAGATCTGCGTCGTTGAGCCGTCGCGCCGGCCGGATGCCGACATCGACTACACCTTCGTGCAGGTGGTGGTCCGCGACGGGCGGATCGACCTGTCTGGCAATTGCGGCAACATGCTCTCTGCGGTGGGCCCCTTCGCGGTGGACGAGGGCCTCGTGCAGCCCGCCGACGGCCCGGTGCGGTTACGGATCTACAACACCAACACCGCCAAGCGGATCGAGGCCGGCTTCGCGGTCCGGGACGGGCGGACCGTCTACCGCGGCGACCTTGCAATCCCCGGCGTCACCGGCACGGGCGCGCCGATCCGCCTCGATTTCGTCGATCCGGGCGGCGCAACCACCGGGCGGCTGCTCCCGACCGGCTCGGTCCGGCAGCCGCTCGACGTGCCGGGCCTCGGCCGGGTCGAGGTCTCGCTGGTGGACGCGGCCAACGCCTGCGTGTTCGTCCGTGCGGCCGATCTCGGGCTCGCCGGCCGCGAATTGCCCGCCGCGCTGGAAGCCGTGCCCGGCCTCCTCGACCGGCTGGCGCGGATCCGCCTGGCCGCCTCGGTGGCGATGGGCATCGCGCCGGATCTCGACGCCGCAGCCCGGATCGTCCACGTGCCGTTCGTGGGCCTGGTCGCGTCGCCGCTGGATGCGTCCAGCCTGTCCGGGGCGGCGATCAACGCCGACGATATCGACCTGACCGCCCGGGTGATCTCGAACGGGGTGCCGCACCAGGCCCTGCCGCTCACCGCCACCCTGTGCCTCGCGGTGGCCGCCCGGATCGAGGGCAGCCTGGTCCACGAGGCCGCGCGCGCCACCGGGGATGGCGCCCTGCGCGTCGGCATGCCGTCGGGCATCCTCACTGCCGACGCCACCGTTTCGCGGGATGCGGACGGTTGGCGTGCGGAGCGCGGCTCGTTCTTCCGCACCGCGCGGCCGCTGATGCGGGGCGCGGTGTATTACGATGCGGTGACGCCGGTGTGAGTGCGGTTGTCCCGATGAAAACCCTGATCGGCCTCTTCTCCCTGCGCCGCCGTTCGATCGCGGTGCGGCTGGCCGTGTCGGCGTTCCTGTCGAGCTCGGCGATCCTGCTGATCGCGGCCTGGATCCTCACGACCCTCTACCGGGAGACCACCGAGCGCGCCTTCGACAGCCGGCTCCTGGTCTTCACCAACAACCTCGCCACCGACTTGGTCTCGCCCAACGATCCCGAGAGCCGGACCTTCTCGCTCGGCGATCCGCGCTTCGATCTGCCCCTGTCCGGCTGGTACTGGCAGGTCGGCAAGCCGGACGCGAAGCCCCGGGACCTGCGCACCTCGCGCTCGCTCGTCGGCGTGCCGCTGGGGCCCGCCACCGATGCCGACGGCAAGGTCGGGGTCGGGCAGATCCGCCAGGGCTACGGCAAGGGCCAGGACGGCCGCCTGCTGCGGATCATGGAGCGCGACGTCGATCTCGGCGAGGAGGGTCGCTACACGGTGCGTGTCGCCGGCCCGGCGGACGAGATCGTCAACGACGTCGACCGATTCCGCAATTCGCTGACGATCACGTTCGGGCTGCTCGGCCTGTCGCTGGCGATCACCACGCTGCTTCAGATCCGGTTCGGCCTGGCGCCCCTGAAGAAGATGCGTGCCGCGCTCGGCGCCGTCCGCCGCGGCGAGGCCGACCGCATCACCGGTACCTACCCGCGCGACATCGCCCCGCTCACCGGCGAGGTGAACCTCCTGATCGAGACCAACCGCGAGATCCTGGAGCGCGCCCGCACCCAGGTCGGCAACCTCGCCCACGCGCTGAAGACGCCGCTCTCGATCATCGTCAACGAGGTCGGCGCCTCGGACGCCCCCGAGGAGCTGTCGCAGAAGATCCGCGAGCAGGCCGCCGTGATGCGCGACCAGGTGAACTATCACCTCGACCGGGCCCGTGCCGCCGCTTTGGCCGGCACGCTCGGCACCTCCACGGAGGTCGAGCCCGCGCTGGCCGGCCTCGTGCGGACCTTCGGGAAGATCTACCGAGACAAGGACATCGCCTACGACGTCCACGTGCCCCCGGGCCTGCGCTTCCGGGGCGAGCGCCAGGATTTCGAGGAGATGGTCGGCAACCTCGTCGACAACGCCTCGAAATGGGCCCACGGCCAGGTCGCGATCCGGGCCGAGGCGGTGGCCCGGAACGATTATCCCCATCTTCTGATCGCCATCGAGGATGACGGCCCCGGGCTGCCCACGGAGGCGCGCCAGGCCGTGCTCGGCCGGGGCCGGCGCCTCGACGAGTCGAAGCCCGGCTCGGGCCTCGGCCTGTCCATCGTGGCGGATCTGGCCGCCCTGTACCGGGGACGCTTCACCCTGGAGCAGGCGGCCCTCGGCGGCCTGCGGGCGGTGTTGGAGGTGCCGGGTGACGCGCCGGTCGGGCCGGCCAACCATTGATGGTGCGTGCGTGGCGGCGACGGGCGGTGTGTTGACGCTGCCGCTCATCCGCAGTGTCATCGCTGCAAAGGTTGCCTCGCCGGTCCCGCTGCGGAATCAGATCTTGGCGTTCGTGTCCGTGATCTCCGGGGTGCCGGCCTTATTGAGCGTCGAAGCTGAGGACGCCGCGTCCCACGTCGTTCTCGTGCCGGTGGCCTATTGCGCTGTGACTGACAGGCTGGTCCAGGTGGAGTCCCGTCTGACAGACACGCAAGCGGTCCTGTGGCGCCGCAAGCTCACACGGTTTCACGAATTCTCCTTCACGATCCTGGTCGTCAGCCTCGCCGACGACACGCCCACCTACGAGACGCAGGACAGGACGTACGCGCGACCGTACCTGCCGGACGCGTGCCGGCCCTTCGTCATACCAATCGTCGCCGCGAGCTTGAGAGCGCTCGTTGCACATGTGCGGCCATGGCTGATCTACCGCGTCACAAAGTCCCGATACCCGCCGGAGAAAGCGCTCCGGAAGGATCTCTTCCTGACGCGGACGCTGGAAGACGAAGGATATGCCGTCATCGAGACGGGATCTGATCCTTGGGACCGAAGGTTTTGGATTCTCAGCCGCGCGTTGACAGGCTGAAGCCGGTGTGGAGGATACTGGTCGTCCAGGAGAATGCCATGGCTATCGGCCTGCGGGATCCGCGCGGCGACGATCTCTACGTCAGCGATCGTGTCTTCGACGGCGTTCGTTCCCGAGACGCTGGGACGACGGCGCGTGACCGCGACCGGGCGCTGAAGCAGCTTGAGCGCCTTCGGACGGATCGGCGGCCAGGCACCGGCAAGCGCCCCTGATCGCGGCGATGTTCACGGACTTTGTGTTCGTCGACCCCGCACGAGCGGGGTTTTTTATTGCTTTTGCGGAACCGGCCCCGCAAGCGAAGGTCCGCGCCGACAGATGTCAGCGGCGAAGAGGTTCGTCCATCAAGCGGACTCTTGCGTTACGCATTCCCCGACTGGACCACGGCAGAGTTTCCGAGTTTTGATGACGGCGATCTGGTTCATCCTGGCGGGCATGACCGCTGCGGCCGTGCTCGGCCTGCTCTGGCCGATGTCGCGGCGCACGGCCGTTCCGGTGGGCGAGGGCGGCATTTCCAGCGTCGATACCGAGACCGCGTTCTACGAGGACCAGATCGCCGAGATCGACCGCGATCTGGACCGCGGCCTGATCGCCCCGGACGAGGCCGAGACCGCCCGCGCCGAGGCTGCCCGGCGGCTCCTGCGGGCCAGCCGCGATGCGCGGCGCGACGCCGAGGATGCCGGCGCGGACGAGGCCGCGCGTCCCGCCGAGCCGCGGCTGCGCCGGCGCCGGGCGGCCTCCGCCTTCGCGCTGTCCACGATTCCGCTGGTCGCGCTGATCGCCTACGGGCTCTACGGTTCGCCGGAACTGCCGGCGCAGACCGACGCCGACCGGCAGGCCGCCCGCGGCGGCACCGAGGACCTGATGAAGGCGGTCGGCCAGATCGAGGCCCGTCTCGCCCGCGACCCGAACGACGCCCGGGGCTGGGCCGTGCTCGCCCCGGTCTACATGCGGACCGGCCGGTTCGACGACGCGGCCCGCGCCTTCGCCAACATCGCCCGGCTGAAGGGCGAGACCGCCGACGTCCTGTCCGATTGGGGCGAGGCCCTGGCGGCTGCCGGGGAGGGGACCGTCACCCCCGAGGCCAAGGCCCTGTTCGAGAAGGCCCAGGCCAGGGACCAGAACGCGCCGAAGCCCCGCTTCTATCTCGCGCGCGCAGCCGAGCAGGCCGGCGATACCGCCGAGGCGATCCGCCAGCTCTCCGCCCTGGAGGCCGCCAGCCCCGCCGACGCGCCCTGGCTCGGGCTGGTCCGGCAGAACCTGGCCCGGCTCAAGGGCGAGGCGGCGCCGGCGGCCGCGCCTGCGGCGCCCCCGAAGATCCCGGCCGAGCAGCAGGCGGCGATCCGCGGCATGGTCGACGGGCTCGACGCCCGGCTGAAGGCGGGCGGCGGCACGCCGGACGAATGGCTGCGGCTCACCCGCTCCCGGGCGGTGCTCGGCGAGCGTGACCAGGCGATCGATGCCCTGGCCCGTGCCCGGGTGGCTCTGGCCGGCAATCCGCAGGGGCTCGCCCAGGTGGAGGAGGGCGCCCGCATCCTCGGCCTCGATCCCACCAAGCCGGCGGCTCCGGCGGCCTCCGGTTCCATGACCGGTTCCATGGCCGGACCCGCCCCGCGGTCCGATGCCGAATCGGCGGCTGCCGCCATGCAGGCGCTGTCGCCGGCCGAGCGCGACGCCGCGATCCGCGGCATGGTCGACGGGCTCGACCGGCGTCTCGCGGCCCGGGGCGGCACACCCGACGAGTGGCTGCGGCTCGTGCGCTCCTACAGCGCACTCGGCGACCGCGATCAGGCGATCAAGGCCCTCGACCGCGCCCGGATGGCGCTCGCCACCAACGCGGATGCGGTGAGCCGGCTCGACGGGCTCGCCCGGGAACTCGATCTGACCGCCAAATCCAATCCCTGACGGCGCCGAGGGGCGCCACGCGGCTGTTCGTACGACAATCGGTCCTGCCCGACGCCCTTGACCGGCGCGGCCGCCGGGCCGACACCCTCAAGTCTGGAATGAGAACGGTTTAGGTCTGCTCGGGCCAAAGCCCGTCGGATCCCGGGGTGGAAGAATCGTGACGCGCAAGAGCCGCCGCCTGATCCTGATCACTGCCTGCGGCAGCGTGCTCGCGCTAGCCGTGGGGCTGATCCTGTTCGCCATGAGCGGCTCGATCGTGTTCTTCCGCTCGCCCACCGACATCGCCCAGCAGGGCATCGCCCCCGGGACCCGGATGCGGCTCGGCGGCCTGGTGAAGGACGGCTCGCTCCGGCGCGGGCCCGACCAGACGGTGGATTTCGCCGTGACCGACACCAACGCCACCGTCGAGGTCCAGTACAAGGGCCTGCTGCCCGACCTGTTCCGCGAGGGGCAAGGCGTGGTGGCCGAGGGTATGCTGGAGCCGGGCGGCCGGTTCCGGGCCGACACGGTGCTGGCCAAGCACGACGAATCGTACATGCCCCGGGAGGTCGCCGACGCCCTGAAGGCACAGGGGCGCTGGCAGGAGGGGGGCGAGAAGGGCGGCGCCAAGGTCGCACCGAAGCCCGTCACCGCCTCGAACGGCGGGACCCTCGGCCCCCGCAGTGAGCGGTAAGGAAACCGGATGATCGTCGAGACCGGCCATTTCGCGCTCGCGCTCGCGCTGGCGATCTCCCTTGTCCAGATGGTGATGCCGGTCTGGGCGGCGCGCTCGGGCGACCCGGCCCTGCGCCAGGCCGCCTCGCAGGCGGCCCTGGGCGCCTTCGCGTGCGTGCTGTTCGCCTTCGCGGCCCTGACCTGGGCGCACGTCACCTCGGACTTCTCGGTCCAGAACGTCGTCGAGAACTCGCACACGCAGAAGCCGCTGATCTACAAGTTTTCCGGCGTCTGGGGGAACCACGAGGGCTCGATGCTCCTCTGGGTCCTGATCCTGACCCTGTTCGGCGCCTGCGTGGCCGTGGCCAAGAATTCCGTGCCGCCGCGCTTGCGGGCCAACACGCTCGGCGTGCAGGGCCTGATCACCTTCGTGTTCGTGCTGTTCATCATCACGACCTCGAACCCGTTCAGCCGCGTGGTCCCGGCGCCGCTCGAGGGCAACGACCTCAATCCGCTGCTGCAGGATGTCGGGTTGGCGATCCACCCGCCGCTCCTCTACGTCGGCTATGTCGGTTTCTCGATCAGCTTCGCCTTCGCGGTCGCCGCCCTGATCGACGGGCGGATCGATGCGGTCTGGGCGCGGGCCGTGCGGCCCTGGACGCTCGCAGCCTGGTCGTTCCTGACGCTCGGCATCGCGATGGGCTCCTACTGGGCCTATTACGAGCTCGGCTGGGGCGGCTGGTGGTTCTGGGATCCGGTGGAGAACGCCTCCCTGATGCCCTGGATCGCCGGCACGGCGCTGCTGCACTCCACCGTGGTGATGGAGAAGCGCGACACCCTGAAGGTCTGGACGGTGCTGCTCGCCATCCTGACCTTCTCGCTGTCGCTGATCGGCACCTTCCTGGTCCGCTCCGGGGTGATCACCTCGGTGCATTCCTTCGCCACCGACCCGACCCGCGGCGTCTTCATCCTGGCGATCCTGATCCTGTTCATCGGCGGCTCGCTGACGCTGTTTGCGTGGCGGGCGCCGCTGCTGCGACAGGGCGGCCTGTTCGCGCCGATCTCCCGGGAGGGGGCGCTCGTCCTCAACAACCTGTTCCTGGTGGCCGCCTGCGCCACGGTGCTGGTGGGGACGCTCTATCCGCTCCTGTTGGAGATGCTGACCGGGGAGAAGATCACGGTCGGGCCGCCCTTCTTCAACGCCACCTTCATCCCCCTGGCGATTCCGCTCCTGCTGATCGTGCCCTTCGGCCAGGCGCTCGCCTGGAAGCGCGGGGACGTGCTCGCAGCCTCGCAGCGCCTGTTCGCGGCGCTCGCCGTCGCCCTGGTGGTCGGCTTCGCGGTCCTGGCTTTCACCTGGGGCGGCCCCGTGATGGCGCCGGTCGGGATCGGGCTCGGCGCCTACCTGCTGATCGGCTCGGCGCTGGAGATCGTCTCCCGGGCCCGGGGCTTTGGCTCCAGCCGGACGCGCGACCTCGGCCAGATCGGGCGCCGAGCCATCGGCCTGCCGCGCTCGGCCTGGGGCACGGCGCTCGCCCATGCCGGCGTCGGCGTGGTTGTGATCGGCATCGCCGCGCAAGGGTGGGCCACCGAAGGGCTGGCGACGCTCAAGCCCGGCCAGACCCTGTCGGCCGGCCCCTACACGGCGACCCTCGACCGGCTTGCGCCCCGGGCCGGCCCGAACTACGAGGAGGCCGCGGCCTTCCTGACGATCCGGACCCGCTCGGGCGACGAGGTCGGCCGGGTCGAGACCGGCAAGCGCTTCTACCCGAGCCGCAAGATGTCGGTGACGGAATCCGGCCTGCTGACCATCGGGGCGAGTCAGGTCTACGCCAGCCTCGGCGAGATCGGCCAGGATGGCGGCGTCGGCCTGCGCCTCTACTACAAGCCGCTGGTGCTGATGATCTGGCTCGGCGCGGTCGTGATGGCCTTGGGCGGCGGGCTGTCCCTCACCGACCGCCGGATGCGCGTCGGCGTGCCGGCCAAGGCGCGGGCGCGGGCGATGCCCCACGTTGCCGCGGTCCCGGCGGAGTGATGGGTCGGGACATGACCTTGGGCGCCATCGGCCGCCGCGCAGTCCCTCCCCCCTCTGCGGGGGAGGGTGGGCCGGCCGTCAGGCCGGGTCGGGAGAG